>CALWPG010000018.1 GCA_944383375.1 uncultured Clostridia bacterium | reverse complement strand
CGATATATTCATAAATCGGATAAGATGAAAAATAAAACAAGCAATAGAGTTTTACCACTACTCCCACAGGCAGAAGAATTATTACTTAACCATAAAGAGCAAGTTGAGAATAATAAAAAATTACTCGGCAAGGGTTATGACAAAAGGTATTTGGATTATGTTTGTGTTGACAATCTTGGAAGATTGATTTTGCCTAACAGGCTATCTCATAACTTTATTAAGATTATTAGAAAGAACAATCTTAAACATATTCGTTTTCACGATTTAAGACACTCTTGTGCAAGCATTATGCTATCTAATGGAGTTCCTATGAAACAAATCCAAGAGTGGCTTGGACACGCCGATTTTGGCACCACAGCGAATATTTACAGCCACTTGGACTATAAGACTAAACAAAACTCAGCAAACACAATTTCAAATGTTTTTAATTTTAATTCAAAGAAAGAAGAAAACGAAAAAACAAACGAAATTGATAAGACAAAAGAACTTGAAGAAAAAATTGCAAAATTAGAAGAACAACTAAAATCTCAACAAGAAGATGAAGAATATTTAGAGTGGCTTAAAGAAAAAGAAATGCGTAAAAAGAAAAGACAAAAAGATTTTGAGATGTAAAAAATGACTGGGAATTTGTGATAATTCTCAGTCTTTTTTATGCAATTTTTTCAAAAATTTTTAGACAATTTTTTAGACAGTGGCAATTTTTAAGTAAAATTCGATGTTTTTATGCAATGTGAAATATTAAAATTTTACATGCAAAAATGACATTTTTTAGACACTTTTTACAAAATTTTTAGACACTTTTAAGTAAAAATTAGTTATGTAAAAATAATAAAATCCCTAATAAAATAAGGGATTTAAATGGTGGACCAGCAGGGACTCGAACCCTGGACCCATTGATTAAGAGTCAATTGCTCTACCAACTGAGCTACTGGTCCATAAATGTAGTTTATACTCATTTCGGAGCGTATGATTAAGAGTCAGTTGCTCTACCAACTGAGCTAGTGGTCCATTAAATTTGCACAAATGAGTATACAACAATATTTGTCATTTTGCAATAGAATTTTATATTTTTATTATAAAAAACATTCGATAATTCGAATGTTAAATATCACACATATTGATATTTTGAAATAGAAGATGACTCCACGTCATCTTCTGTTTTTTCTAATGTGCTTGGTGAGAGGGTTTGGTTATCCTGTGAAGGTGTGTCATTTGGCATTGGTTCATCGCCCTGTGTCTGTGGAGGAACTGTGGTATCTTCCTCAGGCAACTGAGAAGGTTGTGCGTTGCCATTCACTTGAAATTTAGCTTTCACACATGCCTCTACCTTGATTTCTCCGTTGTGCTCAAAGCTGTAAATACTTACTTCAAACATTTCTTTTAGCGTAACATCAGTATACAAAGCTTTTGCCTTTTGTTCTGCATCTGCTTTGGCATTTGCAAGAGCTTCATTGTAGATTTCTTGTTTGTCTTCTAGCATTAATCTACATCCTTGGAAACTTGTTGCACCATTTTCCGAAATTGTTGAAATAATTTTGTCCTTATTTTCAATGTTGTTTGTGGTGACGACAAAGTTGTAATGAAATTTATATTGATTAACTCCACCATTGAAAATAGGATAACTTGAAGTATAGCAAACATTGACTTTTGCCTGCGAATCAATTTGTGTTATGGCATTTTTGATTTCCTCCATCTTTTGAGTGATTTCGCTATAGCCATTGTCCAATTTGTCGCTTATTGTGGTGACAGAAAAATTCATTTCCATCATGTCTGCCTGCGTCAATACTTCACCGTAGCCCATTGTCATGATATATATGCAATCTTCATCGGCATAAATAGGTTCGTTTTGGGTAAACATGGCTCCAAATGATAAACACATAATTGCCACCAAAATTAAAGAAATAAATGTCTTTTTCATATTTTTTTCTCCTTTAACACAATTAATTTGCGTGAAAAAAGATTTAATATTATGAAAAAAAGATCAGTTTTGACCTTAAAAAAACTATTTTTGTCGAATAAAAATGTAAAGCTTGAATTAATTTTATGTCTCTCTGCATAATAATTTTATGAAATTAAAAGAGTATAAAGAAAAAAGAGATTTTTCAAAGACAAAAGAGCCCAAAAATAAAGGAAAAGCACATAAAAATCCAATTTTTGTTGTGCAGCACCATTTTTCCAGGCGAGAACATTATGATTTTCGCTTGGAGTTTGGTGGCGTTCTTTTGTCTTGGGCAGTGCCAAAAGGTGTTCCTACAACACTTTCTCAAAAACGTCTTGCTGTCAAGGTTGAGGATCATCCCATAAGTTATGCCAAATTCAGTGGAACCATAGAAAAAGGTCAGTATGGTGCAGGTAAGGTTGAGATCTATGACAATGGTACATACACTGCAAAAGAAAGTTTCAAAAAAGGTTTGAAAAGTGGCATGTTGAAATTTCACCTAAGTGGCAAAAAAATTGTCGGAGATTTTGCGCTTATTCGCACAAATATGGACAAAAAACAAGAAAATTGGTTACTAATTAAAGAAAAAACCAACAGAAACCCATTTTCTAAGGTTGATGTTAAACTTGCTAAACTTAGTTATTCCATCCCCAAAGACGACAAAAACTATGCCTACGAGGTAAAATTTGATGGCTACAGAATAGTTGCCTACATAGAAAACGGCAAGGTTAGGCTCATGACGCGAAATAACATAGATTACACAAGAAAATTCAAAGATATTGTCTTGTCACTTAAAAAAATTCCGGGATGCGCAGTACTTGATGGTGAGGTCATTGTCTGCGATGAAAAGGGCAGGTCAGATTTTAAACTGCTTCACAAATACCTTAGAGGTGAAAAAAACTTTGTGCCAATCTATATGGTTTTTGACATACTCTCAAAAGATGGCAAAGATCTCAGAAATGAGAAATACATACAAAGAAAAGAAATTCTAAGGTCATTATTTTCTGATTGCAACAACGTCATCTACACGTCATATGTTGTGGGTCAGGGCAATAAAAATTTTAAACTAGCGCAAAAATTGGATCTAGAGGGAATAATTGGTAAAAAAATCGATTCCGTTTACAAAGGCACACGAGATGATGATTGGATAAAGGTAAAATGCAACAAAATTGAAGAATTTATTGTTGGTGGATACACTCAGTCACATAATAGCAATGGTCAAATCAGCTCGTTGCTTTTGGGTGAAATGAATGAGAATAAGCTAGAGTTTGTGGGGCGAGTTGGAACTGGCTTTAATGACAGTGACAAAGCTTTGCTAAAAAGTATTCTTGATAAACAAAAACGCAAAATTTCGCCATTTAATACCACTTTAAATCACCAAACCGACGAGAAAATTATCTTTACATCACCAAAACTTGTTGTCATGGTCCAGTTCGCCGAGTTTACTGAAGAGGGATTGCTTAGACATGCGTCTTTTAAGGGCATACGTAATGACAAAGAAAGTGTTGAGGTTGTAAGAAATACTGTTTGGGAAGCCTCCAACAAAGACAAAATTTTCTTTCCAGACGATAAGATTACAAAGCAAGATGTCTTTGATTACTATAATAAAATAAAAGACAAGATGTTCCCCTTTGTTGAAAATAGGATTTTAAGCATCATAAGATGTCCAGACGGTATAAAAGGTGAGTGCTTTTTCCAAAAACATTTAAAAGCACCCGCTCAGGGCTTGGGAATTAAAAAAGTGAAAAATAGCGAGGGCGAAACTGAACAATATTTTTATATTAAAGACGGCGAAGGTATAAAAAGATTATTGGACTTGGGTGTAATTGAATTTCATCCCTGGTGCGCAAAAAATGATGATATAACACATCCAGATGTCATTATTTTTGACATTGACCCTGGTGAAAGTGTGTCACTAAAAGATGTGCGATTGTGTGCAAAGAGGCTAAAAAAGATATTGTCAAATCTATCACTTCAAAGTTTTGTCAAAACAAGTGGTGGAAAGGGTTATCACGTGGTTGTGCCTTTGAGTGAAAGTTGTGGCTGGCAAAAGTTTGAAAAGTTTTGTAAAGACGTTGCAATTTTAATGGAGCAGACATGGCCCGATGCCTATACAACAAACATCAGAAAGGAAAATCGAAAAGGCAAAATTTTTATAGATTATCTTCGCAATAAAAAAGGGCAGACAAGTGTGTCCACCTATTCGTTAAGGGCCAGGAAAGGTGCTCCCATTTCTGCACCAATTTCTTGGAGTGAACTTGAAAAAATCGAGCCAAATCAAATAACAATAAAAAATATAGACAAAAGGCTAAAAAAAGACCCCTGGAAGAATTATTTCTCCGTCAAGCAGGACCAAAGGATCACGTAGTTATGTATCATTTCGAGCATCCCTTCTGTCATTTCGAGCGAAGGGAAAAATCTCAAAAAAGGAATGCAGCGCATTCCTTAGTGTAATTTACCTTAATACGTGTCACTGATACTTGTTCGACCGTCAGTGTTTTTTATGGTTATTTTATTTCTTGTTGAAAAATTGCCAATTGTATACTCGCCTTGGTTTTGAACTTCGCCAGTTGTTATGCCAGTTGAAAGGGTAGGGGCATTGTTTGTGCAGTCATAACTCAGCACAAGGTTGTTTGACGCACTGAATGCGCAGTTGATTGTTCCGCTTGTTGTGGTGATGTAATTTTGCAAATACACATTTGCAAAGTTGATGGCAATTTCTCCACTTTGTGTTTCCAAATTTATCACTCCAAGCTCTTCTTCGTAGCCACCAGTAATCAATGTTGGGTTTGTGTCAACGGTCACATCAATTTTCCCACTTTGTGTTTGGACTTCCAAAATGGCATTTGCGCTCCTTATTGTGACATTTCCGGACGTTGTGGTGATATCTCCACGACCATTGAGCGCCTCAATGGTGATATTCGACGACTCTGCGTTTGGCAAAATGACATTTCCGTCAACTGTGCCCACTGTGATATTCGCAATCACAACTTCCTCCGAGCAAGTCAAGTTTCCAGTAATGTCTCCAACAATTATCACACCACGTCTAGCTGAATAGTCAAAGTTGCCTTGGATGTTGTTCATATTGACAGAAGAACCTTGAGTAACCAACTTCACATTTTGTGCCTCGATGTCTGAGGTCCTTATTCTTGCACTTTCTGAAGTTATGTTAAGCTCACCAGTGACAACATCGGTATTGAACCTAATTTCACCGGAAGGAACATTCAAATTTATCTCATTTTTGACATTTGCATGATTGCCCAATAGCACATTTGAAGAATTTTCTGCGTTTACAGTTAAACTGTTCAGTGTATAAGTGTCTCTTTCGTGGTTGCCCACACTGACATCTCCACTTTGTGTGTTCACGACAAAATCTATATTTGTATCAACAAATTCATATGGCAGCGACAAAACCACCTCCATTGAATTGTTAAAAGTCAACAATAAAATTGGAGCAGTAACATCCAAATTCAGTGTTCTTGTTTGCGCTGAATAACTGATTGAATAATTGAATGAATTTTTGTTCTCAGATGTAACAATTCCAGTCACTGCACCTTCAATAAAGAACTGAATACGCACGCTCTCTCTATTTTGTATTGTGACATCTGCGTGATTCGTCGTCACATTGAC
The DNA here is from genome assembly GCA_944383375.1 of uncultured Clostridia bacterium. Taxonomy (GTDB): domain Bacteria; phylum Bacillota; class Clostridia; order Christensenellales; family UBA1242; genus UBA5893. The sequence continues at coordinate 1,558 of CALWPG010000018.1, read as the reverse complement.
AACGTCAACTCGCCCACTATCAAAAAGTTGGTCGATTTCATACGACTGTTGGTTTTCGTCAGCGACGGTAGTTATATTTGTTGTGTCGAAACGGTTGTAATAACTGATGCCAAAAATTTCAGTCCCTGGCGAAAGCAAAAGTATAGCACCAATAATACACAGCACCCCAACGACAACAGCAATAAGAAGAAAGATATAATACAAAATACCTCTTGAGACAGTTTTACTTTTCATCACAGCTCCTATTAGCCAAACTATAACATAAAGTTAATATTTTTGCAATAGTTTAAGTATTTTTTGTAATGGAGTGCATTTTTTTTAAAAAAATAATAATAAAAAACAAAAATTGCTTGCAAAATGAAATAAAGTCAGGTATAATGCACCATAGTGGAAAGTTGGCTGAGCGGTCGAAAGCGGCGGTCTTGAAAACCGTTTTACCGAAAGGTAACTGGGGTTCGAATCCCTAACTTTCCGCCAGATTGAAAACGGGATGTGGAATTCCGTTTTTTTATTTTTATATTAATTGCAATTTAAATTTAAATCTGATACCATAGTATCAAGATAAAATGTCCTTGGGCGAGGGTTGTTATGGATAAAAATCAGATATATCAATTTATATCGGAACAGAAAACTGCATTTATTGCCTCGGTTAATGACCAAGGTTTTCCCGTGATTCGCGCGATGCTTGCTCCGAGAAAAATAGAGGGTAATGAAATTTATTTTACCACAAACACGTCGTCGAACAAGATAAAGCAATTCACGGCAAATAACAAGGCCTGTGTTTACTTTTATAAGCGCAGTAAATTCAAATATCAAGGCGTTTCCATTATAGGAGAAATGGAAATCTGTACTGACCAATCTACAAAGGATTTGATTTGGCGTTCCGGCGATCAAATGTTCTATAAGCAAGGCGTGACCGACCCTGATTATTGTGTTTTGAAATTCAAGTGTAAAGTCGCCGAATATTACTGCGACTTCAAAACTGAAAAAATAGAGTTACTATAACAAACTCATGAGTATAATTAAATAAAAAAGGGGAGAGTTCTATGGACAATTCTTTGGTAACAGAAAATAACAACTCAAAAAAAGAAAAAGCGAGCAAGATATTATTCATAATTGGTGCAATATTCTTAATCATTGGATTTATAATATTGTGGTTTTTTGCGGATTCTGTGTACGATTATCTTGTGGCAGAGGGCAATGAACAGGCTGGCGCAGCACTCGGCGTGGTGCTTATGGCTGTTTATTTCGGCTTTCCGGGATTGGTGGTGAGTGCAATTGCCACTGCACTTCACATAGCATCCTTTGTACTGTCAAAAAATAGGAGAGTTCTAAAACTAATATTCATGATCTTGGCAATCGCTGTCCTTTTGCTTCAAATTTTGTTTTTTATTTTAATAAATGTGGGCTAATTGACAACCCCCACTGTCATTCCGAAAGCTCACACCTCCTGTCATTCCGAGTGGCTCTGCCACGAGGAATCTCAAAAGATGTCTCACTTCTCTCAACACAACATTACTTTGTAATAATTTTATACATTTATAACAACATAATATAT
>CALWPG010000017.1 GCA_944383375.1 uncultured Clostridia bacterium | reverse complement strand
TTCATAATTCTAATCTCCTTAACAAGAGTATAACATAAATTTTATAATTTTGCTCTTTTTTATCTATTTTTGTTTAATTTTTTTAAAATTTATTAGAAGCAGGATAAGGAAATAGACTCAATATCGTTTTTTAGGGGTGAAAAATCCTTATAAAATAAGCCTTTCTGATGATTCACCCCTAAAAAGCCAAAGTTTCACTTTTGAGTCATTTCCCCTTATTAGACCAAGTGGGATACCCACTTGTCTTTTTTTGTCGAAAATATAGAAAATTGGAAAGAAAAATGTTATAATAATTATGGACTTTAAATAGTCCAAGTGTTCTTTGGTGTTATTCGCTTTTTAGTAAGTAATTATGATAAAAACGAATAACAATCAATGTTTTATTGATTGTAAGGATATAGATGAAAATACTGCTGTTATTGATTTTAATTCACACGAACTAAAATTAGGTAAAGTTAATTTAAACTCAAAGCAGATAGAGAAAATATCTTTTATTCTTGCTCATGATTTAAAAACCTTTGCCGAAACAAATGGCAACTTTTCAAACCTATCAGCAAATGCAGTTTATACCCATTTGCAAAACAATCAATAAAATAAAAGGAGAAGGATTGAAAAATTCTTCTCTTTTTATTATAATATAGTTGAGGTAATTATATGATTAATAAAGTAATACAAAAAGTAAAATCTGATGAAAAAATGCAGTCAATGTTTACAAGTGGCGACATCAATAAAATTGAAGAAATACTTATTGCGAATTATTCAGAAAATACTAAGAAAACTATGATATCAGAAATTTTAAAAAGGAATCAAAAATGAAAATTAAATCAATAGAAATAAATTGTCTCAGAGGTATTAAAAATCTTAAATTAGATTTTAATGAGAAAAATGCTGTTATATATGGAGACAATGGGACTGGGAAAAGTGGAGTAATAGATGCTATAGATTTTTTATTATCTGGCGAAATTTCGAGAATTAATGGCACAGGAACAAGTGGATTAACTTTGCAATCACATGGGAAACATGTTAAGAGTAATCCACAGGACGCATGGGTTTCTGCTGTTGTAAAAATTCCAAATATAAATGAAAATGTAATTATAAAACGAACCCTTATTAACCACTCTGTTCTAGAATGTAAAAATGAATATAAGGAATATTTTAACAAAGTTGAAAATATAGCAAAACTTCAAGCAAATATTTTATCTAGAAGAGAAATAACCAAATACATTAGTTCTACGGATTCAACTAGAGCAAAAGATATAGAAAATTTATTAAATTTAGAAAAAATAACATCAAACAGAAAAATTTTGCAAAAAATTTTCAAAGAGATATCATTAGAATATGATAACAAACAAAAAGAACTATTATCTATAAAACAAGACATAGATAAAATTTTAAACACTTCTCAAGATAATTGGTTAGACATTATAAACGAAAAAAGAACAAAGCTAAATTGTAATGAAATTGATTGTTTAAATCCTGACTTGATTGTCAAAGGAATTGATTTTAGTAAGGAAAGTGAAATAAAAACAGCATTATCGGTGAAATTAAATGATATTATTTTATATGAAAAAGAAATATATGGCGAAAAAGGTTTAATTAATAATTTAGACAATATGATGAAAATACAGACATCTATACAAGAACTTGAACAAGTTGATATGATTATAGATAATTTAGAACTATATAACAAAGCTCTTGTGAGTATTAAAGATGACATATGTCCAGTATGTGAACAACCAATAAAATCAAAAGAAGAATTAATTAATAAACTAAGATCAAAAATTGACAATCTAAAAAGCTTGTCCAATTTATCTTCCAAGAGATCAAATTGTTATTCTGACATAAAAACGAATATTTCAAATCTTATCCAATTTTATAATAACAATTACAATAATATCGCTATTTATGATACAGAATCCAACATTATTAATATAAAACCATTATTTGAGTATATGGATAACCTTAAAGTTGAAAATTTAACAAAAAAGGATTGTGATGAATATAAAAACAGAATTAATATACATGAAGTTATAAACAAAATAAAAATTATAATTACAACTGAAATAGCAAAGATATCAATAGAAAATATACAAATTGAATACAAAGATTTAACCAATATAGCAAGTAGAATAAAGACTTTATACCAAACAGAATTTGAATTAAAAAATCTAGAATTATCAAAAAATAAAGCAGAAATATTGTTTACATCATATGAAAAATCTCAAGAAGATACTTTGAACGAATTATATAAGAGCATTGAAGGTAGATTTTCATTTTTTTACAGATTATTACATTCAAAAGATGAAAATGATTTTAATGCCGAATTTACAAAAAGTGGTGCAGGATTAGAAATGTCAGTTCGCTTTTTAGATGGCAAGAAATATCCACCCAATGCAGTTCATAGCGAGGGACATCAAGACAGCATGGGCATCTGTTTATTTTTTGCCTTGTCCGAACTTATTGAAAACGATATTTTAGATATAATTTTATTAGATGATGTAGTTATGTCAATTGACATGGATCATAGAATAACATTTTGTAAATTATTAAACGAAATTTTTCCTAACAAACAATTTATTATTACAACTCATGATTTTATTTGGAAAAAAGAATTGGAAATTCATCATGTAGTAGGTCCTAAAAATATAATTCATTTTAGAGCTTGGGATATAGATAATGGTCCATTATACGAAAAAACTGATGATAGTTGGGATATAATAAAATCAAATTTAAATGCGGGAAAAAAATCTGAAGCAATTGGGAAATTAAGATACTTATTAGAAGAACACTTCAATTATATTTGTCAAAAATATAGATTACTAGTTCCTTATTCTCCCGATGGCAAATGGTCGTTAGAAGATGTTATAATTCCAGCACATAAATTTTTGAAAAATGCTTTAAATAAAGCATTAGAAACCATTCAATCGTTAAAAAAAGATACTACCCCAATTAAAAATTTAATAAATAATTATGACAATTCATTTAAAGATTTTAATTGCGAAAGGTGGACATTGAATCCATCTACCCATTTTACATTATGGGCTCAAGAATTATCAATAACAGAATTAATAGCATTGGTTGAAGCTTCTGAAAAATATTGCAACATTTTTAAATGTAAAATTTGTCATAAAGAAGTAAATATTATTGTAGATAATAATTTAACACCTACAAGCATAATATGTCCTTGTGCTTCAACAGTTTTTCCGTGTAAGAAATTTTAATAATATTTTAAAATATTAAACGCATTTTTATCAACAGGTTACAAAGATATATTTTTGTGTTAGGATTGGTTATCGGTCTTTCCGCCACGAGGAGGCTGGTGGACGAAATTGTCTAATTCAGCCTCTTTTTCTTTTAAAATTTTGTCATTTTCACAAAAATGGGAGCCCGTGTTGTCAAGACTCCCACTTTTATTTTTACTTTGAAAATTTTATTTCCGCTTGTATTATGTTGCTCAGAACTACCAACACAACTTTTCCATTACTTTTAAATCCCTCTGAAGATGGATCATTTTTTTTTAGAAAAAGACAAATTTCTAAAAACAGTGATATTGAGATTTAAAGAAACTTTGTTGAAGATTGATGAATTAAAAACTGGTTGTTATCTTTCAACTGGCGAATTAATCACTATAAATATAAAAGTTAGCAACTTGTTTAATAAGCACAATATTGAAGAAGTTTATGAAGAGATAGATAAGTTAAAGTTTGAAGAATAGCCTAATTACCTTTACATCCAACACACACATTAAGGTTATAATTTTTATTACTATCTCCACTATCACACACTCAACTGGATGCTTGTTTGGTTGAAAGTTTTTAGTCCTCCGAGAGTTATATACCCCTACATTCCATGCGTGCTTTAAATTAATACTTGTAATTATGTTATGTGTGCGTTATACTAGGGTAGAGGTAAATTATGGACACAGGAAGAATAGCGACAATAATTGGACTTGTTATAATACTAATTTTTTGGATTATTTCTGGGTTTTTAAGTAAGGACTTACAAAGAAAAAAAGGTTATAACGGTGGTTTTTGGATTGGCTTTTTGCTGGGAATATTTGGCTTGATTTACAGTGCAGGACTTCCTGACATTTCAAAAAATAAAGAAGCCAATAAAGCAGAAGAATTACAAAAAGACCAAGCAAAAGGCTAATAGTTACCCATCTCGCACTAATATACACCGATAGATTTGTATATTTTTACTAGAGGTGTTGCTAGTATAGTGTTTTATAAAGATAGCTAAAACTATCTTTTTTTACACATCCAAAGTAAAGTAAAACCAAACAAATTTGAATGATATAAAGTAGACAAAAAACAGATTTATGGTATATACTTAATGTGTTTTGAGGATTTATTGTGAGTCATATAATAGAAATAAAAAATTTGAAAAAGTATTTTGGCAACACAAAAGCCGTTGATGATATATCTTTTTCTGTGGAGGAGGGATATCTATTTGCCTTCTTGGGACTTAACGGAGCTGGGAAAAGCACCACTATAAACATATTGGTTGGCGTACTAAAAAGAGATAGCGGTGATTGTTTCGTCAATGATTTTTCAGTAGACGAAATATCTAAAATTTTACCAAGTGTTGGCATAGTCTTTCAATCTTCAGTACTTGATAAAAATTTGTCTGTTTATGATAATTTAAGGTACAGAGCCATGCTTTACGGAATGGATAAAAAAACATTTCAAGAAAATCTGAAATATTTTATAGACAAACTCGAACTTAAACAAATTCTAAAAAAACCACTTGACAAATTGAGTGGTGGTCAAAAGCGAAAAGTGGATATAGTTAGAGCGCTTTTACACAAACCAAAAATTTTAATCCTCGATGAGCCTACAACAGGATTAGATCCTAAAACTCGGAAACTTGTTTGGGATATGATAAATGATTTTAGAAAAAATACAAATTTAACTGTACTTCTTACAACCCATTATATGGAAGAAGCAAGTATCGCCGACAATGTTGTCATCATTGATGGTGGAAAAATCGTTGCACAGGGTTCGCCTATATCGCTTAAAAACAGATTTGCAAATGATTATATAAAAGCATATAAATATGATAAAAAAATCTTAGAAATTTTAGATAAAACTAACATTTTATATAAAAAAGATAAAAAATGCTTGGAAATTAAATTCAAAAACACAAATGAGGCAAAAAATTTCCTTGTAGAAAATAATACACTTTTTAAAGATATTGAAATTGTCAAAGGCTCAATGGATGATGTATTTTTATCTGTTACCGGAAAGGAGTTAAAGGAGAACGTATGAATAAACCGTCAGAATTTAGAAAGCTTACCTATTTGACATTTCGAAACATAAAGTTATATTTCACAGATAAAATGACATTTCTAGTTTCGCTTATTACACCACTTATTTTGCTTGTACTTTTTGTTACATTTCTTAATTCGACTTACGAAAACAGCATACTTTCCATTATTGAAGGTTTCAATTTGGACCAAAAACTTATTGACGCCTTCACCGGTGGTTGGCTATTTTCATCGGTTTTGGCAACCTCTTGCGTAACTGTTGCCTTTTGCTCCGGCATGATGGTTATTGACAAAGTAAATAAAACAAATATCGACTTTATGGTATCCCCTGTTAAAAAAAGTACACTCCAATTAAGCTATGTACTTGCAAATTTGTTTTCTACACTTATCATAGCCTTTGTTTTGCTTTTTATAGGATTCATCTACCTTGCTTTCGTTGGGTTTTATATTGCCTTTGTGGACTTTTTACTAATTATATTTAGTATCATTATAACATCTTTGTTCGGCACACTTCTTGCTAATATCATTTGGACTTTCACTCGTTCACAAGGGGTGGTAAGTGGAGTTTGCACCCTAGTATCCGCACTGTACGGTTTTATATGTGGAGCATATATGCCAATATACACAATGGGAGAAGGAATGCAAGCCTTTGTTTCCCTTCTGCCCGGAACTTATGCAACAGTTTTATTTAGGCAAGGATTTTTAAATGGTGTTCTAAGTGAAATGGAAAAAACTTTACCAAGCGAAATGGTAGAGGGAGTCGCAAGCGGCTTCGATGTAAAAATGTCTTTTTTTGGACATGATGTATCAACACTTGGGTTAATTTTAGTGATAACCATTTCAACTCTAGTCTTGCTTGGAATTTTTGTACTGATAAATAGTATAAAGAGAAAAACAAAACAAAGACATGCATAAAATACTGTCATTTTTTGAAAAAGAATTTTAAAAGCTTATAGAACAAAAAAATAGGAGTTTATCCCTCCTATTTTCTTTATTAAAGCTATAACTATTCCTTTATGAGATTGTACAATATCGCTGAATCTTTGTTTGAATTTGCGTTCCAAAGTGTACCTATTCCATCAACTCTAGTAATACCGTTAGCTGTATTTTCGGGATTGTAATAGACAGTAAATGTTATTTTTTCTTCACCATTTACTACTAGTTTAACTCCCAATTTCTCTGCATCTGGTTTTGTTGAATCGTATGTAAGTCTGTATCCCAAAGTCAAAACATTGTCATCATCGGCAATTGTGACTTTGTTTTCGCTCGCCAATATCGCCGCACGATCAGCATCAGTGTAATTTACTCCATTTAGTGCAGATATTGTGTAGCCTTGTGACGTTTTAAGAACACCGAAAATACATTCTGTGACATAAGCACGATTTTGATCACCATCTAACTTTTGCAAAAAATTCATTGTAAATAAGGTGTAATCATCTTCTTCAAATGATGTTAAGTCAAGGTTAAAACTAATTGTTGTAACACCATTTTCAAGTTCATAAACACCATCATTATCATCATTTCCGTAGGCGATCCCAATTGCCCCACCGTATCTTGTGCCATCTGGGTCAGAAATTTGTCCAAGTTTTACGCCATTTTCTGTTCTTTCTAGGCTTTCGTTGTAAAAATTGAAAAAGTCATACAATTCATTTGTTTTTCCCAGCGCAGTGATGACTTGAGTTTGCTTGCCTTTGTCATCTTCATTGCATTCTTCATCAGTGCAGTACCTTGCTTTCACTCCGTCCTCGAACAATGTCGCCGCTTTTTCAACTGTCCAATTGTCGCTATAAGTATGCTCGTGTCCACAGGCAGATAACATAAACAGTGAAAATGTCATTACAAGTGCGAGTGCAAAAACAGCGAATTTACTCTTTAAAATTTTCTCCATACTCTCTCCTTTTATCGAAAACTAGTCTACATTTTTTATAGTATTCAGTCAATTAAAAATAACCACAAGTTAAGTATTATTTTGTCGATTGACTTTTAATTGTTAAAAACCAAGTTACAGCATGTAAAACACTGTGTTTTGGAGCAGTCTAAATTAAACTTTTTTTATCAAAAACTCCAGCTTTTTTCTTATTCTTGTGAGAGCGTTATCTATGCTTTTGTTGGACACATCAAGCTTTGTCGCAATGTCTGAGTAGGAATAACCTTTAAGGTAGAGTGACAGCACTTTCTGTTCAAACACGGAAAGTGCTTTTATTATCTTCCTTTTAATGTCCTGCAAATTTTCTGAGTGTATGAGTTTTTCGTCGGGAGAAAAGTCCTTAGACGCAAGCACAAGCGTGACTTCGTCATCATCATTTGCTTCCACTGCTCCCTGATTTGAAAGCGAAAGCCTTTGATTAAGCATCATGTTTTTCTTTCTGTTTGCAGATTTGACGGCACTTTGAACACTTCGCGTGATACACATATGAGCAAAAGTTGAAAATGCAGTTTTGCCTTTAAGGTCATAACTTGTGTATGCCTTGTACAGACCAATCATTGCCTCCTGCAAAACATCTTCATACTCTGCTCCCACCAGAAAATAACTTCTTGCAATCTTGCTAGCCAAAATTTTATAACGCGAAATAAGCGTGTCGAGCGCTAACTCGTCACCATGTCTCGCTTTTTCAATTAACTGTCTGTCATCTAACATCTTTGTCTCAATGCCTCATAAACGGCAACGGCACACGCAACAGAGGCATTGAGGCTGTTTACCTTGCCCTTTTGCACAAGCGAAATGACATCATCACAATTTTTCTTGACCAAACTAGATACCCCAAAACCCTCACTTCCAATAACAAGCGCAATATCTCCCCTAAGGTCGACATCATATATATTTTTACCACCAAGTTCAAGTGCGTAAACCCAAACATTTTGTTTTTTAAGGTCATCTATTAAGTTGTTTAAATTGTTGACTCTCGCGATTTTTATGTTGCTTGCGGCTCCTGCACTTGTTTTTATCACCGTCTCATTGACTTGACATGCCCTGTGATATGGAATAACTATGCCACTCACCCCTGCGCATTCACAAGTTCGAATAATTGCACCAAGGTTGTGGGGATCTTCTATTTTATCTAGTAACACCAAAAACAGTTCGCCCTTGGGTGCACTTTGCAAAATTTCTTCAACAGTGCTGTAGTTAAAATCAGTGGTCTCACAAACAAAGCCCTGATGACGGTTCGCCTTTTTGTCCAACAGTTGTTTTGAAACAAAATCTATCTTTATTCCCTTTTGCTTGGCAAGAGCGATGAGTTCATTGCTCACTCTGTCAGAAAGGTTATTTTGAACATACATTTTGTTGATAGTCTTGTCGCTGTTTAAAAGTTCTCTAACGACATTTTTTCCAAATACGATCACATTTCCTCCATAGAAAAGTTTAAAAATTCATTGAGCCTTTCTTTATTATTGGTTAAATATAAATATCCAATAAGTGCCTCAAAACATGTGGCCTTTTTGTAATCTACAAGCGAACTATTTTTTGCACTGTGATGAATTTTTGCGTTACGCGCCTTTCTTACAAGATCAAGTTCATCACCATCAAGTTTGTCCAAAAGCTTATCCAGCACCTTGCTCTGAGTTGTTGCACGACAAAACCTACTACACGTTTTGTTGTAGTCATTAAGCTTTTTGATGTCACTTTTAATAACCTTTTCACGGACAAAAAGTGTGTGAATTGCATCTCCAACATATGCAAGTGCAAGTGGGCTAAGTGTTTTGATATCCATTGAATAATTAATCTCTAAACTCGCTTTTAGTATACATTTTATCCACAAACTTGTCAAATGCAAACATTGTATGAAATAAAGCAAAAGTGCAAAAATGTGAATAAGTTATCCACATTTCCACATTTGCATATTTATTCATTTTAATTTTTAATTATAAATTTTTGGCAAAATTTGGTTAAAAGTGGATAATTTCTACCAAGTTATCCACATTTCCACATTATGTTATGTTTAAATAACTTTTCGGCAACTTTAGACAAGCCCTCTAAGATATAGATATGTGTACAACTTGTTTATATGTATAGCTTTGTTTACGATTTTTGTCAAATAAAAGATTGACATCGACTTAACTTATCTTTATATTATACATTAGGAGATTTACCATGGACTTTAGTTATAACAGCGAAATAGACAGCAAGTGGAGAAAAATTTGGGAAGAGAGAAAGACATATAAATTTGACATACATTCAAACAAACCAAAATACTATCTACTTGAGATGTTTTCATATCCATCGGGCAGTAAACTGCACATGGGCCATTGGTGGAATTATAGCCTTCCAGATAGTTTTGGAAGAATGAAGCGCATGCAAGGATACAACGTTTTTCAACCAGTGGGCTTTGACGCCTTTGGACTTCCAGCGGAAAATTATGCGATAAAGACGGGAATTCACCCAAAGGACAGCACTCAGAAAAATATAGAGACCATGGAAGAGCAACTAAAGCAAATTGGTGCAACATATGACTGGGATTATGAGATAAAGACCAATGAGGAAGAGTACTACAAATGGACACAATGGGTATTTTTGAAACTTTATGAAAAAGGTTTGGCATACAGAAAAGATGCACCTGTAAACTATTGCCCTCACTGTCAGACAGTGCTTGCCAATGAACAAGCGAGTGGCGGCGAGTGCGAAAGGTGTCACAGCAAAGTTGAACACAAGCACTTAACACAGTGGTTTTTCAAAATCACAGAATATGCAGAACAACTTCTAAGCGGCCTTGACACAATTGATTGGCCAGAAAAAACAAAACGTATCCAAACAAATTGGATAGGAAAAAACACAGGCGCATTGGTTGACTTCAAAGTGGATGGCCATGACGAGATTATTAAAGTTTTCACCACACGCGTGGACACACTTATGGGAGTAACATATGTGGTTTTGGCACCAGAGAATAAACTGGTGGACATAATCACCACAAAAGACAAAAAACAAGAGGTGGAACTATACAAAGAGCAAGTCCTTCACCTAAGTGAAATTGACAGAACAAGCACAACCAAAGAAAAGACAGGTGCCTTCACCGGCGCATACGCCATTCACCCACTCACCAAACAAAAAGTGCCTGTGTACATTAGTGACTACGTGCTTGAAAGTTATGGAACAGGCGCAGTCATGGCAGTACCTGCGCATGATGAACGAGATTATGAATTTGCAAAAAAGTTTGGTCTTGAGGTAAAGCAGGTAATAAAAAACAAGACAGGCGAAACAACACTGCCTTTCACCGAAGCGGGAGTTTTGGTCAACAGCGGCAAATTTGATGGACTTGAAAGTTCAAATGCAAAAAAAGTCATTGTTGACGAACTTGTATCACTCAACGCAGGAGAGAACACCACCACCTATCGCCTTCGTGACTGGCTTGTGAGCCGTCAAAGATACTGGGGTGCACCAATTCCCGTTGTATACTGCGAGCATTGCGGTATTGTTCCCGTCCCTGAGAAAGAGCTTCCTGTGAAATTGCCATACAATGTGGATTTCAAGCCAACAGGCAAAAGCCCTCTTTACTACTGTGATGAATTTGTAAACACTACCTGTCCTAGGTGCCATGGCCCTGCAAAAAGGGAAACCGACACACTGGACACATTTGTATGCTCAAGTTGGTATTATCTTAGATACCTTGATCCTCACAACAGCGATAAGCCTTTTGACAAGGCGATAACAGATCGTTATATGCCAGTAGACAAATACATCGGCGGTGTTGAGCATGCAGCAATGCACCTTTTATATGCTAGATTTATCTACAAGGCACTGCGCGACATGGGCTATGTGAGTGGGGACGAACCATTCCAAAGTCTTATACATCAGGGCACGATACTGGGCTCTGACGGGCAAAAGATGAGTAAAAGCCTTGGCAATACCGTAATGGCAGATGAATATGTCTCTAAATATGGTAGCGATGTGTTCAGAACATACCTAGGTTTTGGCTTCTCCTACACAGAGGGTGGTCCTTGGAGTGATGACGGCATACTTGCCATCAACAAATTTTTCCAAAAAATATCAAAAGTATTTGAAAATTTTTCAAATTTACAAAAATCTGACTACAACGCTGTTGACGAAGAACTTGAAGTCTGGCTTCATAAGACAATAAAAAGCGTCACAAGCGATATGGAAAACTTCCAGTTTAACACCTCAATTGCAAGACTTATGGAGCTTACAAGCGCCATTTCAAAATACCAGTCAAAACAAGATAGAAATTTTGAGCAGGAACAACAAACCATATATACCTATGCAAAACTACTTGCGCCTTTGATGCCACACTATATGGAAGATGTTTGGCAAAAACTGGGACATGATACATCAATCTTTGATGAAGCTTGGCCAACTTATGACGACAAAAAGACCATGTCAAAGAGTGTGGAAATCGCCATCCAGGTCAATGGTCAAATAAGAGCAAGAGTAAATGTCGA
>CALWPG010000016.1 GCA_944383375.1 uncultured Clostridia bacterium | reverse complement strand
GGCACACGGGATGCGCTGCATTCCTTGGATTGAGGGTTTAAAAATATTGTTTTGCGTCAATAATTTGTTAGGAGGAGTGTATGATTAAAAAAGACACCCAAGCTCTTAGCACGATTAAGGCGCAAATTTTTTCTTTAAAGGGTAAATCTTGTGAATTTTGCATAAATAGAGGGAGAAAAAAGTTCGATACTTTCACTGCTGTTATTGATAATGCATACCCAAGTGTATTTACCATTTTGTATAACGAAAAAATCCAAACATTTTCATATTTCGATGTTTTATGCGGAACTGTTAAAATAAATGCAGAGAGTGAATAAAAAAATAAGTGTGTTTACTTGACTTATATTTTGGAAATGAATAAAATTATGTTAGATAAGTTGTAGTAGGAAAGGAGTATAAAGTGCGTAGGTCAGCTATTATTGTTACAACAATCGTAAGTTTAGTGTTGTGCATAAGTTTGCTCGCTTTTAGCGTCTATGCGCATTTAACACAAACTTTTTCTGTTTCTAATACAATTGGTTTTGTACCTAGTGACAATGTATATGTTGCTTTGGAGTGCCGAATTTCAGGTGCAACTCAGACCTCAATGTCATCTGTACCAGATGGTTACGATACACTGGAAGAATATCTTTTTGCCAGGGGAATTTACAAAGACGTTGACTTTGATGAAAGTATGAGAGGTAGCAGTGATTACACTCTTAGCGATTGGCAAATTCTTGATAGTTTGCAGTTTGCTTCTGCTTCAACACCAATTGTTTATACGATTACAGTTTACAACTATTCAGATATGGACATACGCGTCAACATATCTACGTATGTTCAAGATTCACAAAGTATCACAAATGTTGCATCACAGCCTGTGATTATTGAATCCTATGACCGTGAGGGAAATCCTGCCTCTGGGCAGATAACACTGACAACAAGTGTTTCTCAAAGCAGTGCAGGCTTTGAGGATGTTGTGAATGACTTTGTTGTAGTGTTTGAAACGGTTTAACTTTTAAGGAAAATAGATTTTATATGAAAAAATTAATAACTTATTTGGCATGTTTATTATTGTGTGTTAGTTTTTTGTTTGCTGGTTGTGGAACAAACTTGAATATTCCAACCGGCGAAGTTTTAAGCAATGGTGGAAATGTGGTCTCGATTGGTGACTACATTTATTATGCAAACACCTATGTCGATTATTCCACACTTACTGGCAATGCAAACACAGAAAACACCACAGAGCATAACGCAATTTACAGAGTAAAAACTGACGAATATGGCTTTACAACTTTGGACGAAGATGAACAGATAGACAACATTGACAAAGTATATTCAAAAATCGCTGGTTTTGATAACTCTAATATGTACATTTTGGGTGAGTATTTGTACTTCACATCACCAAACGTACACAAAGAAGACAGTGGTGATGATAGATTTGACTTGACTACATTATATCGTGTGCGATTGGACGGCACATCATTGCAGGAAATTTTGACGACAGAGGAGTCACGTGGAGAATTTTTCTTCGCAAGTGGTGAACAAAATTTTGTGCTTGTCTTTGACAATGGCAAAATAACAAAAGTCAACATCGGCGACAGGATTGGTTCAAAAGAAGTGCTTGTGGAGGAGGCAACAGATGCAGTTTTCCCAACCTCATTTGGCGAAATTGACAGCTTTTATTACACAAAGGCACTAAACGAGGAAGATACAGAAGCTGGCGTACAGGGCAACATTTTGTATAGATATGATTTTGCAACTAACACATCCACAACTGTGGCTCAGCAATCTAGTGAAATAGTTTTGGTGGCTTATCAAAATGGGGTACTGTATTACAAACAAAACAACGGAACTTTGGCACCATACTATTCCATTTCTGACCATCAGTCATTTGACAGTGATAGAATTCAATGGACAGTTCTTGGCGAAATTGATGGCACTGACAGCATTACAAACTTCACAGTTATAAATGAAAATAATGTTGTGTACGAGGCAGAGTCAAAAATTTATCTTGGAACAAAAGGTCAGGGAAGTATAGCAAACTATTCGGTGCTTGTTGATGAAGATGCAAACATTGAGTTTGTGGACGGCGACTATGTATATTACACAACAGCCAGTGGTGTTTACAGGATTAGTTATCGTGACAAAGTGTCGCAAACCCTTGCAGAGAAAGA
Organism: uncultured Clostridia bacterium; assembly: GCA_944383375.1. Classification (GTDB taxonomy): domain Bacteria; phylum Bacillota; class Clostridia; order Christensenellales; family UBA1242; genus UBA5893. The sequence goes on along the minus strand of CALWPG010000016.1, from coordinate 10,380 downwards.
GAATGTGCAACAAGGTTCATGCGACATTTCAGGCGAATATGTTTACTTCTATGCCCAGACGGACAATAATTCCACAGACACATACTATTGCTTTAGAGCAAATATCCACACTGCAACGCTAAATAAACCACAGCTTAGAGTTGAGTGTATTTCCTCAGTTTTGGAAGACGACCTTACCGGCAATGAAACTGAAAATGAAGCTGAATAATAAATCCACCAGCATGGTGGATTTTTTAGTTGTTGTTTGCAATTTCTTGAAGCTCTGACATCTCTTTTGCTATATCCAATCTAACAAACAGCGCTTCATTTTTTTCAAGGGTTATATTATTGATTTCAAAATCAAATATTGAATCTTTGTTTATTTCTACCTTGTCAATTCCAAATTTATTTAGTATAGTTGCTGTGCTTTCAGGCAAAAAGGCATTGAGCAGGGTGTAGGCCTCAAGCATAGTTTGCAAAGCATTGTAGAGCACAGTGTTTACTCTTTCTTTGTTTGTACTATCTTTGAAAAGCTCCCAAGGTTTGTTGTTGTCAACGTATTGGTTGCATTCATCTATAATTTTTAATGTACTTTTATATGCTAACGTTGGTTTTAAGTTTAGCATGTAGTCAATACATTGTTCTTTAAGTAATTTGACATTATCTTTGAGCAAAGCGTCTGATGCTTGTTCTACATTTGCATATTGTATGAGACCATCGTTGTATTTGATCACCATACCGGTCAAACGTGAAAACAAATTTCCTACTTTATTGGCAAGTATTCCGTTATAGGAATTCAAAAAGCCTTCTTGGGTGTATGGGCCATCTTGGCCAAAAGAGATTTCTCCGATAAGGAAATTTCTTACAGAATCAGATTTGTAACGTGACATGAGTACTCTTGGGTCAATAACCTCTTTTTTCTCAGTTTTTTTACTTTTGCTTAACTTTCCGTTATCAAAAGTTAGCCATCCATGCCCAAAAATTTGTTTTGGAAGAGGTAGATCCAATGCCATCAAAATCGCAGGCCAAATTATGGCATGGAATCGTACAATTTCTTTGCCCACCACATGCACATCTGCTGGCCAGTATTTTTTAAATTTGGAGTCATCTTCTGATAAATATCCCAGCGCAGAAAGATAATTTGAAAGTGCGTCAATCCAAACATATATTGTCTGCTCGTTATCAAACGACACAGGAATGCCCCACTTTACAGTTTTTCTTGAAACGCACAAATCCTTAAGCCCTTGATTTAAAAAGTTGTTCAGCATCTCATTTACTCTGCTTGCTGGAACAAGAAAGTTTGGATTTGTGGTATATAAATTTCTTAAGGCATCTTCATATTTGCTGAGTTTGAAAAAGTAACAATCTTCGTTTGCTTCAACTACTTCACGACCACAATCAGGGCACTTTCCGTCAATTAGTTGTTCTTCACTCCAAAAGGATTCGCATGGTATGCAATATTTTCCTTGATAAGTGGACTTATAGATTTCACCTTTTTGGTAGAGGATATCAAAAATTTTTAAAACTGTCTTTTCATGTTCACTGTCAGTCGTCCTTATAAATTTATCATAAGATATATTAAGATCTTTCCATAGATTTTTTGTGTCTTTGATTATTTCATTTAAATAATCCATCTCATTGACACCGTTTTCAAGCGCAATTTTCGCTATCTTTTGACCATGCTCATCAGTGCCAGTTAAAAAAAATACATCATGACCCAAATTTCTATGAAATCGTGCTATGCAATCACACAATACAGTTGTGTAACAATTACCAAGTGTTAATTTGTTGCTTGGGTAGTAAATTGGTGTTGTGATATAAAATTTAGTATTTGTCATAATAATCTCCTATTTAATAATAATCAACTTTGTGAAAAAAATCAAATATAAATGTTCAATTTAATTGTCAATAAACAATAGTTTTTTTGCATTCACAAAAAAAATGTTTTTGTCATTTAATATACACGGAGAGTATATGGCAAAAAAAATTGCTGTTGTTGGTGCAACCGGACTTGTAGGTCGCACCGTTGTTGACATTTTATCTCATCAAAACATTGAGGATTTGGATGTGTATTTATTTGCCTCAAAACTTTCGCATGGGAAAATTTTAAAATTTTCAAATACACGGCTTAAAGTTTGTGCTCTTGATAAAGATGCAGCAAATTTAAATTTTGATTATGTGCTGATGTGTACAAATGAAAATGTTTCAAAAAAATATGTACCTCTTTTTTCAAAAAAGAGTGTTGTAATAGATTTTTCTTCTCAGTTCAGACACAAATTTCCACTCATTGTACCACAAATAAACTTTAATGATATTAAAGGCAATATTATTTGCAACCCTAATTGTTCAACCGTTGGTGTGTGCATGGCACTTAATGGAATTGCAAAGACATTTGGGCTTGAGGAAATTACAATATCAACCTATCAATCGCTTAGTGGTGCAGGGCAATTGGGACTTTTAGATAAATTTGAGAAAGATGCAAAAAAATTAAAAAAGCTTGATTATGTCATAGATAACAATTTGATTCCATACATAGGCAAAATAGAAAATGATGGGTTTTGTACTGAAGAACACAAACTCATGTATGAAACCAAAAAGATATTGCACCTAGATGATGTGGTTGTTCGTGCTCAGACAACTAGGGTGCCAATTGATGTCTGCCATGGTGAAAGTATTTTTTTCAAAACAAAAAAACCAGCCACGACCAAACAACTTTGCGATGCTGTTGTTCAGACAAAGAATTGCAAAATGGTTGAGTTTGCCATGCCAATTTTAGCAAGTGGCAAAGACGATGTTTTGGTCAGCAGAATTAGGCAATGCGAAGATGACAGACATTTTTGTATGTTTGTGACTATAGATAACCTGCGAAAAGGCGCTGCTCAGAATGGTGTGGAGATACTTTTAAAATACTTGGGGAGGGAATATGTTTGATGGTGTTTGTACGGCAATTGTTACACCTTTTAACCAATTGGGCGATATCGATTATGACGCATTTGCGCTTTTAATTGAAAGGCAACTGTTGTATGGTGTAAAGGCAATTTTGATACTTGGCTCAACAGGTGAATGCGAAAGCATAGAAGAGAGCGAAAAAATAAAAATAATCAAGTTTGCAAAAAAAAGAATTGCAAATAATGCAAAACTCATAGTTGGCACAGGGTCAGCTAGCACCAACGAGACAATCAAACAAACAAAAATTGCAAAAAAATTGGGTGCTGATATGTGCTTGATTGTTTCTCCATACTACGCAAAATGCACTCAAAGAGGTGTATTTGAGCACTATAACAAAATTTCACATCAGGTGGATATTCCAATTATTGTATACAATGTGCCCTCAAGGACCAATGTAAATATTGACGCTATTACCCTGCGTGAAATTTCAAAACTAAAGAACATATGTGCAGTTAAAGAGGCCAGTACGGATATAGCGCATATTCAAAAAGTTTTTAAATACTGCAATCTCCCTGTCTTTTGCGGAAATGATAATTTGATTGACATATTTTACTCACTTGGAGCGAAAGGTATAATAAGTGTGACATCAAATGTTTTTCCTCGCGCACTTTTGGATTTCCATAAATTTCCCAAAAAGCGCAAAGAGATTGCACAGAAGCTGTGTGTTTTTAACGATTTAATGTTCTGCGAGCCAAATCCAATTCCAGTCAAATATGCACTATGTAAGCTTGGGCTCATAAAAAACGTGCTAAGGCTGCCACTTTTGCCATTGGAGAATAATTGTGATCAAATAGATGAGCAATTACAAAATTTAAAGGAGTTTTTATGAACATCTTACTTATAGGCGCAAAAGGAAAGATGGGTAGATGTATGCAGCAATACCTAAAACAGCATAACATAAACTATGTTGGAGTTGACATTGATAATATAAATGAACATATAAACTCTCACATAGATGTAATATTGGATTTTTCCCTTCCAAGTGCAGTTACACAAAATTTAAAACTTGCACAAAAATACAATTGTCCAATTGTCATTGCAACAACAGGTCATGATAAAGATAATATGAAAATAATCAAACAATATAGCAAAGATATTCCAATCTTTTTATCAGAGAACTTCAGTATTTTGTTTTTCCTTATGACAAGACTTATCAGAAACTTAAGAGGAATCCAAAACATGGATGTTGTGGTGGAAGAAAAACATCACAAGCAAAAAGTTGACAGACCAAGTGGCTCCGCTAAAAAATTGATAAAGATATTAAGCCTTGCCAACATTTCACCAAAAGTGTATGTTTTTCGTGTGGCGAATGTGGTGGGTGAACACTCGGTTAGCATATTTGCAGAAGATGAACAACTTTGTATTTCACATCGTGCACAATCAAAGATGGTGTTTTGCAAAGGTGCATATCTTGCCTGTAAATTCATAATGGAGAAGAAACCAAAAATATACGGGATGGAGGACTTAGTTGATAGTATGTAAATTTGGTGGAACATCCACTTTGAGTTATAAGTCCATGTGTTGCATCAAAAAAATAGCACAAAATAAAAAAAGACAGGTGCTTATATTTTCTGCTGTCGGTAAGTGCAAAAAAAATGATAAAAAATTAACAGATATATTAATTGAATTTACAAAAGAAAAAAATATAGATAAATATTACAAAATAATATCTAAAAAATTTAAAAATTTAGCTAAAATATTAGATAAAGAAAATGAAATAAATAAAATTATAATTAATTATTTAAATAAATTTATTTCAGACGGTGATAGGGATTATTTGATATCAAGGGGTGAATATTTAACTGCTTATTTAATGTCTTTATTTTTAAATATAAAATTTATTTCAGCAGAAAAACTATTATTTTTTAAAGATGAAAATATTGACTATAAAAAAACAAAAAAAAGATTAAATTACTACATAAAGAGATATAAGCAAATTGTCACTTGTGGATTTTATGGTGTTAGTAACAACAAAATAAAATTGCTTGCTCGTGGAGGTGGAGATATCACAGGGGCAATTTTCTCTAAAGCAATAAATGCAAAGACCTACGAAAATTATACCGATCAAGACGGCATAAAACAAACCAATCCAACCATTGTGCGAAATGCAAAGACCATCAAAAAAATAGGAATGAAGGACTGTCTTGTTTTAACTCAGTGTGATGCAAATGTACTGCATTGTGATGTCTGCCAAATTCTTGAGGATACCGATATTATTGTAAAAGTGAAAAATGTATTATCGCCAAATAAAAACTACACCACTGTGGATCACAAAAACCATAGTTGTGTTTTTGTGTGCTACAAGAGCATGGGGGATTTTTGTCAGATCGTTGTCAAAACTCCTAGTGTTGATAAGTTAAAAAAATTTTATGATAGTGTGAATTATCTATCAAATAATTATGTATACATATGTACTGATAAACAAAATCTACCAAATTTTGTAAGACAAATATATTTGTGTATTGAAAAATAATTTTTTCTATGCTATCCTGTACTTAGGAGAATCAAATGAGAGGAAGAGTGCTTGTAGTACATGACGATATTTTAAGCGAACAGGAATTTAAGGAGCAAAATAAACTTTTTGTAGATGCCGCAAAAAAACTCAATATAACTTTGGACTTTGTGTCAAATGTTCAACTTTACACCTATATAGATAATAATTCAGTCAAGTGTCATGAAACTTTTGGCACTTATAACTATGCTATATTTTTTGACAAAGACTTTCATTTGGCAAAAAATCTCGAGATGCTTGGAGTAAAGGTTGTAAATAATTCAAGGGCTATTGATATTTGTGAAAATAAAGCATATCTTTACCAAACTTTGGCAGAACACAAAATCAACATACCCAAGACTGTCATCTTTCCTTCAATGACCAAGTTTAATAGGCAAAAAGCCATATTATTTTTGAATAATGCCATTGATGATTTAGGTTTGCCGGTAGTGGTTAAAGAATGGTATGGCGACTACGGTGAAAATGTGTACCTTTGTAGAACACGTGAACAACTCTATGATTGTGTTGAGAAACTTCAAGGTGATGAGTTACTTCTTCAGGAATTTGTTGTTGAGTCCAGTGGCACTGATATAAGATTTTTTGTAATAAAAAATAAAGTTGTTGCTGCTTACCGAAGGCGTAACACAAGTGGTGATTTTAGGTCTAACTTGTTTCACGGCGGAAGTATGGACAAATATATCCCTACATATGTTGATGAACAGATCGCGATTGGAGCGACCAAAGCTGTTGGGTGTGATTTCGCAATAGTGGACATTCTTAAGAGTATAAATGGACCTGTTGTGTGCGAGGTAAACACAAGCGCTAGCGTGAACCATTTTTATGAGGCCTGTGGAGTGAACATCCCATTGCTGTTATTCAAATCCATAAAATAATGTATAAATTTTCTCACAATGTCAATAAACGTTGTGGGAGTTTTTTTATGAAAAAGGTAATATCTGTTTTGGTTATTATAGTTACAGTAGCACTGGTTGCTTTTGGAATATTTGGCACACAGCCCAAGCAAGAATACATACGAATACATGTGAGAGCAAATAGCAACGAAAGCATTGATCAAAATGTAAAATATGAAATAAAGGACGAAATCGTATCATATCTGATTCCATACATCTCTACCTGTGAAACTCGTGAAGATTTTGTGGCTGTGATAAATCAAAATTTAGACAAAATTGACGAGGTTGCAGAAGAAGTTCTAAGAAATCGAGGGTTTTCATATGGTGCCAATGTTAAGTTCTGTCAAGAACAATTTCCAACCAGAAGTTATGATAGCGTCGTGCTTGAAAGTGGCATCTATGATAGTTTGATCGTTGAACTTGGAAGTGGCGAAGGCGACAATTGGTGGTGTGTAGTTTATCCTCCACTTTGCTTTGTTTCCAATAATAGTCAGGATATTTTGTATAAATCTAGAATTTTGGAGATACTAAAATCGATTTTAGGATAAGGAGATTTTAGTATGAATAAACGAAAGATTTTTGTTATTTTGCTTGCAATATTTGCTATTTTGTACAGTGGTACATTTGTATTTATGGACCAGTTCTACACCTCTCAAGAAGTGGAAGTGGTGGCAAGTGCAAGCGAAAACAAGCAAGTACAGCAAAGGTTGAAAGAACTTGGTTACTATGCCGGAAACATTGACGGAATAATAGGCAGCCAAAGTATTCAAGCTATAAGAAATTTTCAGCGAGATTATGGACTCACCGTGGACGGAATTGTGGGACCAAACACCCTAAAGGCACTTGGACTTAGTGGCACCTCTTCCTACACTTCGCAAGATCTATATTTACTTGCAAAATGTGTGCATGCAGAGGCCAGAGGTGAGCCATATGTTGGACAAGTGGCAGTGGCAGCAGTAATTTTAAACAGGGTTGAAAGTCCGGAATTTCCAAACACAATCAGTGGTGTCATATATCAGCCATGGGCTTTTACGGCAGTGCATGATGGTCAAATCAACTTAGAGCCAAATGAAAGTGCCTATAGCGCAGCCAAAGATGCCCTAAATGGCTGGGATCCTACTTATGGGTGTCTTTATTACTATAATCCTGAAACAGCAACGAGCGAATGGATTTGGACAAGGACAACTGTCGTGACAATCGGCAAGCATGTCTTTGCGATATAGGAGGTAATTATGGAAAAGACACTTAAACGAAATAATATAATATTGATTGTACTTTCAAGCATTTTGGCGATTTTGCTCGTGACTTTTGTGGTACTTTATAGCATTTCCATGTCTACACAAAACAACCTTAAAGTGGATTTGGAAAATATTTACCAAAGAAATTATAGTGAACTTGTGGACAATATAAACAATAGCGAAATAAAACTCAGCAAAGTTTCAGCTCTTGGCGAAAACTCTTACACAAGGGCACTTTTAAGTGATATAAGTAAAAACACAGCTCAAGCAACTACTAATCTTTCTGCACTACCAATATCCATCAATGGAATCAGTGAAACCATTAAGTTTATAAATCAAGTCAGTGGTTACACCCAAACACTTTCCGAAAAACTTGATCGTGGAGAAAGTCTAACGCAAGATGAGGTGGACACACTAAGGCAACTTAGAGAGGCTTTTACCGTATTGAAAGACAATATCAATGAAATGTCAAATAAAATATACAATGGCAATATCCATGACTTCAGTATGTCCATTGACGGCGACTTCAATAAATTTACAATGATGTTAAAGAATTTAAAGTCCAAAGATGTAGACTACCCAGCAATGATCTATGATGGTCCTTTTTCAGATTCCATGGTGAATAAAGAGATCAAAAACTTGAATTTTGCAAAGGTTACAAATGATGTTGCGAGGCAAAGTCTGCTGAATATATTTAAGAATGTTCATGAAAATAGCATATCATATCTTGGTGAAACAAATGGACATTTCAAAACGTTTGACTTTAAACTTTCAACCATTTCAAATGACGCAATGTATGTTCAAGTCACTCAAAATGGTGCAAAACTTTTGACACTCAGTGTCGGCGACTATGATGATACTCAAAACTATTCATTAAATGATGCAATTGACATAGCCATCAATTTTACGACACTATCTTCCATTGCAAATACCGAGTGTGTTTGGAGTGATGTTGTCGGAGGTGATGCTTATATAAATTTAGCGCCTGTTGAAAATAATATCATTCTATATCCAGATTTGGTAAAGGTGAAAGTGGATTTGTCCACGGGAAATGTAGTTGGGTTTGAAGCATCCTCTTATTACACAAATCATACAAAAAGGAGTATTGCCACACCTTCACTTTCCTCTGACACTGCAAAACAATACGTTCCAGACGAGCTATATATCAAAGAAACAAGGCTTTGTTTAGCTCCACTTGACTATAATAGAGAAATACTTTGTTATGAGAACATATGCACATATGATGCAAGCACCTATTATGTTTATGTCAACGCTCAAGACGGAGAAGTGGAAAATATTTTGAAAGTTGTTGAAACAGAAAATGGTAATTTGCTCATGTAATGTATAATTTTATCAAATAATGTTTACTTTTGTACAAAAATATGTTAAAATACCAAAAACGGAGGATAAAAATGTACGGTGGTATCACAGAAGAGAAATTGGACAAGTTAGGCATTTATGATTTAAGAAGAGTAGCGAGGCTGTGTGGAGTAAGTTCTCCGACAAGCAAAAGACGTGATGTGCTTATCAATGAAATTTTAAGAATACAAGCTGGCGAACTTAAACCAATATTTAATAATAAAATAGGAAGACCGGTCAAATCTTTTGGAGAAGATAGTGATTTAAAAGCAAGTTTAGTTATCCGTGGCGACAAGGAATTGGAAGAACATATCAAGCCAGAAAAAATTGATGAAAGTTTTTTGGTTTTGGAACAAGATTTTTCACAAGATGATTTACCAGTCAATGCTAATACCGTAGAGTTTAAAGGCATTTTAAGAAAAACTCAACAAGGCAACTTTTATGCTCTTAGTACAATGAAATTAAAAACCAAGACCTATGTTTTGTTTGATGAGGATGATGTTGAAGAACATAATTTATTGGAAGGCGACCTCATCCATGGTACTGCGTTTGTTTATCCAAACAAAGGCTATGCAAAGATCAAGGAAATAAATGAAGTAAACGGCATCAAGAACTCAGAAAACAAATATGATTTAGATTTTGAACCAATAATACCAAATGTTGTGTTGGAACAACCCGATTTCAAAGCTGGACAAACAAAGGTTTGCATGTGCGATAACTTGGTTAAGCAAATAGAGTTCATTTCATCTCGTACTGCTAAATTCACAAGTCAAGGTTATAAATGTGTTGTTCTGGCTCTTGAAATATCCATAGAAACCAAACTAAGGCTTGATAGAATTTCTGGTCTTACGCAAGTTGTGTCTCTTTTGGACGATACTTCAAAGTTTAGTTTTGACAAGATAAATGATTTCTTAAACCATGCAAATAGTTTGTTCTATCACAACAACAACGTCATAGTTTTTGTGCTGGATGCTCTTGGTATATTTTCTATACTGGATACAGTTTATCAAAGTAAAATGGGAATTCATAACGAAAAAACAAGTCTCTACATCCGAAAGTTGTTGGCAAACAGCAAAACCTCAAAAAATGGCTCAATAAGCACCTATTGCCTGTATAGTGAAGATGAAGGTGAAATAAACCAACGTGAAGTCAATATGCTTCAAAAATATAGTATAAGCTAGAGATTTCTCGCTGTCGCTCAAATGACAACTAAACCCTGTGTCATTCCGAGGAGTTCGCTATGAGGAATCTCTGAGATATTTTACTTAAATACTCGTATGCTACAAGCATACGAGTTTTCCATATTTTACGAGCGACATTCGTAAAAACACAAAAATACGCAAAATAATCGTAAAAATCACGTAAAATCGCTTGACAAACATATGGGGGGGGGGGGGGGGGGGAAAAAGCTTATAGGCAAAAAAAGGGGGTCATTCCGAAAGGCAAAGAACTG
>CALWPG010000015.1 GCA_944383375.1 uncultured Clostridia bacterium | reverse complement strand
GGTGCACTACCGACTGTGCTACATTAGCATATTCAATTTTTGGGTAAAATTTTGTTGTTTTTTAAGCGGTAAAATTTACCATTTTTTATTTTACCAAGGCAGTGCTCTACCGGCTGAGCTACATCAGCACAGCTCCAAAATGGAGTAAATATTCAGTTGTAATTTTGATTAAAATTGCCGATTGCTTGTCTTACCAATGATGTGCGCTACCTACTGCGCCACGTTAGCATATTAAATTGGCTTCATAATTTTGGGGTATATTTAGTTTTTTATTTAGTCTTTTTTAGGTGCTAAAATTTCCTTATCAAGGCAGTGCGCTACCGACTGTGCCACATCAGCAAAAGTGTTACACTCGGCTAGTATATCAAAGTTAAAGTGGGCTGTCAAATATATTTTAAAGATAGGTGAGAAACCGAGTGTGGAGGTATTTATTTATTATCTTTTAATTTTTCAGTCAATTCTAGAGCTTGAGCGATAACCTTGTCCATATCATAATATTTATATGAACCAAGTCTACCACCAAAAATTACATTATTTTCTTTTTGTGCAAGTGCATAATATTTTTCATATAGTTGGTTATTTTTTTGATTGTTTATTGGATAATAAGGTTCGACATTTATATTCCACTCCGTTGAATACTCACGTGATATGACTGTCTTTTGTTGTTTGCCAAATTCGAAATGCTTATGCTCTACAATTCTCGTGTAAGGGACATCGTGTGAGGTGTAGTTTATAACTGCATTGCCCTGAAAATTCTCCATGTCCAAAACCTCTGTTTCAAAATGGACACTTCTATATTCCAACGCACCAAATTGATAATTATAGAACTCATCAATTGGACCTGTGAAAATTATTCTATCAAAAGTCGACTGAGTTGATTTAATGAAGTCAAAATAGTTTGTGTTTATTTTAGTTTCGCAACCGTCAAGCAACTTCTCAATCAACTTATTGTATCCACCAATTGGTATTCCTTGGTATCTGTCGTTGAAATAGTTATTGTCAAAGGTGAATCTTAGAGGCAGTCTTTTTATGATAAAACTTGGGAGTTCACTGCAAGGTCGACCCCATTGTTTTTCCGTATAATCCTTAACTAGTGTTTCATAGACAGTTCTTCCAACAAGTTTTAATGCCTGCTGCTCAAGGTTTTGAGGTTGATCAATGTTTTCCTTGGATATTTCTTCATCAATTTTGTTTTTTGCATCCAATGGAGTGATGACATTGTCAAAAATTTTACAAAAGGTATTCATGTTGAAAGGGAGGTTATATATTTTGTTTTTATAGTTTGCCACAGGGCTGTTTATGTAGTTATTGAATTCAACAAATTGATTTACATAATCCCAGATCTTTTTATCGCTGGTGTGGAATATATGTGCACCATATTTGTGTACATTTATGCCTTCAATATTTTCACAATACACATTGCCACCCAAGTGCGGACGTTTGTCAATTACCAAACACTTTTTGCCAAGTTTGGTCATTTCATGTGCGACCACGCAACCAAAAAGTCCACTTCCAACGATTAAGTAGTCATATTTCATTTCTATTCTCCCTTATAACAAAGGTCACCTATGTCTTTTGTGGCATTTGGTTTTCTAATTTGTTCAATTTTTGAAAGCATATCTTCACGTTTTTGATTGTTTAAGAAAAATTCATCAACCACTTTGTATGCTTTGCTGTCTTGTTGTATGTATTCGCAAGCGTTTTGAGCTTTTAAATATAGCATGTTGTCATACTCTTGGAAAGGTAATTTCTTGTTTGCAATGATTGGCAAATGTTTATTGAAAGCCTCAGCTATAGCAACACCACCAATTTTGCCAAGTAGTACATCTGAAGCGCTCATGATGACTTCAACATTGTTGACGTATCCAAGAATGTATATATCTTTTTTTATTTTTCCTTTGGATTTTAGTTTTTCAAGTTTTTGCTTTAACTTTGTATTCCTTGCACATATGCACACAATTTGGAAATCTGATTTACATTTATTGAAATTCAAAATGGTTTTGGCAATGTTGCCAAAGCCAACACTTCCACTCATGATCATCAAGGTGTTTTTGTTTTCATCAATTCCAAGTTGAGCTCTGGCAGCTTTTTTGTCTATATGCTCAGAAAATTTGGTTTGTACGGGTATTCCAAAGCTTCTGCGCTTTGACAGGTCAAAACCCTTTTTGAGTAAAACATCGTCAAAATCATCATTTGGAGTAATGATGTAGTCCACACCAGTCAACATCTCGGTGTAAGGTGCAACGTCATAGTCAGATACCACGGTGACCACCCGCGAAGATAAAGCAGCTTTATTTCCAGCTTTTCTAAGATCGGTCATAATAATCCCTGCAAAGGTATGTGCACAAAAAACAGCATCAGGCTTGAACTCATTGAGTACTTTTTCAATGTCATTTCTTGCTGGTGTTATGAAATTTTTACGGAGCCTGTTGGCTTTTTTGTTTATATCTCTATTTTTTAATCTTTCAAATTGATTATTGGCAATTTTTAAAAAGTATTTGACAAGTGTAAAATATCCGTCATTTACCATCCAATTGGCTTTTTTCTTTTGTTTTGTCACTTCGCCATCTTTAAATAAATCGACTTGCAAAATCTCCGCGTCTTCATATGTTTCAGTCAAATATTTTGACAATGCACGACTCATCGAGTTATGGCCTTCGCCGGCAGACACAGTAAGTATTAATAATTTCATATGTACTCCTCAGTTTTGTCAGTTTAGTATAAAAGTGAGTAAATGTCAAAGCATATTGGGTAAATTTTCATCTGTGAGTGCGATTAATACTATTTCTGTTGGATAAATTGGACCTCCATAATATCTAAGATAAAATTTATATCGTGGATTGAAGCTTTCTATCAATTTTGGCAATTCAAAAATATCTGTGTTGTTGTGATAAACAGAAATAAACAATTTTGGAGCATCCTCTTTAATGTGTCTTTGTGCTCCGAGTAACGCATTTTTTTCTCCACCTTCTATATCCATTTTTATCATTGTTATTTTTTCATCAATATCTTCATCCAATTTGACGGCGACGATGTCTGCGTCAGATGCTTGTGTTGTGGTATTGGCCGATGGAGAGAAATCATTGCAGGATATACCAATTGTTCCACTAAAGTTTGTAACTGCGCAGTTTTTGTATTCAATGTTTTTATAATTTTGCAAATTAAATTTGGCTTTTTCCAGTGTGGTTTGCGTGATATCATAACAGTATATTTTTTTGTAACTATTTTCACCATATGAACTTATGTAATCCAGAACTGAGTCGCCAATATATGTGCCAACGTCCACAAAAACTTCATCACTGCACTTTGGTACGAGGTCTAAATCGAAATATTGTTTGAATGCAAAATTACTGGCATTGCTCAAATTTGAAAAGTCAAAGTTGTAGTAATTATTTAATATTGCATACAAAAGATGTTTGGATCTGGCATCGGCAAGGTGAGAGTATAGCCAAAGATAATCTTTTGTATGGTTTTTAAAAACTTGTGCTTTTTGGAAAAAGCTTTCAAAGTTTTCATCGGCTATGTCAATTTCTCCCCAGTAATTAAATTGTCTAAAAAAATTCTCGACAGACTTTTGTGTTGCTTCGGGAATTTTTTTAAAACCTTTGACCATGTGGTTGTACATAGCATAAATATCAGTATTTTCAAAGGCGTAAATGAGATTGTAAAAATTTTCGTCAATGTAATTCATACAACAATTATATGTAAATTTTTCATGATTTGTGTAATAGCTTTAGTAGCTTACTTTCAAGCTCAGCGCATTTTTTCTTATCCATGTCCAAGTAGCCATCTAGAGGATATTTAATTTTAAATTTTTCATATTTAGATTTTGCCATTGAATGATAAGGCAAAAGTTCTATTTTTTCCACATTTTTTATGTTTTTAATATATTTTGCAAGTTTCTCAATATGTTTTTCGTCATCATTTATGTTTGGAACAATGACATGCCTTAGCCACAATTTTTTGTCAAGTTTCTCGCAAAGTGCTAAAAAGTTGTTGAAATTCTGCATATCATGTCCACAAATAGCTTTGTGCTCTTTCTCGGTTGTCGCTTTGATATCGAGGATTACAAGATCTATGTATTTTAAAAGTTTAGAAAAATCACCGACAACTCCACCGGCAGTGTCGAGAGCAGTATGTACGTTGTGTTTTTTTAATAATTTTGCAGTCTGAAGCACGAACGCACTTTGAACGAGTGGTTCTCCACCACTAAATGTTACACCACCACTTGGGTCATAGTAGTTTTTAAATTTGTTGTATAGTTTGAGCACTTCTTTTGGAGTTGTGGTTTGTGTGTAATTGTTTTTTATCCAAGTTTCTGGATTATGACAATAAAGACATCTATAAGGGCATCCTGACAAAAACAAGACCAAGCGCATTCCTGGCCCGTCCACAAGCCCCATGGTTTCAATTTCTGTTAAATAACCTTTCATAAATTTATCTCTTTTCGTGGAAAGTTCTTGCAATGACTTCTTCTTGATGTGCTCGGTCAAGCTTGTTAAAATTCACAGCATAACCGGACACTCTTATGGTAAGATTTGGGTATTTTGAAGGATTGTTCATGGCATCGATCAAAAGTTCTCTATCCAACACATTTACGTTGATGTGCTGGGCACCTTGTGCAAAATATCCATCAAGGATGTGAACAAGATTATTTACTTGCTCATCTAAATTGTGACCCAGTGCAGAGGGTACTATTGAAAATGTATTTGAAATGCCGTCTTGACAGCAGTTTGCAAAAGGAATTTTCGCGACGGAGTTGAGTGAACTTAGTGCACCACTGTTGTCTCTGTTATGCATAGGATTTGCTCCAGGCGCAAAAGCTTGGCCCGCTTTTCGTCCGTCCGGTGTGCTACCAGTTTTTTGTCCGTATACAACATTAGATGTGATGGTGAGTATGGACAAAGTTGCCTTGGCATTTCTGTATAGTTTGTGAACTTTAAGGTCATCAAAAAATTCTTGAACCAATTCTATTGCTAAATTGTCCACTCTGTCATCGTCATTGCCAAATTTAGGGAAATCACCAGAAATTTCAAAGTCTATGGCAATTCCTTCATCATTTCTTATTGGCTTGACTTTGGCATATTTGATTGCAGATAATGAATCAACGGCACAAGAAAATCCTGCCACACCAAATGCCATCAATCTTTCAACATTGGTGTCATGAAGTGCCATTTGGCTTGCTTCGTACGCATATTTGTCATGCATATAGTGGATTATGTTGTTGGCATCTACATAAATTTTGGCTATTTTCTTTAGCATTTGGCTATATTTTTGTCTGACTACACTATAATCAAGAAACTCATCCTGTATGCGTTCGCAGTCATCCACTACTTTCATAAAGCTCATTTCGTCATATCCACCGTTTATTGCATACAAAAGTGCTTTCGCCAGATTGCATCTTGCACCAAAGTATTGCATCTGCTTGCCTTCTTTCATGGAAGAAACACAGCAGGATATGGCATAGTCGTGGCCATACAATGGTCTCATGGTGTCGTCGCCTTCGTATTGGATGGAATCTGTCTTGATAGATATCTTTGCAGCATATCTTTTAAAATTCTCAGGTAAATTTTTTGACCAAAGCACGGTTAGGTTAGGTTCAGCGCTCGCGTCTAAATTTTCAAGAGTATGCAAAAATCTAAATGAAGATTTGGTTACCAAACTCCTTTTTTCATCAAGCATCCCAGCAATGCTTTCAGTAACCCAAGTTGGATCACCAGCAAATAATTCATCATATTCTGGTGTGCGAAGATGTCTAATTAACCTGAGTTTTATGACAAACTGATCGATAAGTTCTTGAGCTTCTTCTTCATTGATGATTCCATTTTTCAAATCACGCTCAATATATATATCAAAAAATGTGGCATCTCTACCCAAAGATGTTGCTGCGCCGTTATTTTCTTTCGCGCCGGACAGATATGCAAAATATGTCCACTGCAAAGCTTGTTGTGCATTTTGTGCGGGTTTGGATACGTCAAAACCATAGCTTTTTGCCATCTCTTTGATTTGATTTAGTGTTTTTATTTGTTCACTGACTTCTTCTCGCAATCTTATACATTCTTCAAGGTTGTTTTCATCTATGTAGTCTGCGCATAAGTCTTTTTGTTTTTCCTCAATCAGTCTATCTATGCCATAAAGAG
The DNA here is from genome assembly GCA_944383375.1 of uncultured Clostridia bacterium. Classification (GTDB taxonomy): domain Bacteria; phylum Bacillota; class Clostridia; order Christensenellales; family UBA1242; genus UBA5893. The sequence continues at coordinate 10,264 of CALWPG010000015.1, read as the reverse complement.
CAATCCGGCGATAATCACCTATGATTCTACCCCTGCCGTATCCATCTGGAAGACCTGTCAACAGCCCATTTTTTCTTGCTCTGCGAATGAGTGGGGTGTATGCATCATAAACTCCATCGTTATGTGTTTTTCTATATGTAACAAAATGTTCTTGTACCTGTGGATTTAATTTATAACCATGTGCGCTTAGTGCCTTTAGGGCTATCTTTGTTCCGCCATACATATTTACAATTCGTTTGAGTGGGGCATCTGTTTGAAGACCAACTATAACTTCATTTTCTTTGTCAATATATCCGGGTTTAAATGCTGTTATGCCACTTAGTATGTTTGTCTCCACATCCAAGCATCCACCTTTTTTTCTTTCTTCTTCCAAAAGTTTTACACATCGATCCCATACAATTTTTGTTTTTTTGCTGATAGGCGAAAGAAAACTTTCATCGCCGGTATATTCGGTATAGTTTGCTTCAATAAAGGCACTAACATCAATTTTTTCTTTCCAAATTTGTCCTTTGAAATCTTTCCATTGTACTTCTTCCATAATCGCTCCTTATGACTTTTGTTTATCTTAATTTTAGCATGATGATTAAAAAATATCAAAAAAAATCATATAAATCGCTTTATTTTAATTCGAGTATAAATTAAAATATTTTCATGAAATACAAATTGCTAAGTCGAAGCGCATTAAAATGGATTGCACTAATTACAATGTTTATAGATCACATTGGCGCAATTTTGGGATCTGATTTTTTTCAGAACAATGGCATTTATTGGTTGTACTTGACAATGAGGACAATAGGCAGACTTTCATTTCCAATTTTTGCCTTTTTTGTGGCCCAAGGTTGGTTGTTTACTAAAAACAAAAAAAGATATGTACTGTTGATACTTCTGTTCGCAGTGCTTAGTCAACCAATTTATTATTTTGCACTCAATCAAAACATATTTGACTTTAATATACTTTTTACATTTTTACTTTCGATAGTCATATTCTACTTTATTGATAAAATAAGAGAAGACAAAACCATGACGCCGTTGTATTGTGCTCTCGTATTTTCAATTTTAATAGTTGTCATAATGCTCTCGCTTATGAAGATGCCAATTTCCTATGGAGTATATGGAGTCATTTTGCCTGTTGTTTTTTATATTTTTTCAAATAGGGAAACAAACTTTAAATGCTATGTGTGGCTGATAGCATTTGTTTTGATTTTTGCCTATTGGCTATCCATGTTTTTATTTTTGGACAAGGCGCAATTTTCAAGTTACGTTGACATTTTTGCATTATTATCCTTGCCACTTTTATTGCTTTATAACGGCAAAAAGGGAAAGGGTGCACCAAAGTATTTATTCTATGTTTTTTACCCATCGCACATTTTGGTCATATATTTGATAACACTTTTCATATAAAACGTTTGCACTTTTTTGTATTGAAAAGTAAAATATATAAAAAGGAGTGATTATGAGAAAAAATTTTGGAAGTAAAACCTATCTTTACCCGATGCCGGTACTGATTATTGCAAGTTATGATGAAAATGGCACAGTGGATGCCATGAATGCTGCTTGGGGCGGAATATCTGAGGAAAATCAAATATCCATGTGTCTTTCTCCGGAGCATAAGACTGTGAGTAACATTTTGAATACAAAAGCTTTTACCGTAAGTGTTGGTGATCGCGACCATGTGAGAGAATGCGATTATTTTGGAGTCGTATCTGCTAACAAAGTACCAAATAAATTTGAAAAAAGTGGACTCACTGCAACAAAAAGTGATTTTGTGAATGCACCAATTATTAACGAGCTCAAAATGACACTTGAATGTGAACTTATCTCTTATGATGAACAAAGCTGCATAATGACAGGAAAAATTGTAAACGTCTCTGCCGATGAAAGCATATTAACAGAGGGCAAAATTGATCCGTCAAAATTAAAACCAATTTGTTTTGATCCGGTAAACAATGAATATCTGGTTTTGGGTACCACAGTTGGTAAAGCTTTTTTCGATGGTCTAAGTTTGAGATAGATGTAACTATTTGGTGCACCTTGCTATATAATGGTATGGGAGGTGTAACATGAGCCAAGAAAATCAAGAAGTATTACCAACCTTTAGTGTCGATGTCAATGATATGATCACTCATTCATTATGTTTTGAATCTGGCGAAAATAATAAGTGCATTACTTTGGCTGATCAAGATTTGTTTAGTGTTGGGCGATTTTTAACAGTCAATATGACAGTTAAAAGTGTTGCTCCAAATAAACAAATAGCGATTGGATTAAAACTATATGAAACCACAGGTGGCAACAGGGTTATCAAAGGTCACAAGATGTATGCAGTTGCCCATGATAAAGATTGCTGCACAGACATTCGTTTGAGAAATATTCACTTCGTGCTACCAGAAGAGATTGCAGAAACTGATGACAAAACAAACATCTGCAGCCGTAGAACATTTGACCTTGAGGCAACATCACACTATATTGACTTGGATTGCTGTGATGAAAAAATCTAACTGACGCATGTCAGTTAGTACATAGTTGCTCTTGATTTTCATTCCAAGATATTACTTGATGTTTGTGGCTTTGTTTTGTTTGGACGTAGGCAAATAAAACACATTATCAAAAGAATTGTTGAAAAAACTAAATAATAAATTTTATAGGAAACAAAAAAACTTGAAAATAGCAAGAATAGGGCAGAAATAAAATATGATTTTGCTCTTTTTTTGTCGGTTGCAATTGTAATAAATTGTTTAAAATTAATTTTTTGTTCATTATTAAATTTTGTGATTTTAGGATAAAATTGATATTTTTTTAAAAGCGAAAAATATGTCTGTTGGCCATCCAATATCACAATTTCCATGGGAAATGTTTTAGAAAATTTATCCAAATTTAAAGCTATTTTATTTGTGCAAATAACTATTCTATTTGGCTTATGCGCTTTTGTTTTATTAACTGTTTCAATCAAATCATCAATGCTAAAATCTCTAAACAAAAACATGGGATATAAAACTATTGTGCTATTTGTATGTTCAATCACTATAAAATTGCTTTTTTTAATGCAATTATATTTTTTTTTGCAAAGTTCATAAAAAAAATCTACGCAATATTTTTTATCCGAGTAAATAAAGGTGTTAATATATCCTTCAATTTTATTTTCCTCTTCTTTTTTTATATTTAATTTATTATTTTTTTTATTTTTAAAAAATGTGTATAAAATGTCTATGGATAAACTAATTAACAAAGTAATTGCCAAACTGATCCAAAAGCTATCAACAAAATATCTTATCCAAACAAAGCAAACAAGAAAAATTATAAACAGCCTAAAAAAAGCATCTAAAGTTTTAAATACAAACATTTTCTTCATATATTATTTATAGCCAGCTTTTTAATTGCTTAAACAATTGCAATAATTTAAAGTGTGTGGTACAATAAATATGGAGTGAGTATGGATATAGATATAGATGAACTTTTAACACTGATGTCAAATTATCTTGTTGACAACAAAGCCACCGATGTTATGGTTTTGGATGTCGAGAGAAAAACAAAGGCCACCAAACGGCTTTTAATTTGCACGGCATCAAGTGCCCAAAATGCAAAAGATTTGGCCAGTGCATTTAAGGAAGAATTTAATAAGTACTGCCTGTGTCTTCACACAGATGGCATATTTAAAGGCGAGTGGATTGTGCTTGATTTTAAAGACATACTCGTGCACATTTTTACCAAGGAAACAAGAAGTAGATATAATTTGGAAAAACTGTATAAAGATTCTAAAAATTTTATTCAAATTCCACGTCGAAAAGTTGTAAAAAAATAAAAAACAGGTATTGACTTTATCATGTGGGTGTTATATAATCTAGTGTAAATTAGGAGGCATAATCATGGCAAAGATGCGCAAAAGAACAAAAATTTCTTTAGCAACTTTATGTGTTATGGGTTTGGCTGTTGCAGTTGTTGCAACTGTTATAGGTCTAGGGGCTGTGTCTTTGTTGTCACAACTCATAGCTTTTGACGTTGCAATCTTGGGTGCAGGTATTGCTATTGGCGCTGGTATTTTTGCTGGTTCATCTTCACTCACCGGTTATTTTTCAAGAAAGAGAGCACTCAAAAAAAGTGCAGAAAGTGTTGCTGAAATGGCAAAGGTAGGCCAAGTAGATGCGACAAAGCAAAGTGCAATTGTTAAAACTAAGGACAATTCTTTAAAAGCTGCCAAAAATTTTGCCAAGAGTTCATATAAATTAAGCAAATTCGGCATATCTTCAATAAATAGATCATCTCAACAAGTAGGAATAACCGAGAAACAATCAAAGCTTCAAAACAAGAGATATGTATATGGACTTATGAACGATCTTTATGTTCAAAGGGGCAAAAATAGCGCTGCTAAAAAATTTGATAAAAAATTAAGAAAAATTGATGATAAGTTACAAAATGTAGATGATGTGTCTGCCTTTGCTCCAAAATATCACGAGACTGCCGAGTTCTTTAATCCATTGACATCTTCATGGGAAAGGGACGAACGTTCAAGTGTGAATTTCAATAACAAAGAGACGGCATCTTTTGCAAAACAGTTGTTTGATGAAACTACTTTTAATAGATACAGTGACGAAAACAAACGTCTTGGTGCAACAAAAGTAACCATCAAATCTCGTGGCAACAGCAATGTCAAAGATATTGATGCTTCAACAAATGCAAAAGAGCTTGTTGACGCAATGGAATTTTTGGCACTGCTTGACTATGATATGACCAAAAAAGAAAGTGGTATCAGCGGATACCCAATCATGGTTGAAACTCAAGAATATAAGCTTGACGGCTCTAAAAAAGGCAAACCAAGTGTCATGATGATTAAAAATGACGCTGAGTTAGAAAGTAGATTAAATCAGTTAAGACAAAACAATACAACTCAAAGCACCAAACAGATTGAAGAAAAAAAGCATGATCCAGACTTGGTCTATGACTTATAAAAATTAAACGCACTTTGCTGTGCGTTTTTTTATTGACCTAAAAAATGTTTTGTGATTATAATATAATGATATGAAATTAGTTATTGACGGATTTAGTATATTTGGACTTGAAATAAAGTTTTATGGGATACTCATTGCCATTGGGATGGTTCTGGGTGTTTTTGTTGCTTGCAAGTTGGTAAAATACAGAAAGTTAAAAAGTGATGACATCATTGTTTTGGCACTATATGTTCTACCACTTGCCATTGTTGGAGCAAGGCTTTACTATGTTGCATTCAGCGAACATTCCTATACCTTTTGGGAGGTTTTTCAAATATGGAATGGGGGCATGGCGATATACGGTGGTGTTATTGGTGGTGCCGTTGGTGTTGTGCTCTATTGTCTGATACACAAAAAAAATTTTTTTGACATTGCGGACATTGCAGTCGTTGCACTCATATTAGGTCAGGGTATTGGAAGAATTGGTTGTTATTTTTCAAGTTGCTGTTATGGCATTGAAGTTACCGATCCTTCGCTTATGTGGTTTCCTCTTTCCACGCAGATAAATGGCGTGTGGCACCTTAGTACGTTTTTTTATGAGAGCATTTGTGATTTCATAATATTTTTCGTGTTTTTATGGTTGTTTAAAAATAAAGTCAGAACTCGTGGCGTAATGATGTCACTATATTTCATTTGCTATGGTGCTGTGAGATGTATCATTGAAACTTTCAGAGGTGACAGTTTGTATATTGGAAGCCTTAAGGTTTCACAGCTACTAAGCCTCCTGCTTATGTTGCTAGGAATAATTTTGCTTATAATTATTTACACTAAAAGACGAAAAGCAAATGAAAGCAACAAGGATATTAAGGGTATTTGATATTTTACTTTTGGGCATCTATATAGCTCTTATGTTTTCTCCTGCCTTTCAAAGAGTTTGGTTTTCCTCGGCTCTTGTTTTGGTTTCAATCATGCTTCTTTTTCGAAGCGCAATATTTGTTCAGGACTCAAAATTATGGCTAGGCAGTTTTTCGCTTCTTAGTGGTGTATTTGGTGTGTATAAACAATTTTATGGCATCAATCTTTTTATGACTTATCCTGTGTATATTTTCATTTTTGGTTTATCTTCTCTTATTGTATTTGCTATATTTCGTCAAAATATTCACTTAAAAGTGTTTGTAATATGTTCGCTTGAGGTGTTATTATTGGGTGTATACAAGTTTGCCTATGTCAATTTTTTGGAATTTCTTTTCCTGCAGATAGCACTTGCGTTATTTGTTTTGACAAACATGGCAAAAAGAGCAAACATAAACACTAGGAGCAACTAAATTATGAATTTTTCTTCCTCAAAAAATGGATACAACAAAAAAGAAGTTGACCTTTATATCGCAGATCTTGAATCGCATATAAATGATTTGCAAACAAAAAATAATAACCTTGAACAAAGGCTTGAAAAGTATCAGGGCCTAGACAAGGAAATGGACGATAAAAATCGCAGTATTTCTATTGCGCTTACTGCCGCTGTTGAAAAGGCCAAACAAATTGAAAGAAGTTCGCAAAATGTATACAAACTTAAGATCCAACAAATTGGCCTATTGTATGCCAAGTGGGAAAAACTTTTGAACGTAATATTAGAGCGATACCCTCAAATTGAAGAAGTTGAGAATGTGAACAAACTACTTAAAGATTTCAAAGAAAATATAAAATCAACACTAAAAGATGATTACAAACTTTATTCAATTACTTCTCCAGTGCGAACTGATAATGACACAATAAGGTTGCTACTTCAAAAATTGGGTACATATTCAAAGCATGAGCCGCTAAAAGAGGTCAAGGTGGAGAGAAAACAACTTTCAAAGGACATGCTTTCATCTCAAACTGAATTAAGCAGAATTGAAGATAAAGCGCCACTGATTAAACCAATTTACCAAGGTGCAAATCTTGATGACAAATATGACAATTTGGCAGATAAGTTTCTAAGTGAAGAGGGCGAACCAAACAATGCATATGCAAACATCATCACCTCAAAGGTGAGGGCAGTGCCAGAAGTAAACGAAAGTGGCTTTGATTTAAAAGAAGCAATAAATCCCAAAGAAGATCTTGATGAAATTATGCGTGCCTTTGATTTTTACCATAGCGATGATGAATAGTTGCCAAAAATAGTCGCATATCGCGACTATTTTTTTAACATGTTTGACATAAATATTTTTAATAGTTTATACTAACTATGAAAATAAAAGAGGGGGAGGGAATGTCCAAAGAAAAGCAAAATAGCATATTTTGGATTGTATACAGCCTTTTGGTTGTCATTTTTGTTGTGTATTCCCTCTTGGCATTTTTCCCAATTTCTTCGGCTAGGGCAGAGGAATGGGCAATACCTTCAACTCAACCAAGTGGAATGGTGGTTGAAACATCATCATCTGGGCAAACTTGTTATGTCACCACACCACAAGAGCTTTTGTATGCTCTCAATTTAAGTAGGTCAACCACGATTGAACTTATGAATAATATTAGTCTTTCAGGTAGGGACTGGCCAAACATAACAAAAAGGTCCCAAGTGACTATAAATGGCAACAATTTTTCGCTTTTTGATATTTCAGTTACTGGCACACTAGCATACAACGGGCTGATTGCAAATACTAGCGCAGCGGTGAATGTCAATAACCTAAATATATACGTAGACTCTATGGTGGGATCTACAAGCGCAAGTTATGTTGGGGCTATTGTTGGATATTCATCAGCCGCCCTTACTTTAAATAATGTCAATGTTTTTGGAAATATATATGTTTTTAACAATTCTTCAAATTCTGTAGGTGGCATTGTTGGTCGTGCAATTTCTCAAGTGAATATGACAAATTGCATTAACTATGCACAAATAAGGGTTGACTCACAAGATAACAACTCCATGGTTGGGGGTCTTTTGGGTTACATCAGCCAAAACACAACACAAGTGTCCAATTGTGCAAATTTTGGGAATATAACTTTAATTAATGGTTATGTAGGAGGAATTATTGGCCAACGCACAAACACTGGAACCAGCTCGAATAGGTTATCTATTACAAAATGCTTTAATTCTGGAACCATCTATCTAGATGATTATGATGGAGGCGCAGGTGGGCTTGTTGGGAATTTAACCAATGCTGCCACAATTTCACATTGTTATAATACAGGCAATATTTCAGGGCAGCGCTCAGACTATGTTGGTGGCCTTGTTGGCAATGCCGAAGCACAGGTCACAGTAAATAATTGTTACAGCATTGGAGATCTGACTTCAAGAAATAATGGAATAATTGAACAAAGAGAGAGCAATACCGAACGATCGTTTGGGAAATACAAAACTCTTGTAGATATGCTATATAGCCAAACATCCTCTGACTTTCCCACATCATCTCCTTTAAACGGAGGGGGCGGGGGTGGAACTACTTCAGAGATTGTGAGTCCAACGAGAAGATATACCTCATCCATTTACCTGACAAGTTTGGTGGGTGGAGCAGGTGGAAATGCAATTTCTTCGTTTTACTATGCTCCATCTACAGGGGGTAGCGAACCTTACGTAGAGGTAGATTTAACTGTAAAAAACTCTTCTGGATCAATAGCTTTGGGAACCATAATATTTAATCAAGACGGTACCTTTACTATGGTTGGTGGAAGCAGAACAAACTTGGTTTCTACTGATGAAAACCATATTAGTACTGGACCTAGTACACTAATTTTTAACGGCTTAGTGGCATTGGATTATTTAGCAAGCGATATTCACATAGGTGCTGACACAAACGGAAGAAGATATGCAACTGTTCACTATGATAATGATGAAACTAGCTTTCAAATTGATTTTCCTACTGAAGTTGGAGCAATCGATACACCTTTAAATGAAATGTGGTTATATGGCTGTGAGTGCACAATTTCAAGTTCAGGTTCCACAAGTGTTTTGGTTATACAACCACTTATTGGTTACAGCATTAACTGCACGGACAATCCTCCTTATGGGATCACTGCTAATTATACAGCGGCATATTCAATGACACCTTTTAATCGTGAAGTTCGGATTGCAATTACGTCGTCACCGACCAGAGATGAGGTCGGACAACGTATGACCAGCAAACCTGAGATAAATACTCACATAAATGAATTGGGTGAGGAGTTTGTTATTGATTCAAGCATCAACAGTGGTTATCCAATACTCAAAGACTTTTATTGGGCTTATTCAACTTCTGAGAATTAAGATAGTAATTTAAGAATACAATTATTGCCAAATAAATTGACATTGGCACCAAAAATAGCCAGCCCAAGTTTGTTGGAGCATTTGGTAGTATCGCTTGCATGACAAAGGCATGAATTATTACGAATATAAAAGTGGTAATTGTGCCAAAGATATCAAATTTGGAAAATTTGAAACACAGTTTTTTGTGCTGTCTTTTTGCTCTAACAATTTCAAATATGAAATATACAAGATAATCTATTAATAGTATGACCAAAAACAAAAACCAAATATAATAAGGGAAATCAATATTTATGCCAATACTTGTCAAAAAATTGCAATAGAAGCAATATGCAAAATTAAAATTGGCACAAGCGCCTGCGAGTGAAGATATGTTCCCAACAAGCAAAAGGCCCATGGCATTATACCAAAGGTTTTTGATTTCAATTTTGAAATGTTTTGTCAAAAGTAGATAAATGGGTGTCACAATCAGCAAAATGTGTGTAAAGATGGTTTGTGAGTTCCTGAAATTCCATATAGCAAAAAGTGGGTCAATAAACTCGGGATAGACAAATGTCATAATTGCTCCAAAAATCCCGATTCCAAATGTTATGTTATACAAAGCACAAAGCACTTTGTTGTCTTTCTTTAAAAAAGTAGATAGCAAAAGCGTCAAAACATTTGCCCACACCATTATTGTACACATGTGAAAGTTTATGCGTATCCAGACATTGAATATATCGCCATATTGAAGATGTCGAAGATAATACCAAACAATTCTTCCTATTTCAAGCGCGCTCAAAACAACGGCAATAGAGATCTTTGAAATCTGTATTGCTTTTTTATTTTTTTTTGGAAGCAATAGCAACAAAATTCCGCCAACCACAAACACTATGCCAAATAGTATCAATTTGCCAGTTGTGCTAAACCAATCAATATCATATGTGGGTGGGCAGACGAAATCAAACATACTTTAATTATAAATTTTTGGTGCAAAAATGTAAAGAAAATATTACATCGTCAAGCTTATCTTCATATATTGACAAAATATCAAAAAATAATTGAAAAAAGTAAAAAAAGTAGTTGACAATGAAAGAGTGGTGTGCTAATATCAAGATGTTATCTGCCCAAGAGAAGGGGTAGAAGGACC
>CALWPG010000014.1 GCA_944383375.1 uncultured Clostridia bacterium | reverse complement strand
TTAATGGAAAGCGTTTTGGAAGGAATGGCAGAATATTACTCTGCCGAGCTTTCGCAAAAGGTTAAGCGTGGAATTAAGGAAAGTTTAATAAAAGGTAACTATATTGGCGGATATATTTTATATGGTTTTGATGTTGTAAACAAAAAGTATGTTATCAATGAAGTTGAAAGTGAAATTGTAAGGAAAATATTTAGAGATTATGCGAATGGTAAAAAGGCAATTGAAATTGTAAATGAATTAAACAACAAAGGACTTAAAACAAAATATGGAAACAAGTTTACTTTAAATATAATTGCTAAAATGATAAGAAATGAAAAATATATTGGAATATGCAAAATGGACGATGAAATCTATACAAATATATTCCCACCAATAATTGAAGAAAGTGTATTTAAAAGGTGTAATTTAATTATGGATAATCATAAACATAGACAAAGAAAAGATAGTTTAAATGAAGATGTGTATATTTTAAGTGGCAAACTCTTTTGTGGCTATTGTGGATACCCAATGGTAGCAGAAACAGGAACAAGCAAAACTGGTGCTGTTCATAGATATTACAAGTGTTCAGGCAAGAAAAAGAAAATCACAAAATGCGATAAACATAATGTTAAAAAAGATACAATAGAAGATTTTGTTTTTGAAAAAACAAAAAAATATGTTCTTGAGCCTAAAGTAATTGATAGTATTGCCGAAGTTGTTGTGAATAGGTTTAATAGTGAATTATCTAACAACGCGGTTTTAACAAAACTACAAGAAGAATTAAAAGAAAAGAAAAGAGCAATAGACTCTATTCTAAACGCAATGGAAAAAGGGATAATAACTTCGTCAACACAAGAACGACTTATGAAACTTGAAAACGAAAAAGCAATACTAGAAGATAAAGTTGAGTATGAACAAAATCATCAAATAAAACCACTAGAAAAAGAACAAATTGTAAATTTCTTGAAAATATATGCAAGAAAGAAGTTTGATAACAAAACAGATAAAAACGAGTTCTTTAATAATTTTATTTTAAAAGTATTACTTTATGACGACAAAATTACAATAGTTTACAATACAAGTCTTAATCCAGCAGAAGAAATATATAGTCGTCCAAATGATAATGATGATAACAATGGAAATAGTGATAATGGAACGACAATATATAAGAAAGAAATTGAGATTTCAGACGCAGACAATAAAAAATTGCCGTTTGAGTTCAAACGACAATTGTTTGGCGGAGAAGGAGGGATTTGAACCCTCGCGCCCTTTTACAAGCCTACTCCCTTAGCAGGGGAGCCCCTTCGACCACTTGGGTACTTCTCCACAGTCTTTGGTAGTTTAGCATATCAAAGCAATGCTGTCAATTATTTTTAAAAATTTGTGTCAGTTCATTTTAGCATGGTAAGGGTATTGACATTTTTTGAGTTATAGTGTAATATTTATGATATAGATGGAGAATTATTATGGATTTGGGTACAATTTTTGCAATATTACTTGTTAGCATGTTGGTTTTTCTGCCTTTTGTGTTGATTTTTCATCCGAAAACGAAAAGGAAGATGGAAACTAATGACAAAAAAAAGGAAGAGATCAAAACCGATAACGTTAAAAATAAACAATAAAAACTCCTACATTTGTAGGAGTTTTTTGTTATTGATTAAGAGTGTTTCTGTATGCTTCTATTGCTGCTTGTACTGCTTCTTTATGTTGTTCAAAGTATTGCTTATGTTGTTCAAATGTCTGTCTGTAATCTTCAATTTTTTGGTTAATAAATGCTTTTGCTTGTTCAAACAGTTCAATGCTTTGTTGACGAAGTTCTTCAATTACTTTGTCAATCTCGTCATTTAATTGTTCCATGAGGGTGTTTAATTGTTGTTGGGCACTTTCCAGTTGATTGTTTAGCTCATCCTTTACACTCTCCGGAAGATTTGAGTCATTGATTTGTTGTTGAAGGTTATCTACAGTTTCTTCCAAAGTTGGAATATTGTTGAAAATGTCGCTATTTTTGAGTTGTTGAATAGTTTCAAACAGCTGAGTACGAAGAGTCCAAGATATATCTTTAATATCTTCTGAAGTTTTGGTAATTAAATTTAAAATTTCCTGGAAAGTAAGATCTGCAACATCCTCAATCTGTGAGCTAATATTATGTAAAGCTTCTTCTAAATTTTCTTTAATGTTTGCAACTGCACCGGCGATGACACCATTTTCGTCGAAACATTTGTTGATGGATTCAACGACATCTTGTGATAAGTCTTCAACTGATTGTGTATTTTCACAATATATTGTCACATCCACACGACCGTTCGTTGTATTGACATCCATATAACCGGATTCCAAACATAGTTGTACAAAAATCTGTGCTGCATCTTGTGCAGATTTTCCTTCCAGTTCCTCATCTGACAAAAGATATTCTGCATCACCACTTAGGTAGTTTACATACATGACTTTGTTGTTAGTGTCTAGCACAAACTGAACTTGAGGATTTATTGAGCATTCCATGACTGCATTAGCTGTTTGTTTGCGTGGCAAAAAGATTAAAAGGCAAGCACAAGTGATTATTAAAACAACGGCGACAATGAAAGCTATGAGTTTACCATATGATTTTTTTGTGGTTGACATATATTCCCTCCTTATTTATATGATTTCATTTTAATGAAAAAATGTCAAATATATTTATGATTTTATTCAATTTATTGACTCACGCACATGGGCAAAACTGCGTCAATGGCACACTTTTGCCACCGAGATTTCTCGCTGTCGCTCGAAATGACACATACTACTTGTGTCATTCCGAGGAGTGTACGACGAGGAATCTTTGAGATCCCTCACTACGTTCGGGATGACACTTGTTTTTGCCCAAATCTCGTGACTAAGCGAAAATCGCACGACAGCGAGAAATCTCATGTACGCCCTTTGGGCGAGACTTCTCGTTTGCTTATCAATGTAGGAAAGGCTCGGAGTGACACAAGTTAAAGATTTTTCAGTGCTTCGAGCTGGAAGTTATGTTCGACATAACCTCTTGATAAAAAAACACCCAAAGGGTGTCGTAAATGATATTGGTTGCGGGGATAAGATTTGAACAATAACAAGTGATGTTATATAAGTTCAAATCTTAAAAAAACACCGGCATAAGTCGGTGTTAAATTGGTTGCGGGGATAAGATTTGAACTTATGACCTCTGGGTTATGAGCCCAGCGAGCTGCCTAACTGCTCCACCCCGCGATGACATAATTTAGTATAATACTAATATGAGCAATTGTCAATAGTTTATAACTAAATTATGCCAAATATTTTATTCCACAGTGACGCTTTTAGCCAAATTTCGTGGTTTGTCGGGGCTGTATCCTTTTTTTAGACAAGTTTTGTACGCCAAAACCTGAAATGGAATGACACTTAATATGCTGGAAATTTCTTCTTTTGGTCTGTCTATCTTGTAAATATAGTCCACATCTTTGTTGTCTTGTACATCAAGGTTGGTGACAAGCACAATTTTTCCACCTCTTGCCTTTATTTCGCTGGCACTTGTTAAATTTTTTGAAAGCAATTTTTCATCTGTTGAGATAACAAACACCAAACTTTTTTTATCTATTAAACTTATTGTGCCATGCTTGAGTTCTCCCGATGGCAAACTGACGCAGTTTATGTAGGTTATTTCCTTTAATTTCAGTCCTGCCTCCAAGGCAGTCACATAGTCTTCGCCACGTCCAATGAAAAATGTTTTATCGCTTTTTAAAACCAAGTCTGAAATTTCATCAATCTTTTCTATGTTTTTAAAAAAGTTTATGTATTTCACTTCACTTGGAAAAGTGAGAGAAAAATCGTTGTTTATATTTGCGATGTGAACGGAGAGCAAATAAAGCACCATAAGCATTGCGTTGTATGCCTTTGTGGACATTACTGCAATTTCAATGCCTGCACAAAGGGGGAGTACGATATCTGCATTTCTTGCAATGGAAGAGTAGGGAACATTTACAATCGCTAAGGTTTTGGCACCTTTGCTTTTTGCAAGTTCCAAACTCAAAAGTGTGTCCGCCGTTTCACCACTTTGACTTAAGAATATACATAATGTGTTTTTATCCACCATGGGATTTTGATATCTAAATTCACTGGCGATATATGCATTGGCTTCAATTTTCGTAAATTTTTCCAAATATTTTGCACCTATCATGCATGCATGGTATGCAGTGCCACAGCCAATTAATTTTATGCTTTTAATGTGTTTCAAAAAACTTTTGTTTATATGTTTAAAGTGGTCCACGGTTTGATAGTTCAAAATAATGTCATTTAAAACATGTGGTATCTCACTTATCTCTTTTTCTGCATAATAACTATATTTTCCAAGTTCGCTAGACTTTTCAAATGTACCAATTTCACAAGGAGTCAGATGTAATATCTTCATATTTTGATCATAAAATGTCACACCGTCACTGTTTACGGTTGCTATGCACTCATCTGGAAGGACATAGTAATCGTGAAAATCTTCACTAAAGCAGGCAGGATCGCTACTCACCATGCAAGCATCGTCTTTATGTGCGACATACAGTGGGCTATGTCTTCTTGCTATGTAAAGAGTTTCTTCTTTGGCATTTATTAGGCACAAGGCATAACTTCCATGAAGCAATGTGGTAACCTCATGTAATTTTAAGGCGTTGTTTTGTTTTTGTGATATTGCCATCAAATTGGCAATAACTTCACTGTCTGTTTCGCTGTAGAGATGAATTCCCTTTTCTTTTAGTTGTTTGGTTATTTCTAAATAGTTTTCAATGATTCCATTGTGGACCACAGCCCACATTTTGTCTTGACTTATGTGAGGATGGGTATTGGTTACGTTGACTTTTCCATGGGTTGCCCATCTTGTGTGTGCAATGCCAACATGGCTGTTGAAGTTTATGTTAATTTTTGATTGTAGATTGCTAATTTCTCCAACACTTTTTTTGACAAAAAGTGTATTATTTTTTTTGAGACAAATGCCGCTTGAGTCATAGCCACGATATTCTAATTTTTTTAGATTATGTAATATTTTTTTTGCCACATCATTTTGTCCTATGTATCCGATTATACCACACATAAAAACTCCTTTGACAATATATTATTTTATGATTTTGGAAAAACAATGGTCACTTCAAGTTGTGGTTTTTGTCAAAATGTGATATACTTTACATAAATTAGGAGATAGGATGGAAAGAAATTATATTAAAGATGCCTTATCTAAATTTGTTGATAGTTTTAACCAAATTAAAAAAGATGAAATAAATTGCTCAAGGGGAAGTTTGCTTATGTTTTCTGACATGCTTTATGAATATGTTACAAGTGAAATTTCAAGGCATGGATTTTTTTGTTTCAATTCAGCTTTGCGTTATAAAGATTATGAAAAATTTGATGAAACACAAAAAGATTGGGCCATTGCATTAAATCAGATGGCAATCGATGTGTTTTCAAAGGCTTTTGACGAGATGATGGAAGATGGAAAAGATATAGTCATATCCATAGACAAAAATAATGCCGAAATATATGTAAACTTTGGCCTTGATCAAAGCAAAAAATATAAATTTAAAAAAGATGAACTCAGCACTTTTGAATTATAACCACACAAAACTAAGGGTTTTTATTTGTTGACATAAAGCAATGTGATATTGTAATATCTTACATGTACTGATGAAAATAAAAAAAGACTTTGAAATTGTTAGATATAATCCTTCTTTAGAGGAAGGACTTTTATCTGAACAATTGGCTGAAAGACAAGAACATAAATTATACAATAAAGTTAAGCAAAAGACGGGAAAATCGTACTTTAAGATTTTTTTTGACAATATTTTTACCTTTTTTAACCTAATTTGGATAATAATTTTTGCAGCACTTGTAGCTGTTGAAAGTTACAGTGATCTTTTGTTTATTGTAGTGATTTTTCTTAATACACTTATCTCCATCATCCAAGAGTGTAAAGCCAAAAGTGCAGTTGACAAGTTGTCACTTTTGACTATGCCAAAGGTTAAAGCACTTAGAATGGGGAAAGAAGTGGAAATAGGTGCGGACAAACTCGTGCTCGACGATGTCATAAAACTTGAAATAGGAAATTCTATACCTGCAGATTGTGTGATTTTGAGTGGTAAGATTGAAGTCAATGAGAGTTTGCTGACAGGTGAGAGTGATGCCGTCAAAAAAAATGAAGGTGACAGCATTTTGTCAGGAAGCTTCATAATCAGTGGAAGCTGCATAGCCAAAGTTGACAAGATTGGAAACCAAAGTTATATTCAATCAATAGCACATGAGGCAAAGAAATTCAAAAATCCAAACAGCAATTTAAACAAAGATTTAAAGACCATGATCAAATACATCGGTTTTGGGATTATCCCAATTGGGGGACTCATGTTCATCAGCAATTATTTTTCATACAACCACAGCATAACATATGCCGTGACAAAAACTGGTGGAGCACTGATTGGAATGATACCTGCTGGAATGTTCTTGTTGGTTACCATTGCACTTAGTGTGGGCGTTGTCAAATTGAGCAAAAAAAAGGCCATGGTGAAAGATCCATATTCTATTGAAATGCTTGCAAGAAGCAATGTGCTATGCCTGGACAAAACGGGCACCATTACAGATGGAACCATGCAGGTAAATGAGATAATTAACTTAAACACACTTGAAAAGTATTCAAATGAGGAAATTATTTCAAATATATTATTTGCACAAAGGACCACCAATTCCACAAGTAATGCACTAATCACAAAGTTTGGGAAGAAAAACAATTTGGCGATTGAGTACAACTTGGAGTTTTCCTCTCAACGAAAGTGCACTGCCACAAGTTTTGAGAATTTGGGAACATTTGTTTTGGGTGCACCAGAGTTTGTAAAGTGCAGTTTGACTAAAAAGATAAAAAAGACAATTTTTTCCTTGACGAGTCAGGGCAAAAGAGTATTGATGCTCGCACATAAAGAAGATTATATCTTAGATGAGAGTGAAAAATTGCCTACAAAAACAACATCACTTGCGCTGATTATCATTGAAGATACGATTAGAGAAGATGCCAAAGAGACTATCGCTTGGTTTAAAGAAAATGGTGTTCAAATCAAAATCATTTCAGGAGATAACCCTGTCACAGTTTCAAATATCGCAAAGCGTGTAGGGGTGGACAACGCAGAAAATAGCATTTCGCTTGAAAATATGAGTTTGCAAGAAGTAGAAAAAATAGCTACATCATTTACCGTATTTGGCAGAGTAAGCCCTGAGCAAAAGCATACACTCATCAAATCGCTAAAAAAACAAGGATATGTGGTTGCCATGACGGGTGATGGTGTCAATGACACTTTGGCACTAAAGGAGGCAGATTGCTCCATTGCCATGGCTGACGGAAGTGAAGTTGCAAGAAGTTTATCCAATTTGGTGCTTCGCGACTCAAAATTCTCCAGCTTGCCAAATGTTGTCAGAGAGGGTAGGCAGGTAATAAACAATGTTCAGCAGTCAAGTACATTGTTTTTGATGAAGACATTGTTTACCATTTTGCTGTCGCTATTCTCTATCGTCACACTTTCAGGCTATCCTTTCCAACCAGTTCAAATGTTTTTGCTTGAACTTTTTGTCATAGGTATGCCATCCGTTATTCTAGCATTACAACCTAATACAAGTTTAATTAAGGGAGAGTTTATCCCCGTTGTTTTAAAACGCAGTATTCCAAGTGGACTTTTGATATTTATAAATGTTTTACTCACAATCATCTTGGCGAGGTTTGGACTTGTAAATGCAGAGGAGTTCGCCACGCTTTCAACACTTGTGCTCATATTCACTGGGTATATCAATCTTGTATTTTTGTGTGTACCATTCAGTAAAATACGTATATTTTGTTGCTCACTTTCATTGCTATGCCTAATTTTAGCAATTGTACTTATGGGTGATTTCTTTGGAATGACAACAATAAATTTAAAAGTTTCTTTAATTTTGGTAGCCTTTATGGCGTTCTCAATACCACTTCATATTTTGATTCCAAAGGTTATAAAGAAGATAGAAAATAAGATCAAACTTGCAAAAAAACAAAAAGAGGAGCGCAAAACCAAATACAATAAAAAAGCAAAGCATGAGACATTAAGCTCAAGCTCAAATTCAGAAAAAATGGATTTTGAAGAAATAAATATAGATTAGTTTTTGTCAATAAGGTCTTTTTTGTCTATAAACATATTTTGTTTAAAGGTGAACATGCCATCATCACCAATAATTACGTTATCAAGATAGGCAATTCCCAAAGTTAAGAAAAACGATTTTAAGCTATAATAACAATCATAATCTGCAGTACTAGGGCTTGCGCTACCAAATGGGTGATTGTGAGCAGTAATCAAAGAAGTGGCATTATTGTAAACCAAAGATTTATTAATTTCAGCTTTATCAAGTTTAACAGACGTAGTGTCGCCTTGTGCTATGATTTCAAAGTTTTGAAAGGTGTTATTTTTGTTGACATATGCAACGACAAACACCTCTTTTGTCTTTCCAGCAAAAATCATTTCAAAATATTTATAGACATCGCCAAAATTTTTGCAATTGTATTGTCTTGCAGTTTTGTCTTTTACATAGATATCAAAAATCTGTGGCAAATAAGTGATGAGTTTTGCAGTTACTTCGCCAACACCCTCAACTGCAACAAGCGACTTGTAATCAGCATCCAAAATTTTAGAAATAGAACCAAATTTACTCAGCAGCGCATGAGCAATTTCATTTGTATCTTTTCTTGCATGTGACATTGTCAGAATTTGTTCTACGATTTGTACATCAGTAAGTTTTTCCAAACCAACTTTATCTATCAGAGATCGCAATCTCTTCCTATGCCCAGTATGTGGATTGTCAGTCTTCATATTTTTGATTATAACAAGTGTTAAAAAATGTTGCAAGTGTTTGACATCATAAAAAATATGTGTGATACTAATCTCATATGGGAGAAAATTATGAAAATTTGCATTTCTTGTGATTCTACATGTGATATACCAAAGGACCTTTTGGAAAAATATGATATCCATCTCATGCCAATCACAATCCTTCTTGGTAGCGAGGAGAGAAAAGACGGTATAAATGTTACAGCACAGGACGTGTTTGACTATGCACAAAACAGCGGTGAATTAGCAAGGACTTCTGCGGTGAATGTGTATGAATATCTGGAGTATTTCAAACAACTACGTCAGCAGTATGATGCAGTCATCCACTTTTCGTTGTCTTTTGCTATTTCTTCAACGGGAAATAATGCTCTGTCAGCAAGCCATGATATTGACAATGTTTATGTTATTGACACAAAGAGTTTGTCCAGTGGCAGTGGATTATTGGCGCTTAGTTGTGCGGATAAAATTCAAGAGGGGAAAAATATTGAGGACATTGTCAGCGAATTAAAACAGGAAGCAGAAAAAGTACAAGCTTCATTTTTGGTGGACACACTCAAATACTTGCACAAAGGTGGCAGATGTTCTAGCATCGCTTTACTTGGCGCAAACCTTCTCAAAATAAAGCCAAGGATAAGTCTTGTGAATGGAAAGATGGAGATGACCAAAAAATATAGAGGAAATATCTCTGATGCACTTTTGAGATATTTTGAAGATATCATAGAAGAAGTTGAGCCAAACAAAAAGAGGGTGTTTGTAACTTATTCAAGCCCAGTTGAACCTGCAAGAACGCAGATAATAGAAAGATTAAAACAAATGGGCTTTGAAGAGATTTTGGAGAGTAGTGCATGTGCTACAATCAGCACTCATTGTGGGCCAAAGACACTTGGAGTGCTCTATATCGCTAAATAGAATGCACAAAAGTGGCTAATGTGCGTATATTTATGTATTTTTTTGTCAAAAACAGTTTGAAAAAATTCAAAAATAGGCTATAATTAAACTACTTAAAGCGTGCTTTAAGAATATCTTAAAAGGGGACAAAGATGAACAAAGGAGATTTTATCAGAGCAATGGCAGATAATGCCGGTGTTACACTAAAAGAGGCAAATGTTGCATATGACGCATTTGTTAAAGCTGTAACAGATGCTTTGAAAAGTGGCGAAAAAGTTCAACTTGTAGGCTTCGGTACATTTGAAGTACGTGCAAAAGCTGCAAGAGAAGGTATCAACCCTCAAACAAAAGAGAAAGTTAAAATCGCTGCAAGCAAAGCACCAGTGCTTAAATTTGGAAAAGCTTATAAAGATCTTTTCAACTAAATCCAAATTTGTTTGCAAAAACCCCACAGTTTTCTGTGGGGTTTTTGTTAATTGTTTAGGTGGTGTGTTTACTCTTCCATCTTCATGTCTGCAATTTTTTGTTTGGCTTTTTTCTTGTCAATTTTTTGCTGTTTTGTATCAATTTTTCTGGTTATCTTTTTTGCATGTTCGTATAAGTTGTCGTGGACTTCTATGAACTCCTTGCAATATTTTTTTATTGCATCATTAAAGGACACAAATTCTTCATGGTATTGTTCTGGGCCAATCATTTTAACTGTCATGCCAAGAGCGTGCTGTTTTCGCTTGGTTTCGTAGTTTTCATATTTAATATTTTCATGACACATGAATGACCTAAAACCTGTTCCACTTATGACTTTGTATACATCTGCATTGATGAAAATCCCAATTTTTGGAACAGCATTTTTAATAACATTTTCAACATCAATAGAAAAAGGTGTTGAAAATAGCCCCTTTATCCCGTCCACTAGATAAAAGGCATGGTCCTTGATAGTGTCCTTAACTCCAACTTTGTGAGAAAATATTTTTTTTGTGGTGACATTTGAAAGGCTGGCAGATGGGCTCACTTTGAAAAATACTCTGTCATCCTCTTGCACTCTCGAAAGGACAACTCCTGCTTTGTATAAAAGGTCACTAGGAGTGTCATAAAAAATTTCAGAACTCTTCACCGTTCCAGCATAGGCAAATCTATAAAATTTTAAAACATTTTGAAGAGCAAAAACTTTTTCAAAAGGTTTGTCCGTCAGTGCCTCATATTTTACAACATCATCATTTTTAAGTTCTATAAATTTTCCCATATCGTCCTCTTTACATATATTGTAAGTAATTTATTAAAAAAAATCAAGTAAATCAATTATATGTGATTTTTTTGTTGAAAAATGCAATATTTTTTGCTTTAATAAATAGCGTACTAATGAAAATAAATTACAGACCTATATTTTACTTTGCTGTATGTTTTGTGGTTGGATTGCTTCTTGCCAAATATTTTGTCAAGCCATCCATAATTCATATAGTTTTCGCCATTTTATTTTTGGCTTCAATTTTATATTTTTGCATAAAGAAAAGATATTTCAAAAGATTAGTCATTTTATCATTGGCATTCTTTATTGGTATATTCTATTTCATCAGTGGCGCCTTGGTTTTTATGAAAGATGACATAGATATGGCATTTATCAGTGGAAGGATAAAAAGTGGCAGTCATTATTCAACTTATGGAAGTTATATCCTTGACGATATCAAAATCAACAACAAAGACACAAATTTTTGTATCAGTGCCTTGGTCTATGGCGATGAGATAGAAATAGGGAAGGTCATAACTTTTTCATCAAGCCTTGAAAGTGTGGATTTGTTTGGTGACGATGAATATGCAACATATTATTATAAACAAAATGCACCGTATAGATGTTACATAAGTTATGACGATATAAGTATAGGTGATGGTTATACCAAACTGGATGAAACAATTGTGGAGAACTTTTACAATTATCTCACCTCTGTTTGCAGTGAAGATATGGCAGGCTTTATTACCTGTGTCATATTTGGCGACAAAACCCATGTTTCGCCTGGCATAGAAAGTGCATATCTCGATAGCGGGATGTCACATCTTTTGGCAGTGAGTGGTATGCACATTGCAATACTTGTTAGCATATTTTCTTTTATTTTAAACAAACTCAAAACAAAAAAATGGTTAAAGTTTTTAATAATCGTCTTGCCACTTGCATTTTTTACATACCTTTGTGATTTTGCGCCATCAATCACAAGGGCGCTTGTCATGAGTTTGGTATTTTCCTTTGGTGAAGTGGTGGGCAAAAAATATGACAGTTTAAACAGTCTTGGCATATGCGCTTTGATCATACTATTCATCAAGCCCATTTACATATTTGATTATGGATTTTTGCTCAGCTTTTTGTGCGTATTTTGTATTTTCACCTTGACCAAGCCGTTTACAAAAGCATTCAAACGTCTTGGTTTCAAAAAATTTTCATCCTTACTTGGACTTACAGTCTCCGTACAGCTTGGACTTATTCCAGTTTTGATGACAATATCTTCTAGTTTCAATGTTTTAACGTTTATTGTGAACTTGATTTGTGTGCCAATTTTTGAATTTGCCTTTGTGCTAACACTTATCATCGTTCCACTTTGTGTCTTATTTCCGTTTTTATCATTTTTGTTTAGCTTCATTCAGTTCATATATTTTGCTGTATCACAACTTGCAGAAATCGTAAGCACACAATCATGGGCATATATTCCACTTGTAAACCTCAAAGATATTTTTGCCATTTGCTCCTATGTTTCAATATTTTGTTTGTCAGATTATGTGTTGGCAAATAAAAAAGTAAAAGCCATAGTCAGCGTATCTGTATTTGCTTTGGGAATAACTTTGGGTGGAATTCTAGCCGCAATTTGATTGTAAAAAAAACACTTGGGTGGTAAAATATAGACAAATGGATTATTCACAACTATTACAAGAGCAAAATTTGGAAAATGTGTATGTGCTTGTTGGTGATGCATATCTCGCAACCAAAAGCATACAGTTTTTTGCAACCAAACTTTCCCTTGAGCAATTTGATATCTCCACTTTTGATGATGAAAACTTTTCTTCTGAAAGTGTGATTAGTGCTTGTGAACAACTTTCTTTCTTTGCACAAAAGAGATTGGTTGTTGTGAAAGATGTAACAAGTATTTCACAGTCCGGGAAAAAACTTTTACAAGATTACGTTTCAAAAATTAGTCCGATGTGCACCTTGTTGTTTGTGGACACAAAGCGAAGTAACATATTTGACTTTGTCAAGGCAAAACATGTTGACCTCACACTAAAGGGAAGTGCACTATATGCTCTGCTAAGCCAAAAAGCAAAGGAGTTTGACAGAGAAATTTCTTCTGATGCATTGGCATATCTTGTGGAACTGTGTGGGCAGGACATTTTAAGAATGACAATTGAGATTGAAAAACTGTGTGCATATGTAAACAAAGGTGAAACAATAAAAAAAGAAGATGTATTTTTGTTGGTCAAGAAAAGCGAGGAGTATGCAATATTTGATTTGACCAATGCACTGGGGCAAAAAGATATGTCAAAAAGCTTGCATCTTTTGTCAAATCTTATGGGAAATGCCGAGCAAAACAGCAGGATATTTTCACTGCTTTCAAATCAAATGCGAAGAATGTTTTTTATTGTCACATCTCGTGATAAAAGCGATTTTCAGCTTGCCAATTTATTTCAAATAAAAGAATTTGCTGTCAAAAAAATGCGAGAGCAATGTAAAAATTTTTCAGCAGTAAAACTAAAAAATATACTCTACGAACTTGAGCAAGTTGAATATATGCTAAAAAACGCAATGTTTACCCAGGAGAATGCTTTGTATTATCTTATAACCTACATTACAGCACAATAGTTTTAGCCACTTTAAAGCAGTCAAGATGATAAAAAAAGGTGCACCCTTTAAAATGACAAAGAGAGGATGCACTCGAAATGGCGATGATGGCTGTTAATTATTTAAATCCAAAGATTGTAAATTTACATCAATATTGTTAAGAAAATCAAAAGGTTCATTAAAATTTTGGAGCGTATACACCAATTTTAAATACAGTGTTCCGCTTTTTTCAATTACAATTTGGTTGATATTTACAGTACCTAGGTTTGAGCCTTGAGGATAAACAAGAGTTGCACTGTCAAGACCTTGGGGATCTGAGCTTTGGGCATAGGCAGTTGTGAACTTTTGTTCAGGGTCATAGGCAATATTTGTGAAAGTTACGCCAAGTTCACGTTCAGTATTTAAATTTTCAATGGAAAATGTCAAGGTAATGACCGTATGAGTTGTGTCAAAGTTGGTTTGACCAAGCACCCAACCAGGAATACTGATTTTTTCACCAGCATAGGCTTGAGAATTCTCCCGCGTCAGTTCATAAAAATATGTGCTTTGACCTGATGAAAGTTCTGGGCCAGAGTACTCTGCATTGATGCGCACAAAGACATTGTCGTCACCACTTTCAAATGTAACATCATTTCTTATACCAGATGTGCCAATTACAATTGAATATACACCAAAGCACAAAAGTGCCAAACATAATACGAGCATAGCTATTACAGTACCAAGTCTAAGGTATTTTGATTTCATAGAATACTCCTCTTTCATGGTTAGTATAAACCAAAACAGTAAAAAAACAAAACATTTTTTGCATATAAATAAAAACATAAAAAATAGTTGCAAAGGTCATTTCATTATGCTAAAATACCAAAGATAAACATAAAGGAGAAACAAATGCCAAACATTAAATCAGCTATAAAAAGAGTAAATGTAAACAAAAAGAAAAATCTTGAAAACAGAATGATCAAATCACAAATAAACACAGCAGTTCGCAAATTTGAAGCTGCAGTTGCTGCAAAAGATGCACAAAATGCACAACTTTTGTACAATGAAGTTGCAAGTGTTGTTGATTCAGCAGCTGGCAAAGGTGTAATTCACAAAAACACAGCTTCAAGAAAAAAAGCAAGATTGGCTAAACAATTAAATTCTGTAAAGTAAAATCTTAAATATTTTCCTCGTCGAGCAATTTATTGTAATTATTGCTCGACATTTTTTTTCGTCACAAAATCACATCTCTCGTCATTTCGAGCGATAGCGAGAAATCTTAAATCCAAGGAATGCAGCGCATTCCTTCCCATAAGTCACGGCAAAATCGCCAACGAAGTGCGATTTTCGTTTGGCCGTGAGTACTGGGCAAAAACAAGTGTCAAAGCTTTCAAATTGCATATAGCAATTTGTAGTTCCAAAATGCAGTTTTTGCCCATGTGTCATCCCGAACGAAGTGAGGGATCTCAGAGATTCCTCACCTAAAAGTTCGGAATGACAAAAGGAAAAGTTCACAATGACACATAAAATTGGGTATGGACATATGCAAAATTATGTGATATCATAAAATAAATTTTAGGAGACAATATGGCAGAATCAAAATATCATAGACTTCACAGGTTTGAAAATGGCGCTACCCTAATTTACTTTAAACACAACGGCAACAACACAACATCAATCTCTTGCGCCTACATTGGTGGTGCGTCAAAAGATAAAATTCCAGGCACAGCCCATTTTTTGGAGCATATGATGTATGATGCATCAACTGCTGACCAAAATAGCAAGTTGGGAATTTATGAAAATGCTGCCACGACAAGAGAGTATATAACATTTGATATCAATACCCCAAATAGCAATATTGAGGAAGCATTTAAAATTCTTAAAAGTCGATTGTTTAAAACCGACTTTGACCAAAAACTTTTTGATCATGAGAGAAAAGCAATTTTGCAGGAAGCTTTAATGTACAGCAATAGTCATGACAAAATGTCAGATCTATTGGGTGTTGGCTCAGTACTGGATTTGACAGGCTCAGAAAAGGATATAAAAAAGATAACAATAAATGACCTGAAGAAATTTCAAGAGGACAACTTTGTGTCTGAAAATTTAGTGGTTTGTGTGACAAGCAGCTTGGAGTTTGAACAAATCAAAGATCTTGTTGAAGACAACATCGTTTCAAATGCCGTATCTGATCCTCAAAAATTTAACGATTTGTCAGATTTCGAAAAAATGCCAGAAGATAGCTACTACATTTACAATCCTGATCCTAACCAAAAGACAGTTCAAATTAGGGTTGCCTTTAAAGATAAGGTCTCAGAAGAAAAGGCATGTGTGTACCGTTATGTTGATGATTTTATGTTCAATGATTTTTCGGGACTTTTGCTTAAAAAATTCAGAACGGAGAAGGGACTTGTATACACCGCTTACATGACTGTTGGCTTTGGAATTGATGGAACTATAGACAGAGAGTTCACAATTTTGACCAGCAAAAAACATGCAAAAGAGGCTATAAGAACACTTGGTGAAGTTTTGGATGAAGCAAGAAATGGCATGACATATGAACAGTACAAAAATTACAATACCCAACTCTCCACCATCGAGAAAGATCGTTTCACAATAATTAAAAACATTTCTCCACAAACTTTGCTAAATAGATATATATCTGGGGAAGCACTTTGGTTTAACAATCCAGTGCACAAAGCACAGGACTTGACTTTGATGCAGATAAATGAGCATTTAAGAAGCGCGTTCACAAACAAACCAATACAGTTTATCATAAGTGGTGATTTTGATGCTGAAAAAGTTTATCCAATGGTAAAAGTTGAAGAGATACTTGGTGCAAAGACCACCGATTATATCTATATCACTCAAAAAGATAAATATTTGGACATGGCAGGCAATGTAGTCAAAGAAGAAGAAATAAGTCCAAACTCCCATGTCTCACAGCTCATGCTAATTGAAACAGGCAAAAAATTTACACTTGAGCAATCACTTTTGCAAATTTCAAACCTAAGCAATTTTGACAAAATGTACTTTCTTATGAATATCTCTGAGGCCATAGGAATAGATGATTTGTCTACCAGTTTAAATCAATATTACATAAAAGTCTTTATGATTACAGATTTTGCTAAGAAAATTAATTTAAGTTTTGATATAAAAACCGGAAAGGCAAAGGACAAAGAGTACAACATAGAAAACGTCAGTGAAGAAATCAAAAACATAAGGAAACTTCCACTTCCTGAAAGGGTCAAGATTTTGCAAACGTTTATTGATAGTTGCAAAGAAGAGAAATTTAAAACTGAAAAACCAAAAAATGAACAAAAAGAAGGGAACAAACAAAAACAAAAACAAAAAGACGGCGATGAAATGGAGAGATAAAAAAATTTGCGAGAGTTCGCAAATTTTTTTATGATACAAATTACTTATTTTGCATACTTAAACGTTTGATCAACACCACATTTTTAAAATCTCGCTTGATGTGCTCGTTGCTAGGGAAATATGGAAATTCAATGCTGTTGACATTTGCACTTTTAACAAAAGTTTTAACATGTTCTTTAAGCAATTTTTCACATTCAGCAATGTCTTCACACACGATGTCCTTCATTACTATACCAGGTACAAAGCCATGAATTTTGCCATCCTCTCGAGTGAACACAAGTGGGATGCTTATCTTTTCCTCTTTTTTTTCTTGTTTGCCTTCTTCAAATGCAAAGTGATTGTTCTTAATAAATGCCATAATTATTTCCTTTTTTGCAGTATAGCATATAATTTTTACAAAATCAATCAATTATCGCTCAGCACGGTGTCTTGTTCCACTGTCTTTTGCTTTTTTCTTGAAAATAATATGACTTTTCCCTTGTTTTTGATCATGTTGAATAAAATCACAAAACAAGCCACGCCGATGGCAATGTAAATAAGTCTTGAAAAAATTGATGCTTGAGTTCCGAAAAAACCTGCAACAAAATCGTATTGAAGTAGTCCAATACTCATCCAATTTAATCCACCAATAATCAAAACAATAAATGATATAATTGTCATAATGAGCCTTCTTTAATATTTTGTGAATATTTTGTCTCAATATTCATATTATTTTAAGGAACAAATTTTAAAAAAAGATTGACAAATATAAGTTGAGTTGCTAAAATACCACTTGTTATTTTAATAAATCAAGTGGGCAACCACTGCATTTTTTTAATCTATTTTAGGAGGTTAATATGGAACCAGTATATTTGACAAAAGAAGGTAAAAAACAATTGGAGGAAAAACTGGACTACTATAAAACAGTTAAACGTCCAGAAGTTATAAAAAGAATTGGTCTCGCACGTGAATTTGGCGATTTGAGCGAAAATTCTGAGTACGATGCTGCAAAAGAAGAGCAGGCTAGAATTGAAGGCGAGATAAGCGAAATGGAAGATAAGTTGCACAACTGCATCGTGATCCACAAAGTTGACACCTCAAAAGTCAATGTTGGTTGCAAAGTGGAACTTCAAAACAACACCATGGGTCAAACTGTGACCTACAAAATTGTGGGCTCAACAGAAAGTGATCCTTTAAATGGCTTCATCTCAAACGAGTCACCTGTTGGCAAAGCTGTTTTGGGCAAAGTTGTAGGCGATGACGTTGTGGTCGCCACACCAAATGGTGACATACATTTTACCATCAAAAAGATTTCAGAATAATATAAAAAAATTCCAAAAGCAATTTTGGAATTTTTTTATACTGACATGTGGGCAAAAACTGTGCTTATGAACTGCAAATTGCTGAACGCAATTTGCTTGTTTTGACACTTGTTTTTGCCCAGTACTCACGGCCAAACGAAAATCGCACTACGTTGGCGATTTTGCC
>CALWPG010000013.1 GCA_944383375.1 uncultured Clostridia bacterium | reverse complement strand
TTGCAGTTATTTTGACGATATGGTCAATGCTAAATTACATCATCAAAAATCGAAAAGTTCTTAGCAAGGATTAAAAAATGGTATATATTTATACAATTTCAGATAAAGCGCTTACTGGTAAACAAATTAATATTTTACCAGCGTATTTGAGTGAATGTTTTTTTAAAAATAATTTAAAAATTGAAAAGCAATTTATTTTGCCTTCAGATACAAATTTTAATCAAGACCTTAATATCACATTAAATAATTCAAACATTTATATTTTTTTAGTAGATAAAGCAAACCTTTCATTGAATGGGTATTTATCACAATTATGTAATTGTCAGATGATTGAAAACCCATATATAAAACAAGCACTGCAGGAATATTATAAAAAACATAATCAAGTACCTACAAAAGATGAGGAAAATGGATGGAAAATTCCCTCGCTTGCTCATGCAGTAATAAATCCAAACGGAATGGTTCAAGGTTATTTATTATCATTTAAAAATAATATATTTTGTGTATTGCCAAACAACTACCAAGAAGCAAGGGAAATGTTTGATGACGTGGTATTGAATTTTCTTTTGGACAATCAAAAAAAGAAATACAAAAGTTATACATTTAAAACCTTTGGATTATCTGAAAACGGAATAACGCAAGTGCTTTATAACGAATTGAAAAATAAGGATAAGGTTACTATCAATTTCTTTTCCAAACCCTTTGAGGTTGATATAGTTATAAAAGCTTTGGCTGATAATCAACACCTAGAAAATATAGCAAAAAGCATTTTGTTGAAACTAGATAAATTTATATATGCGGTTGAAGATGTGCCGATAGAAAGTGTCTTGTATGAATTATTAAGGTTAAATGATATAACCGTTGGATTCGTTGAAGATATAACATGTGGTGAATTGATGTCACGTCTTAACAAACAGGCTCCTGATGCAAAAAAATATATTGCACCTAGTTTTGTTCTTACAAAAATAGAAGATAAAATTACTAAGTTTAGTATTGATAAGAATTTATTTGATGAATCAGGAGATATAAATGCTAATGTTGCATATACCTTGGCAGTTGAATATTTGAAAAACAACAAAGCGGATCTTGTCATAGCCACCGTGGGCACAACGACAAGCAAAGAAAATATCAAGGCAGGGCTATCATTTATTGCAATTGGAGATCGTAATGAAGTTCATGTTTATAAAAATATCTTCAAAGGATCACATGAACAAATAGTTGATAGTATATGTTCGGCCAGTTATTTTTACTTAATAAAAAAATTGAAAAAAAATGATTTTCATTTTGAACAAATTACTGTATAATGAAAGTAGAATTTTGGAGGAAAAATGGACGAAAATAAGAAAAAATTACTTGATCAAGCCATTTTGGCAATTGAAAAACAATTTGGCAAGGGCGCCATTATGCGACTTGGCGATGCGCCTGTTCAAAAAATTGATGTTATACCAACTGGTTGCTTGCCACTGGATATTGCACTTGGAATAGGTGGAGTACCACGTGGAAGAATTGTTGAAATCTATGGGCCTGAATCTTCTGGTAAGACAACCATAGCATTACACATTATTGCTGAAGCTCAAAAAATGGGTGGCACAGCAGCATTTATAGATGCTGAGCATGCACTGGATCCAGTTTATGCCGAGCACCTAGGTGTAAACGTTGGGGACCTTTATGTGTCACAACCGGATAATGGTGAACAGGCACTTGATATCTGTGATACCCTTGTAAGAACTGCAAGTGTTGACGTTGTTGTTGTTGACTCAGTGGCAGCATTGACGCCAAAGGCAGAAATCGACGGTGATATGGGTGAAAACCATGTAGGTCTTCAAGCTCGTCTTATGAGTCAAGCTCTTAGAAAACTTGCAGGTATAGCAAACAAAAGTAAAACATGCATCATTTTTATCAATCAGTTGAGAGAAAAAATTGGTGTTATGTTTGGTAACCCTGAAACGACTGCTGGTGGCAAGGCATTAAAATTTTATGCCAGCGTTAGAATGGATGTAAGAAAAATTGACACCATAAAAAATGGTGATGAGTTTGTGGGTAATAGGACAAGAATTAAAATTGTCAAAAATAAACTTGCACCACCATTTAAAACTGTGGAATTTGATATCATATATGGAAAGGGTATTTCAAGAACTGGCTGTATTTTGGATATGGCAGTAGACCATGGTATTTGCCAGAAAACAGGTTCCTGGTTTTCATATAATGATGAAAAAATCGGGCAAGGTAAAGAAAATGCCAAAAAGTATCTAGAAGACAATCCAGCAGTACTGGATGAAATTGAAAACCAAATAAAGCAGAAATTAAATATTTAAGGAACAAGGTCAATAATGTTACTTTTGTCGCTGACAATCTCTGTATTGTCAGCATAATTTTTTATTTTTGTAATTATAAAATATTTGCATCTTTGATTTATGTCAAATTTTTGTTCAAGATAACCACTTTGATTTGATATTTCGCTAAGAAGTTGTGGTTTTCCATCTATTTCACAATATAATTCGTAAATTAAGTAATCCAATGCTTCAAATCCCAATATCGCTTGTCCATCTTCAACTTTTCCTGATAGAGTAGGAGGGGTGACGCTAATAAATTTATTTGACTTTTCTTTTGGTGGATTGAATTTTGAAAATAGTTCTTTAGTTATGTATCTTTCCGGAATGTAATTGTTGGCTTTATATACTATATGTTCATTTTGTAAACTTAAGTTATCGATATTTTCTATGTATACACTGCTTGGCATGTAGAAATTTGACGGTTTATGGTTTTTGTAAATTCGATTTAAATATAATTTTGTTATATCGGTTGGCAAACCTCCTCCTACATATTCAATTGGAGAATTATCAGCATTTCCCAGCCAAATTCCAACTATATCTTCGGACGTATATGATATATTATAAGCATTGGTATTATGAGTACTGCCGACAGTTCCTGTTTTGGTTGCAACTTCAAAATCAAGATTTGATAATTTTCTACCAGTACCACTTTTTGCACATGTTTTTAGCATATCGGTCATAAGAAATGCCGTATCATCCCTTATTACTTGTCTTTGGTTCGGTTTGTTATGGTATATAATTTTTCCATTTCTGTCAGTTATATAATTTATAAACTTGTACTCAGTAAAGTTTCCAGAATCTGTAAAAATAGAGTAGGCACTCGTAAGCTCTTTTAATGTAGTGCCGTAAGACATTCCTCCTAATGCCAAACTTAAATTATTATCGTTTTTATCAAATGTAATTCCACATTTTTGCGAATAGTATTTTGCTTTATCCAAACCCACGTAACTAAGTACTTTTACCGCTGGAATATTTAAGGATTTACTTACACAATCTCTTACTGAAGTATAACCGTGGTACGCATTATTAACATTTTTTGGGCTATACCCGTTTATATTTATATATTCGTCATTAATTTGTGTTAGAGGTGAGATTATATTTTCATTGAGTGCAGGGGCATAGACTAAAATGGGTTTAATGGCAGAACCTGGCTGTCGTTTGGCATCGTACATCTTTACTGGCGCATTGCCATAAAATGCCTCGATTCTTCCACCGGTCGCACTCAAAGAAATTCCGAGATAATCGCTATTAATATCATACGAGTTAAAGCTGTCAACTAAATTTTTTTGCTTATCAGTATCTAAGTATGTATATATTTTATATTCACCTATGGCAATGTTTTTTGCTGGTATATTCAATATTTCACTTGCTTCATCAATTACAGCGGTTTGGTAGGAATTTAAAGTATTATTTGCAATTGGTGTAATGTTTACTTTTATCTCACTTAGCCGCGCTTTATTATAATCATCAAAAGTTATTTTATTATCATCTAACATTTCACTCAGTACAACATTTCTTCTTGACTGTGTTTTTTCAATATTTTTTACAGGAGAGTATGTGTTTGGCGATTTTATCATACCAGCTAGTGTTGCGCTTTCGCTAATTGTCAGTTCTTTTGCTGGCTTTGAAAAGTAGTGCCTACTCGCATTTTCTATTCCATAACAATTATCGCCAAAATATATGATGTTCAAATAATATTCCAAAATGTCATCTTTGGTAAGTGTTTTTTCAAGTTCTTTAGTTAAAAAAATTTCGTTTATTTTCCTACTAAATGTTTTTTCATTTGTCAAATGTGTATTTTTTATAAGCTGCTGACTTATTGTGGAGGCTCCTTCCTTGAGTTTGAATGATGTGATATTTTTTAGCATTGCAACTGCCATTCTTTTGTAGTTTAAACCCTTATGTTTATAAAAATCCTTATCTTCAATTGAAATGAAAGCATCAATTGTGTAATCGTTTAATGTTTCTAATTTAACGAAACTACTGCCAAAGGTATAATCTTTTATGGGTCTATTTTCATTATCAAAAATATTAATTGAAATATTTGAGTACTTTATCTTATTAATATCAAACTTAACTTTGTCAGAAAAGAGATATGTTCCAAAAACATAAAGAGAGAATATCAATACTATAGACAATAGTATTATTCCTGTATATAAAAAAATATTCTTTATAACTTTTTTCATACCTTGTTTATTATGGGTATTTATTGTGTAATTATTACTTAATATAAAAAATTTAATTGTCAAACTATTGTAAAAAAATGTCAAAATGTTGTATAATTAGATGCTTAGGAGTTTTATGTTTTATCATATTGTCACATACGGATGCCAAATGAATGTGCATGAATCTGAAAAAATTGCAGGTATCCTTGAGGATTTAGGTTACGAATTCACACCAACACGCAATAATGCTGATGTGATTGTTTTTAATACTTGTGCAATCAGGGAAGGGGCTGAGGATAGGGCATTTGGCAATATTGGGGCTTTGAAACAACAAAAACGAAAAAATAAAAATTTGCTAATAGTGGTTTGTGGTTGTATGACCCAACAAAAAGATGTTGCGCAGAGATTGTTTGATACCTTTCCTTTTGTGGATATAATTTTGGGAACACATAACATTCACTTACTCAAATCCCTGGTTATGCGAAAACTAAATGAAAGAAAACGTATTTTGCAGTATATGGAAAGTGGTGATGTTGTAGAGGGCATTAATGTAAAACGTACAAGTGGAGACAATGCATGGGTCAATATTATGTACGGTTGTAATAACTTTTGTACTTACTGTATTGTTCCATATGTCAGAGGTAGAGAAAAAAGTAGAAAAAAAATTGATATTATCAATGAAATTAAAGAAATAATTGCTTTACAAAGTTATAAAACAATAACTTTACTTGGCCAAAATGTAAATTCGTATGGAAATGATGATCCAAGCCAAGGAACTTTTGCTCAACTTTTGCAAAACATATGTGATTTACAAGGTGATTTTAAATTAACTTTTATGACTTCCCATCCAAAGGACTTAAATGATGATGTAATTAATGTCATGGCTCAAAATGATAAAATTTTGAAAGAATTACACTTGCCGGTACAAAGTGGATCAAACAAAATTTTAAAAGCAATGAACAGAAATTACACAATTGAACACTATTTAAACATCGTAAACAAGCTTAGGGGAAAAATGCCCGACATAAGGCTTTCCACAGACATTATTGTAGGTTTTCCTGGGGAAACTGAAGAGGACTTTCAAGACACCTGTGATCTTGTTCGCACTGTTGAATATGACAACATATTTGCCTTTATGTATTCAAAAAGAGGTGGAACGGTTGCGGATAAGATGACTGGGCAAATTGATGACGAAACTAAACACAAGAGAGTAAATTTCTTACTAAATTTAGAAAAAGAAATTAAAGCACAAAAGGAGAATTGAAATGGATCTAAATATAATATTAAAACTTGAAGGTCTTTCGCCAATGATGAAACAATACATTGAAACAAAAAATAAAAACCCAGATAGTGTGTTGTTTTATAGGCTTGGTGACTTTTATGAACTTTTCTTTGATGATGCTATTGAAATGTCTAGAGTTCTTGATTTGACACTGACAAGCAAGGACTGTGGACTTGAGGAAAGGGCACCAATGTGTGGTGTTCCATATCATTCTGTTGATACTTACATTAACAAATTGATCTCTTTGGGGTACAAAATTGCCATTTGCGAGCAGACTAGTGATCC
Organism: uncultured Clostridia bacterium; assembly: GCA_944383375.1. GTDB lineage: Bacteria > Bacillota > Clostridia > Christensenellales > UBA1242 > UBA5893. The sequence goes on along the minus strand of CALWPG010000013.1, from coordinate 12,409 downwards.
AAAAAATAAGAAAAAAAGCAATGATATTGTACAAAGAGATGTTGTAAGGATCATTACTCCGGGTACGTTAATAGATGAGTCTTTGCTCAAAGAAAATCATAATAATTACATTGCCAGTATATATCAGAATAACGAAACAATAGGATTTGCGTATTTAGATATATCAACGGGTGAATTTAAAACAGATGAATTTACTGGTGATACAAAAGTAAAAGATTTAAATGATGCTCTTGTTAGAATATTACCTAGTGAAATTTTGGCTTTTTGTGATAAAGATCTTGAAAGTGGATTGCAAGTAAGGCAATTGGATTTGATTCCGGCTTTTAGTTATTCTTATGCAGAATTATTTGATAAACATAGTTGTTTGGAAACACTAAATCATCAATTTGGTGATAACTTTCAACAAAAGCTTAACTTAGCGAAACATCAGGAATGTATAGTTGCATGTGGAGCATTGCTTTCATATATCCTCCAAACCCAGAAACGTGATTTGTCTCATATTAATAACATTAAATATCTTGGACAAGACAAATTTATGCAACTCGACATATATACAAGACGTAATCTTGAGATCATGGAAACAATGCGTGATAGAAGAAAGAAGGGGTCGCTCATTGGGGTTATGGATGAAACAAAAACATCGATGGGCGCAAGACTTATAAGGTCTTGGATAGAACAACCATTATGCGATGCCAAGCAGATTAATCAAAGGCTTGACGCGGTTGAAGATCTGTATGAAAAAATAATATTAAGAGATAGTCTTGCTTCACTCCTAAATAGATGTAATGATATTGAAAGAATTTGTGGCAGAATTTCATATGGAAATTTCACTCCAAAAGATTGTAAAAATTTGTGTCAATCACTTTCTTTAATTCCATCAATAAAAAATTTGCTTGACAATTGTAAAAGTGTACTTATGAAAAATATTCAAGCAGATTTAGATGATTACTCAGATATAGTAGAATTATTGGAAAGAGCAATTGTTGATGAGCCTCCCGCACTTACAAATGTAGGGAAAATTTTTAAAGATAAATATTCACAAGAACTGGATGATTACCGTTTTGCACGCGATCATAGTCAAGATCTTATAAAAGATTACGAAGCGAAACAGAGGATGTTGACGGGCATAAAAAATTTAAAAGTCACTTTTAATAAAGTTTATGGATATTTTATAGAAGTTAATAAACAATTTATTTCAAGCGTGCCATTGGATTACACCCGAAAACAAACTGTTGCGAATAACGAAAGATTTGTTACTGATGAACTTAAAGAGCTGGAAGAAAAGCTTTTAAGTGCAGAAGATAATGCTATAAAGCTGGAACAAAAGCTTTTTAATGATATAAGGGAGATATTGCTTAAAAAAGTTGCATCTATACAAAAATCTTCTAACGCAATTGCAAGATTGGATTGTTTGTTGTCTTTTGCTCAACTTTCCATTAAAAACAACTATTGTAAGCCAAAAATTACAAATAAAACAACTGCTATAAATATTATTGATGGACGTCATCCAGTTGTCGAGGATTTGTCCAAAGATCAATTTATTCCAAATGATACACACTTGGACAATGATGAAAGTAGAACAATGATAATAACTGGTCCAAATATGGCAGGAAAGAGTACATATATGCGTCAAGTGGCTCTCATTACACTGATGGCACATGTTGGTTGCTTTGTACCAGCAAGACAGGCCGAAATATCCTTGACAGACAAAATCTTTACAAGAGTTGGTGCAAGTGACGATTTGGCACTTGGACAATCTACTTTTATGGTTGAAATGACTGAAGTTGCCAACATCTTGGAAAATGCGACTGATAATAGTCTTATTATATTAGATGAAATTGGACGTGGTACAAGTACATATGATGGACTTAGTATCGCATGGTCAGTTGTTGAGTATTTATCACAACACATGCATGCCAAAACCTTATTTTCAACTCATTACCATGAACTCACAGAGCTTGAGAATTTTTTGCAAGGTGTAAAAAATTATAAAATAACAGTAAAAGAGTTGGGTGGAAAAATCGTATTTTTGAGAAAAATTGCACGTGGTGGTGCGTCAAGGAGCTTTGGTATAGAAGTTGCTGCACTTGCCGGTGTTCCTAATGATGTCATAAAAAGGGCTAAAGAAATATCAAAAATGTTAGAAGATAATGACACAACAAAAAGTCTGGCTATAAAATCAATCCCAGACCAAGAGGGTGCAAAAGAAAAAGATGTCAGATACACTGAGGTTGTGGGCATTTTAAAAGATGTAGACATCAATACTCTAACACCAATTAGTGCTTTTGAAATTTTGTGTGATTTGAAAGAAAAAGTTAAATAGGAGAAAAAATGTCGGACATTAAATTATTAGATAAATCTGTTTGGTCAAAAATTGCTGCAGGTGAGGTTGTCGACAAGCCTGCATCTATTGTTAAAGAGCTTGTTGAAAATAGCATAGATGCGGGAGCAAAAAACATTACCATAGAAATAAAAGAGGGTGGCATAAAATACATAAGTATCATGGATGATGGTTGCGGAATAAAAAAAGACCAACTTGAAATTGCATTCCTCCCACATGCGACCAGTAAACTTAGCAAAATTGAAGATTTAAATAACCTAACATCCATGGGATTTCGAGGAGAAGCACTAGCAAGTATAGCGGCGGTATCAAAAGTTGAACTTATCTCCAAACCAGAGGAATCGGACACTGGATACAAAATCACTCTTGAGGGTGGTGAGAAGATTGACATAAGCGAAGTTGCAAGCACTACCGGAACAAAAATCACTGTAACAGATTTGTTTTTTAATACTCCAGCTAGAGCAAAATTTCTAAGAAAAAATAAGACAGAAGAGAATGACGTAACTAACTACGTAGAGAAGTTAATGTTATCTCATAGCGATATTAATTTTAAGTATATTGTTGATGATAAAATTATATATAACACAACAAATTGTAGTACGCTTGAAATAATATACACAATATATGGAAAAGAAATATCTTCAAACATGATTGAAGTAAATTATGCAAGTGGCGATTACAAAATTAGTGGCTATATCTCTAGCCTAACTGTGGCAAAGAGTAACCGCACATACCAAACTTTGTTTGTCAATAACAGATACTGTATAAATTCCACAATAAGTGCAAGTATTGCAAATGCCTACGATACATTTCTCATGAAGGGAAAATTTCCCGTTTACGTTTTGTTTTTAACTCTTCCTCCAGGCAGTTTGGATGTCAATGTTCATCCAAACAAACTTGAAGTAAAATTTGAAAACACGCAAAGAATTTACCTTCTCTTCAATAATGCTGTGTATGATGCACTATCTAGACAAACACATATAAAAGATGCCTTTAATCCCGATGATGAAGTTATCCAAACTCCCGTAGTGGAAAGTCCAAGTTTTGAAAAGGTTAAGTCCAGTGAGGGTGTAAGTTATATAGATCAAATCAACGAACAATACAACATCCAAAAATCACTTGGGAAAAAAGGTGAACTTGAATTTTCAATGAATTTTTATCCAAAAGAAGTTAGCATTGACACTCCTCAGTTTGACAAAGAGAAAGGTGAAAATACAGATAAGGATATTATTATCAGTAGGTTGGATGAAGAAAAAGAACAAATTAAGTATGAAAACTTGTTTAGTACTTTTCACAAAATAATTGGTGTTGCATTTGACACTTATATCATTGTTCAAGAAGGCGATGTGATTTATTTCATAGATCAGCATGCTGCACATGAGCGCATTCTTTTTGATAAGTTCATGGATGAAGTTGATAAACAAGACATTCGAGTGCAGCAATTATTGGTTCCATATGTGTTGCGAGTTAATGATGTTGAATTTGACTTTTTGGAAGAAAATAAAAAACTGTTAACTGATTATGGTTTTGATATTGATGTATTTGGACACAATTGTTTCAAGATAAATAGTGTTCCGATGGTCCTTTATGATATTAATTTAAAAAATTTTTTCGATGAAGTGTTAAAAAACTTAAATGGTCTTGTTAAAAAACCTCATGAAATAATTCGTCACGAGTTTGCTACAATGGGTTGTAAAGCTGCTGTCAAAGCTGGATATAAACTAAGTGAGAGCGAAATCAATGCTCTTCTTACCAGTTTAAAACATAATAACACAACACTTTTATGTCCACATGGAAGGCCTATAGTTATCACTATTGACAAAAAACAACTTGAAAAAATGTTCAAGAGGATCGTTTAATGAAAATCATAATCTTGTATGGACCAACTGGGATAGGTAAGACTGCAACATCATTAAGACTAGCTAAGCAATTTGACGCAGAAATTATTTCATGCGATTCAATGCAGATTTATAAATATTTGGACATCGGTTCTGCAAAAATTATGCCTAATGATATGATGGGTATTAAACATCATTTGATAGATTTTGTTATGCCAAATCAAAGTTTCAGTGTTTACGATTTTGTAACACATTGCAAGCAGGCAATTGGAGAAATTAAAAGTAGAGGGAAAAATGTCATAATTGTAGGCGGTACCGGCCTTTACATTAAAGCTTTAGTAGAAAACTACAACCTTGGCGAAATAGATAGTTCTTCTCGTGAAGAATTTAATAGTTTGTCAAATGATGAGCTTAGAAAAATTATTGAAGACGCAAATATTTCATTAAAAAATGGAGATGCACACAATCGCACTAGGTTACTAAGATATGCGCAACTTGCAATCAATAAATCAAAAGTTACTAAACAGTTAAACTACGAAGATTATACTATTTTTGGTTTTGTTTGCGATAGACAAAAGTTGTATGATAAAATCAATAAACGTGTTGATGAAATGATAGATAAAGGGCTTGTCAAAGAAGCTGAATTTATATACAAATCTTATGGAGAAAATGTGCAATGCTTTAAAGCTATTGGTTATAAAGAACTTTTGCCATACCTTAAAGGGGAGACCGAAATTGTTTCATGCATTGAATTAATTAAGCAGCATTCTCGCAATTATGCTAAAAGGCAATTTACATTTATGAACCAATTTAAAAATATAATAAAAGTTAATGCAGATGATTTTGACACCTGCTATAAACAAATAACAAAAGTTTTAGAGGAAGAAAACAATGAATAATTATGAGATAATAAAACAATGTGAGCGAAACTTAAGGCAACAATTTGAAATATTGGATGATATAGCTTTTTACAATCAAAAAAAGGTACTTGAGGCATTTAGAAAAAATAATGTTGAGACTCGACATTTTTCGGGTACCACTGGCTATGGCTACAGTGACCTTGGTAGGGAAACATTGTCAAAAGTTTTTAGCGATACATTTGGCTCGGAAAAATCATTGGTTTCACCACTTATTACATGTGCAACTCAGGCACTAAGTATGAGTCTGTTTGGACTTTTGAGACCAAACGATACACTAATGTCAATTACTGGCTCAGTATATGATACTATGTATGAAAACATTTTGGGACAAGATAATGAAAATGTTGGCAGCTTAAAAGATTTTAATATTGATTACAAAGAAATCGCACTAAAAGATGGTGTTATTGATTTTGAAAATGTATATAAAGCAGTAAAAGAGATAAAACCAAAAGTCATTTATTTGCAAAGAAGTCGCGGATATTCGTCAAGGGCTGCCTTTTCAATTGAAACACTTGAAAATATTATTGCAAAACTAAGAGAGATCTCTCCAGATTCAATTTTTATGGTGGACAATTGCTATTGTGAATTTACAGAAAAAAAAGAACCCACTGAAGTTGGAGCAGACATTATAGTAGGATCTTTGATAAAAAACGCCGGGGGCGGACTTGCAGCCACGGGCGCCTATATTAGTGGTAAGCAAAAATATGTTGAATTAATTGAAAAAAGATTTACTTGTCCATCACTAGGGAGTGAGACTGGTTCTTATGAAATGGGCTATCGAATGTATTTTCAAGGCATATTTATTGCTCCACACACAACGATGCAGGCTTTAAAGGGAGCCTATCTTGTAGGGGAGATATTAAAACATAAGGGCTTTACTGTAATTCCGGACTCATCAGAACGAAGTTATGATATTGTCAAATCCGTTATGTTTAATTCTGAGGCAGAACTTATAAAATTTGTGCAGTTGGTGCAGAAAAATTCACCAATAGATAGCAATGCAGTTCCTATGCCTTGGGATATGCCGGGATATACTGATCAGGTCATAATGGCCGCTGGAACTTTTGTATCTGGAGCCACACTTGAACTTAGTTGTGATGCGCCAATTCGTCCACCTTATACTGCTTATTTTCAGGGTGGATTAACATATGAACATATAAAATGTTTGTGTGACGACATTCTAAATAATTATTAAAAAAACGAGTCCGAAATCAGACTTGTTTTTTTAACTAATTTATTGTTGCTTTTCGTCATCATTTTGAGCTTTTGGAAATTTAAAAGGTTTTGGAATGGAAAAACTTTTGATTTCTTGGATTTCATTGGGTTTTTCTACAATTAATTTTCCGTGTGAATCCACTACTTTGTAAAAAGCAACCGAATTATCTTTTATCAGAGCAGGATCTATAAAATTATTTGTTTCAGTGTCGAAATAATAATTTTTATCTCCCTTCATCAAAAGATATCTAAAAGGCCTTGTATCAAATATGTTTTGAATAACTGTTGGCCTTAGTATTGTTTTTAAATCCATGTCTCCAACTATATTTAAAACAATATTTTTCTTTAAAAATGCGTCATGCAAATATTTGTTCAACTCATCTCTTGAAAAGTTTAAAACCATGTCCATAGGGTCATCTAAAACAACATATCCTTTTTTTACATAGTCAATAAACATATTTTTACTCGTCAGATAACTTTCATGATTGTTTTCTTCTTTGTTTGCCTTCATTGCATTTTGAAAGTCTTCAAATTGTTGCGTTGATAAACCATTTTTCATAGATTTTAAAATTTCACCGAGTGCATACAAAACTTTATTGACATTAATTTTACTAGTATCAATTGTGAATGTTTTATAATTGTCGTTATTTTCACCATATGTATTAGCTAGTTTAGCATAATATGCATATCCATTTTCTAGACGAAGCTTTTGATGCAGCAATCCAGTAGGGGAATTAAATATATATTCATCTATAATGCTGTTTCTATTAGCAATTTCTGCGATTACATCATTTTTTATAGATAATTCAACTCTGACCGTTTTCATAAATGGGCTTTGTTTGTAAACATAATAACTTATATCATGCTTCTTTTTTATCTGATGAAAATTATTCTTTTTTTGAGGTTGTGACACTAAATTGTTAACAATGTTTTCAGCATATTGTTTTATGGCTTTAAAGCTTAAATCACTTGTAATTGCCATAACAAAATTCTCTGCAACAAAATTTTCATCTTTGTATTGCTTTAAATAATCGCTTGTAATTTTTTTGATATTTTCCTCGCCACCAGTGTTTTTATTGGTTGTTTCAAAATAGTTTGAGTCAATAGTATTTTGCTTTCCTGAAACCAGGACATCTTCAATTAAAATTGCTTGGCGCTCTCTTTCAATAAGTTTTTGGTCAAAATCATCACAAAGTACAATTTCTTCCAAAATTTGCATTTGAGAATCCAAATATTTGGACAATGAGGTTGTTTCGAAACAAATAAAATCATAGGTAGTGAAACCCGATGTTTTTACATTATACTTTTTTGCAAATGTCTTTTGCGCTGTACGAGGAGAGACCATTATGTGTTCCAAAAAATGTGCAGTGCCAGGAATGATATCTTTTTGGGCACCTGCAATAAAACCACTTGCTATTTTTGTGGTCTTCGTTTCACAGTCTTGTCTGTATATAAGTGTTGCGCCATTTGAAAATTTATATATCTTTGTGTCATTTTTTTCAAACATATTAATTTAATTCCTTCAATTACGATTATATCACGCAACAAAAGTTTTGTCCATACCGATATTAAATAGAAAAATGATTTTAAATAAAAAAACTGAAAGCACTGAAGCTTTCAGCACATTAAATTTCGTGGTGGGCAGGGATGGATTCGAACCATCGAAGGCGAAGCCGACGGATTTACAGTTTTTAAGCAAAGAGGCTACATGCCTTACAACAAAAGGATTTCATGATTTTTTGGATAAAATTTTTGGATAAGTTTTTCGATTGATTTTCGTATTTTAATTGGATAAGTTCTATAAAAAACAAGCCATATTTAGGCTTGTTTTTTTGAATATTTATTTGTCTTGTGTAGTTTTGACAATGTAGTCATTTATATCTTTTATTTTGAATTCCTGACTGTGCCAACGAGAGTTCTCTAACGTTTCATAAAATTCAATATAACTTTGTTGAGCTTCTTTTGGTGCTTTGTCGGTTAAAAGATATCTGCCTTTTTCATCATCCACAACATACCATTCTGGATTATTTAAAAATAAAGGTTTTTCTAACAACATACTATTTTTCTCCTTTTAAATATATTTCAAGCGATTTAGCAGTGTCTGATGGATTATCACAAGTAAGCATCTCACTAAAAGTTTCTGCAAAGAATTCATAAGGATCACTAGTTCCATATATGCTTGTAGTACTAGTGGTATGAAAAGTATTTTTACATATACTCCTTATTTTTGTTCTCATTTCGTTCGCTATATCATCATCATATTGTAATGGATTTCTTGCTCGTATGTCAACTTCACCACGTTGCTTGGCGATCTGCTCTGTCAGTACTCTTTGAACATAGTGTCCCATTTCATGAGTCATTGTATGTACCAGCAAATTTTGTCTATCAGATTTTGTCCAATACCCAATTTCTATTTGTTTTTGCACCTGCGTTTCGACTTCTCTTGCGGTATCTCGCTGATAAGATTTATTAAAAATAATTTCAGGTCTTTTAAAAGTGTCAATTTGACATCTAAAACAAGCTTTAACATTGGGATTACTAAACGTTTCTGTTCTAACTTTTAGATTTTCAACTTCTGCATAATCAGAGTATTGTCTGAACCTTGACATAATTCTATCAAGTTGTTTAAGGTTAGGGGTGAGTATTTCATCTGGAATTTTATCTGTTGATGCCATTACTTGAACATTTCTTTTTGTTAGTTTTTCAACTATTCTAGTTCGATTGTTTGTAGGTTTATCTTGATCGTAAGTATCGCTTACTTTAATCCGCATACTTCCGCTTCTATTAAAATAACTTGAGCCTCTTCCGCCCATAAATTTTCCTCCTGTTTTTAGAAATTTTTAAGTTGTAATTGTAAGTGTGTAGCAATTTGAATAATTCTTTTGTCATATTTTAAGCTCTCCGGGATAACTCCATAAAATAATATTTTTATTGGATGCAATCTTTTGTCCATTTCTTGAAAGCCCTTGCAGAAATTGAGTAATGCACGTGGGTTTTTGACACAGCCGACAGAACTTACTGCAATTGTTGAATTTTTGGGAAGTCCGTCGAAGCACCAGGAATAGGAACTTTCATCACTCCAAGTTGCGTTTGGAATAACATCTATGCCATTATCTTGCCAGTACCTGGTTAGAACTCGAGCCTTATAGCACTGCCAAATTTGCATAGCCCTTGGCATATCTGCGTAAAGACTGAAGTCTGGAGCGATTACGCCTTTGAATTGTTTAAGAAATTGCATATACTTTTCTGGTGCGTACCAAACTCTATCAAATTGGTAATCATCTATGTAAAAATGCACGTAGTACTTATGCTTTTGCTCTATACCTTTAGCAACATTGAAAGGCACTGCCTCATACTTACCAAAAGTTGTCTGTGTTGCTTTTACTTCTGGGAACTCGAACTCTCCAACAAGCTTGCAGTTCTGAATGAGCGAGAGTTTGAAGTTATCCCGGTCAAATGTTAGATTGTTCTTTTTCATCTATCCCTCGTTTGATAGAAATATCCATATATACTCTGCAGTATTTGGAAGTGCCACGATCTGCGTATGCTTCAGACTGTTGCAAAATCTCAATTACTCCTGATTCTTCAAGAGCCTTGAACAGTTTCGTAAACTTTGAAATCTCTTCTGAAACACCATGTAATCTAATTTTCATTTTGCATACTCCTTTTGTATTTGGTCTAAAATGTCATATAATGTTGGACAAACTCTTATGCCTGATTTTTCTTCTACCTTTACATAGTTGTAAAAATTTGTATATTGTTTCCAATTTTCGCAATAATCTTTGATCTTCGCACACACTTCTTTGACGAGTTCCAAGCTTTTAAGTTTTTGTATCTTTGCTTGAACATCACTACATTTTTCGCCTCTTAATAGCAACTTTTTATCAATTAAGATTGAAACTAATATAGGGTCTAAAAGTCCTTTTTTAGTGTTATTTTGCCTTACCAATTCTTCTAATAGTTCAATATCGGTCATGGCTTTATATTCATCAGCGTAACTGTCCGGCAATTCTGCTTTGCCTAGTGGGGTATATATTTTCATTATTTTTCCTCCAATAAATTTAATTTTTTACTAACCGCGATCATCTTATTAATGAGTAACTCATTATCCAGGATGAAATTTTGAAGTCTGAGTTTGACTGTGTGAAACTTGGACACACTTGGTTCAAAGGCTAATGAGTGGTCAAGACTTGTTTTTGTAGTGATGTGATTCTCTTCTATTTTAAAGGCAAGGTGAATGGTGTCACTGTCTGTCATAATGCAGAAGAGGTTATCGTGTATTTTCCACCAAACGTTATTTGAATGCAGATAATCGCACAGTTTGTTAGTTAGAATGTCAACCATTGTTACCTCCTAATTTTACAGAGTCCAAGTCGGTGAATAAGTTGTTTAATTGCTCCTGGCTGTACTCGTGATTTGTGTAATTTTGTTTTTTGGCATTGCCAGGCGAGAACACAATTTTGTCATAAGCTCCAGAGATAACCTTGTCGTAGTTCTCTTTTTTAACTAGCCAACTTAGTTTTAGGTTATTAGCCATTTTAAGAAAGTCACTACATCTAACTTTTTCTGCTAAGGCTTTAAAGTTTACATAATCTGGAATCTTAACTTCGAATTCAGCCTTTTTTGGAAATTCCTTGAGAAACAATTCAAGCTCTGGATTTGTACGTTCAGCTTGTGTTTCATTATTTGTTTTTGTATTTGTCTTGTCTTGTGTGGTTTGCAAATTTGTGTTTACAATTTCCCCGTTTATGTCTACAATTTTACATTTTTTGTTTACAAAATCATATTTTTCGTATACAAAACTATACAAGTATTCTTTAACTACTCGTATGTTTGTGCATCTTTGTTTACCAAAGAAATATTTGTCTTGAATGTCAGGTGAGGTCAGTATTTGATACTTTTTGAACATCACCATGTCAAACAAGCCCCGTTCCAAGCACCTTTTGACTACACGAGTAAGGAACTTATTATCTGTTCCAATACTGCAACTAAGGAGATTCAAAAGATCTTGGTCGAATTTGAGAAAATATCCAGAATCATCATCGTCGGACATTTTCATGCGAAGTAAAATGTAAACAGCGAAAGCTTCCAGCTTTTGATTTGCTACTCTTTCTTTGTTAGAAATATTAAAGTCTGACATGAATAGTTGCTCTTGAGTTGTTAGCTTCGACTCACGGGGAAAGAATTTGAGTGATTGACTCTTCATTATTTTCTCTCCCTTTATTTTGTTGTTTTATTGATTAAAACGGTTCGTATTCTTCTTCATTAAAAGTTTCAGAAATCGCTCTGGACGAAGATTTTTCAGATTGTTTTTTTGTCTTTTCTTCCTGTTTTTGTGGTTCTTGAACATTTTGTTGTGTAGTTTTAGGAAGAAGTATATTTACAAAGTAAAGGTCATCTGACTTTATGTAGGTGATTTGTTTTTCAGTCTGTAGCATCTGCAGGACCTTAACAAGCTTATCCTCATTGAATTTATACACATCAATATCTATGACTGTGCTACCAGACTTTTTGTACTGTTTTGACAAAAAACGAATCACTTTCCGTGCGTACCACTGAACCTTACGTTTTTCTTTTAGTTCTTGTCTTGCACGTGCTTTTTTAGTTCTTGAGTTAATTATTCGTTGCATATTTTCTTTTCCTCCCGACAATTTCGTTATATGTTTCAAAATGATCTTTCACTTGCTGGATAAACTTTTGTGCGTTTAAACTGCCTAAGTTTGCCATAATGATTAGTACTTCATTGCGGGGCAAGTGTTCGCAGTTCTCCCAGCGTGAGATATCTTTTTTTGTTAGATTCTTGTTTAATTGCTTGCCGAGCAGTTCGGCAAATTCGTTTTGTTTTAATCCGAGATTTAATCTTAATGTTTTGATAGGATTTTGACCAAAATATTTACCAAAGGGCAACATTTTACACCTCCTTTTTGTTAATATGGTAATTTTGGTAACCAACCGCTAAAAACTCCGTTTTTAGCGGTATTTAATAAGTTTTAATATATTTCATTATCTAAATCAGTCATTTTTTAATGAAATATGTTAAAATTAAATACATTTTTGAATTAAACTTAATTACAATTTTTAATTTTTATTGAATT
>CALWPG010000012.1 GCA_944383375.1 uncultured Clostridia bacterium | reverse complement strand
CCAACATTTGTAGACTTTTTCAAGCGTGACGATGAGAGAGTTAACTCAAACATGGTCATCATTGGAAAGTCAGGTTCAGGTAAATCATTTGCAACTAAAACAATACTGACAGGACTAGCAAGTGATAATTCAAAGGTATTTATTCTAGATCCTGAAAATGAGTACACAAATCTAGCAAAAAATATGAAAGGCTCTGTCCTTGATGTGTCTAGTAGCAGGGATGGACGAATAAATCCATTTCAAATAATAGACTCACTAGATGACGAAAATGCAGACGGGACAAACAATTCGTTCTATTCGCATCTGCAATTCTTAGAAGAATTCTTCAGATTGATACTAGTTGGAATAAACGCAGATAGTCTAGAACTTTTAAATAAACTAATCCTAGAAACATACTCGCTAAAAAACATTACAGGCAAAACAGACCTTTCAAAGCTTACACCAAAAGATTACCCTATCTTCCAAGACCTAGCTGATATTGTCGATAGTAAACTCGAACAAGAAAAAGACGATTACAATAAATCGTGCTTGAAAGTTCTATCAAACTATTTAAGCAAGTTCAAAAAAGGTGGAAGAAATTCAGCACTTTGGAATGGATACACGACATTTGCACCACAAGAAAATTTAGTATGCTTTAACTTCCAAAAGTTACTTGCAAATAAAAATAATGTGATAGCAAATGCACAAATGCTTTTAGTTCTAAAATGGCTAGACAACGAAGTTATTAAAAATCGTGATTACAATAGGATCTATAACACAAACCGAAAGATCATAGTTGCGATTGACGAAGCTCATGTGTTTATTGATGACAAATACCCAATAGCATTGGATTTTATGTATAACCTAGCCAAGCGAATTAGAAAGTATGATGGTATGGAAATAGTCATCACTCAAAATGTAAAGGACTTTGTCGGTAGTCCTGAAATTGCAAGAAAGAGTTCTGCGATTATAAATGTAAGCCAATATTCGCTTATATTCTCTCTTGCACCAAATGATATGAGTGATCTATGTTCACTTTATGAAAAAGCAGGACAAATAAACGAAACTGAAAGTGATAATATTGTCAACCTGCCGAGAGGTTGTGCATTCCTTATCACAGGTCCTGCTAAAAGAACTAACATTCGAATCGTGGCAAGCGAATTCGTTCAAGAAATGTTTGAAAATTAGGAGAAAAAATGGAAGAAAACAAAGTTAGAACTACGGTGGATGACCTAATCACGCAGGCAGAACAGCAATATGTTGAATTTTTGAAAAGTGGAAAATACAAAGATCTGCTTCTTTCAATGAGTAACTTAAACTGCTATTCATTAAACAATCATTTGCTTATTTTATCTCAAATGCCTACTGCAACTTGTGTAAATGGTATGAAAGTTTGGAATTATAACCACCGAAATATAATTAAAGGCGAAAAAGCAATAAAAATCATTGCCCCTTTAAAAGAAATAAGAAAAGAAGATGTTCTTGATGAAGATGGCAATGTTGTAGAAACAAAAGAAATTGAAATAAATGGATTTAAGGTTGCCTATGTGTTTGATATATCTCAAACTGAGGGACGAGAGCTTTACGAATTCAAATGTGATGAAAATCTTGCGATTGAAAGCTTTGATGTTATAAAAGATGCTATCGAACGAGTGCCTAGAGGCTATGAGATAAGTTATGGACAAGTCCAAGACGGTTGTGATGGCTATTGTGATTTTACTAATAAAAAGATAGTCATCCGTGAGGGTATGCCACTAAATCAAACACTTACCACCCTTATTCACGAAGTTGGACACGCACTTGCTGAAGAAAGAGTTCGAAGTAACTTTAAAGGTCTAACACCAAAGGAACAATCAAATATCCGAGAAATTGAAGCTGAGAGTATTGCACTAGTCGTGTCAAATAGATTAGGACTACAAACAACCGACTTTAATCTTGGATACATTGCAAAGTTCTCAGATGGAGATCTTAATAAGTTTAAAGCAAACCTTGATGTCGTTCGTAGTGTAAGTTACCAAATTTTATCTAGCGTTGAGCCAGCACTCCAAACACACCTAAAAGAAAAGGTTGCATGTACTGAAAACACAAGCGAAATAACAACGCAGGAAAGCCCTAAAACAAGCGAAAATGAAGAAGTAAAGCAAGAGCCAAAAGAAAGCGAAACAAAGCCAAAAACACGCAAAAAATCGGCAAAAACAAAGGAAAAAGATGAGGTGGAACAATGTTAAGAATAAATGGAGAACTAACAACATTTTTAGACGACATTGAGTTTAAAGATAAAGATGAACTTATGAAAAAACTTCGTGTTTTAAGAAAGTCACCAAATCTTGCTCCTAACACTCATTATGACACTTTTTACAATATAATTGGTGTCGCTATCCAACAGGCATATTACACAAATCCAAAACAACTTGAACGATACAAAAATTATTGTGAATTCCGTAAAAATACAGGTACACAAAATGGAAACAATAAAAGTTCTGTATAAACAACCTTACAAAGACTGTGAAATTATAGAAGTTCCTAATGATTTTAGCGAAATAAAAAAACTAGTAGATTGCAGAACGGTTGAGGGGGTTACATTCCCCCTCGATCGGAATGTATTAATGCTTATTGATGATGATGGCAAATTAGAAAAGCTAGACGGAAACTTCTTTATTCCTGAATACCAAGATTGCACAGTCGGAAATTGTGTATTTGTCCAAGTTGATGAAGATGGAGATTTTACAGGCTTATCAGGGTATCAAATAAACAAAATAAAGAAATATCTTAAACACTTTTCTCTTGCTGATGGCGAAGATTTGTGGGGAGAAGATGGACTTTATTTAATAGCAAAAAACATTAAAAAATATGAAAAATTGATGAATGAGGGCGAATTATGATTGATAAAAGGTTCACTTTTAAAAGACAATCTTCAAGCGAGCCTGAAACAACAAATGAAACCGAAACAAAGACAAAGCCTGCAAAGGCAAAGAAAACAATATCATGGGTCGAACTAATAGTAATCGTTTGTTGTGGAGTATTCTTTCTATTCGCAATGACATCTAGAATTTTATTTGAGTATAGGACTGACGACAACTCTAATTTAGAGGTTGTCGTTGGGTCCTGCACCTTTAAGAACAATGAATTAATCAAATATGATGGTTCTGAAGCTGATGTTGTTATTCCTGATTACTATGAAATAGATGGCGAAAAGTATGGCGTCACATCTATTGCATATAGAGTTTTTTATGGAAACAGCAACATAAAAAGTATAACTATGCCTGATCAGATAGTTAAAATTGGCTTATTTGCTTTTAGAGAGTGTAAAAATTTAGAATCTATAAGACTTTCAAACAAAGTTGAAACACTTGGAGATAGTTGTTTTTGGAATTGTAGTAGCCTTGCAGAAATAAATCTTTCTACTAGTTTAAAGAAAATAGAGCCTTATGCCTTTTGGAACACAGCAATTACAACCATAGACATACCTGAAAGTGTTAGTGAAATAGGACTAGGAGCATTTAATAAATGCAGTCAACTAGAAACGGTGTATATAAGGCATAACTCAGTTGTCAAAACATCGTTCACAATAGTTTATCAAGCATTTTCTAATTGTCCAAATCTAAAAACAATCTATGTCCCTGCAGAACTAGTAGAACAATACAAAACCGATACGAATTGGTCATTATATAGTGATAAATTTCAAGCAATAGGAGAAGAAAATGCCTAATTGGGTACAAGGAAAACTAGAAATTACAGGTAAAAATGCAGAAAAAGTTATGCAATCTTTACTTGTTGATGACAACAATGAATTTAGCAGTTTTAAATTTGATTTTAACAAGATAATACCAATGCCAGAGTCACTAATGGTAGAGGTTAGCACCACAAGTGATAAATGTGCAAATTATTATTTATCAAGCATATCAGATTTAGAACTAGCAGAAATAACAAATAAACTTTTATATATCAATCCCAAATTTATAAGAGGATGCGATATTTTATCAAAAGAAGAATTAGAGAAAATTAAAAAAGATTACCTTGCTTCATACAGTCAAAAAGATCCTATTTTTAAGGATAGTCCAGTCTTTAAAACTGAAAAAGATATCTTCAATTATGGGAAGCAAATAGTTGATAATGTCCTCAAATATGGCGATAAAGATTGGTATAACTGGAGCATAAACAACTGGGGAACTAAATGGAATGCGTGCAACACATTCTACGATAAAAAAGTGCCTAATGTTATTTATTTTCAAACAGCATGGAGCGATGTGAGAAACCTAATTGAAACACTGTCAACACAGTATCCACAAAACACTTTTAGATATGACTATGCAGAAGAACAAATGGGATATTATTGTGGATACGCAGTGTTTAAAAATGGCAAAGTTTTAGAATCATGTGCCTATACAGACTATTCTAAGGAAGCTTATGAACAATCCTTTGAGTTATGGGGAGAAGATGAAAGCTTTGTATTTGATGAGAAATTGGGAACTTACAAATATATAGACGATCAAGACGATTCAGGAGAAGAAATGTAATGAAATCTTATGCAGAAACAATGAAAGGAAAAGAACATGTTGACTGGGAATATTTTAACAAATTCGAAAAAATAAATGATAAATATCTCCCAATAAGTGGTCAGGGCGAAACTATGGCTACACAAATTTGCACTGTTGTAAACAAACTCATTTACAAATGGTATAACGATGGAGATGTATTTGACAATACTCATGGACTTGAGGGCTGGGCAAACGATTTAAGTGATTATGCAAACTGGTTGTATAAGCATGTGTTTCAAAGCCAAGCAATACTTGATAGAATTGAAAAAATAACACACGAATCAGAATACGAATTTTTACTCAAAGATTTGTCCGACAACTTTTTAAATGAAACTACACTTGAATATTACAATACCCTACCTGTAACTGATGACATCTATGATTGTGAGGGTAAATTTAAGTTTGTAGAGTATTATGGCGAAGATGAGGATGACGAAGATGAAGAAATGTAATTTAACAAGAGATGAATTAATAGAATCCGTCAAACATCAAATCGACAATGAGTATGGATATTACAGAAGATTAACAATAGAACAACAGCCATTAAAGTCGATTTGGAATAACTCAGGTGTTATATATGAGTACACCATCTTGCACCACTATATAACTGAAATGCTTGACACCTTTACAAAAGAACAACTTGAATATCTAAACGATTCAGAAACATTAGAATCTTTAGTCGATTTATCTTTAAGGACTTTGCCTCAAAGGAATGCTGAAAGTTGCAAATCTGTTTTAAATAAATTCTTCAAGTCTATGGAAGATATACAAGACGGAGGAATGCAATGAGTACTAGAAGTTATATTTGCAAAGAACTGCCAAATGGAAAATATAAAACAATATATTGCCATTTTGATGGTTATGTAGATCATAATGGTCTATTCTTAAACGACATCTATAATACCGAGAAAAAGGTTGATCAACTTATAAATCTTGGCAATCTTTCAAGTCTAGGAGTTGTAATAAAACCTAGCAAGAAAAAAGAACATACTTTTGAAAATCCACAAAGATATGTTTGTGTTGCCTATGGTAGAGATAGAAACGAAGAAAATCAGGAAGCAAAAGAACTTACCCTTAAAGACATGTTTAAAAACTACTGGATAGAATATTTTTATATTTTCACAAAAGATAAAAAATGGGTTTATTCAGATAGTTGGTTTAATGATAAAAAAATCGCAAAAGTAACCGAAGAAGAGTTAAAATACACATTCAAATCATTATCTGATGAAATAAATAGACAATGTTCAGACGAACAACGAAAAGATTTAAAAGAAATGGTCAAAGCACTTGAATCAGAAAATGACGAAGAAATGTAGGTAAAAAAACTAAAAAGAGAGTTGAAAGAGAGAAATCTAGATTACGAGGATGGAACATGACAAAGAAAGAACAACTCTTAAACAAAAAACAAAACATTTTAAATGGATCTAAACTGCTAGAACTATTCACTAAGGAGATGTAAGATGCTTGAGAGGAATAGTATTTATCTTGGCGACTCTTACGAACTTATAAAGGAAATACCTGATAAAAGTATAGATTTGATAGTTATAGATCCACCTTATCAAATTGATGGTAAACCAAAGTCTAAGGAAGCTTTAGAAAACACAAAAAATGAAATTACAAAAGGCATAAACAAACTAAATCAAGAACTTATGGATAATCACATTTGTGACGGAATCAAAGAAGAAATATTTGAAGAATTTATGCGTGTTATGAAAGTGCCAAACATCTATATTTGGTGCAATCGCAAGCAAATTCCTATGTATTTAAATTATTTTGTCAATAAATTGCACTTAAATTTTGAAATTTTAGTTTGGAACAAGCCAAATGTAATGCCACTTTATAATCATCAATACCTAAATGATGTGGAATATTGTCTGTATTTTAGGGGTGCTAATGTTTGTAATCCTAAATGCTATGACGATGCAAGAACAGTTTTCAAAAATCCTACAAACAAAATAGATAAATTTGCCTTCCATCATCCTACCTGTAAACCTGTTAACATTATTGAAAAGTTGATCAAAAATAGCAGTAAAGAAAATGATCTAGTTTTAGATTGTTTTCTTGGGAGTGGAACAACAGCAGTTGCCTGCAAGAATCTTAATCGTGACTACATTGGCATTGAAATCAATCCAAAATGGTACAAGATTGCACTTGATAGACTTGATGGCTGTGATGCAAACGGACAACAAAGTTTTATATTGAGATAATAAAAAAATCTTAAAATAAAAGGAATAAAATATGGAAAGACAAGAATTTAATGAAAGAATTCAAAAAGAATATGATGAATTTAAAGCATATATGCTAACACTACCAAAAGAAGAAATTTTCAATGCAGGATTTGAAATAGATTTAAAATCCTATTTAGCAAGCTATCTACAAAGTGAGGACTCTCCAATTAAACAGTCAACAATTGACAATCTGGCATCTATTGATGGGAATGTCCTTGATTATCTATTAGATATTTATCTTAATAGTGACACTTATTACACCTATGATGACTTGTGTGAAGAAATACTCGAAATCTTTGATGGCGAGTTTTATGATGATGGAGATGAAATAGAATAAAGACTTTTTAAAGGGTAGGTTATGAACAACATTAAAATTGAAGAGATTATTTCTGCCGAAGTAAGTCGTCTATCTGAAAAGTATAAAAAAGATTATCTTGACCTTAAAGACATTATGCAAATAACTGGTCTTGGTCGTGATAAAGTCCGTGAAATAATGAACTCAAAACAATTCCCATCTTCTAAGTTTGGAAAGAAAAAGACAGTTAGTGTTGTCGCCTTTGTAAGTTGGCAATTCAAAAATAATACAAGCGGTGATATTTATGGCTAGAAAGAAAAAAGAAACACAAAGACGTGAAAAGAACTTTGGAAGTGTTTTTAAAGGGACTGATGGAAGATGGCGAGCAATGATAAATCTTGGCAGAGATGAAAATGGCAAAAGAATAAGAAAACAGGTTTATTATGGTTTTTCTGAAGAAGAAGCTAATGAAGCTATAAGAAAAGCAACCGAACAAAAGACTCAACTTGATAATGATATTTTTACAAAAAAATTTAGTGGGCTTATGATGAAATGGCTTTTGAGTGAAAAACAAAACACGGTAACTCCAAGATCATTTGATAACCTTATGATAAACTTCAAAAACCATATAGAGCCTAAACTAAAAAATGTAGAAATGCATGAAATTGATGTAAAAATATTAAAAAATTTATTAAAAAGTATAAAAAGTGAAGAAGTAAGAAGAAAAACAAAGTATTTACTCAATCAATTTTTAAATTATGCAGTTGAGGAAAAACTAATTGCCTACAACCCAGTAATGTCAATTGATATTAAAACAAGAGATACTGAAGATGCAATTGAGAGAGAAAAAATGGAAGAAAAGAGAAATAAGTATAAAGCTTTAAGTCCTGCCGTAAGAAAAAAATTCTTTGATGCACTGTCATCTCATCCATTCTTAAACTATTTGTGTCATGTGGCATATTTTAGTGGGCTTAGAATTGGAGAACTGCTAGGACTCAGGTGGCAAGATATAGACATGAAAAATAAGGTCTTGAGTGTTGAACACGCAATCACAACAAAGCCAGAGTTTGACAAGTATGGCAATAAACTATCAAAGAAAACAATTTTATCAAATCCAAAAACTGCTAGTTCTAAAACAAAGTTACCAATGTCAAATACACTTGTTGAAACACTCAAAGAATGGAAAAATATACAACGAACAAAAGGCAGAAAACTAAAGATGTATTTAACAGGACAAAAGGACTTTGTATTCTGCAATGATGATGGAACAATGAGAACTTACTACGGAACTAGGACCATACTCAATCGATTCCTTAGAAACAATGATTTAGATAAATATGGAATACATTTTCATGCAATTAGACATACATTTGGTGATGTACTAAGAGAGAAAAACTGGAGCATCTATAAAATTCAAAAGATGTTAAGACACTCAAAAGTAACAACTACGCAGATTTATTTATCAATGGATGAAAACCCTGCACTAGACCTTAAAAATGACATTAACGAAGTGTTTGATGAGCGTGATGAAGAACCTGAAAATAAACCTAAAGGAAAGAATAAAGATTTTGAAATGTAAAGAAAAAGGAAGCGATTTGCTTCCTTTTTTAACCCTAAAATCCTGTGCCTATTCCTGTGCCTATGTGCCAGTTTTATACTAGTTTATAATAGGGAGTGTTAGTAGTTTGTATCTTTTTTAAAAAATATAATTTATGCTAAAAATAATCTAAAAATCCTGTGCCTATTTTTAGAAAAATTTAAAAAAATAGGCACAAGTGAAAATATTAAATTTTTAGTAAGCATGAAAAAACCCTGATAAAATCAGGGTTTCAACTGGTTGGATTGAGTGGACTCGAACCACCGACCCCCACCTTATCAGGGTGGTGCTCTAACCGGCTGAGCTACAATCCATCGGTCTGTTTTAACGAGTTTTCTGCCTCTCGAAGAGTGTAGTCAAAAGTTGTTTACACACCTTATCAGGGTGGTGCTCTAACCGGCTGAGCTACATCTCTATATGGTTTGTTTTAACGAGTTTAGCAACTCTCGTTGGCGTGCTCAAAGTGGTCAAATTCACCTTATCAGGGTGGTGCTCTAACCGGCTGAGCTACATTCCATCGGTTTAGTTTTTAAGAAATAAATTTAAGGGGGGTGTAACGAGATGTTAATATCATCTCGCTACCTGGAAAGTATAGTATAATAAAGTTGTCATTGTCAAGAGTTTTTTTGATTTTCATTTCTTTTTTAACACAAATAGTAAAAAGAGCAATATCTCAAGTGGTGCTCCTATCAAAAGAAGGTACCAAATGTCCGATATTGAAAGGCAAATGGAAACCAGTGTTGTCCATATCAAAATTGTGGAGGACAAGAATTGCCATATTGGTTTTGCCCAAAGAGCACTAAACACCACAAGAACTATCGCAGATACTGGAAGAGCATAGATGTAGCACATCCAACTTTTTTGTACATCTGGAAAGGCAAGTAACAGCACAACAAATACTGTTGTGGCGATCAACCACACAAGGCCAACTGAAAGCAAAGTAATTAGCAATTTTTTGCTTTTGTTTTTGTTTTCCTTTTTTTGAACTTGCATAGATGCAAGGTCATTGAGTGTAATGCCAAATATGTCGCACAGTTTCTTTAAAGTCACAATGTCGGGAAGTGATTCGCCTTTCTCCCATTTTGAAATTGACTTGTCCGAAAAATTAACCATTTCACCAAGTTCAGCCTGTGTCAAATGTTTTTGTTTGCGATATAGGCAGATATTGTTTGCTATGATCTCATTTAATTCTTGCATGGCATAATTGTAGCACATTTAAAGGCTTTTGTAAACAATTCTACTGTGAGTAGAGTGAATTTTTTCATGGGTAGAATAGCTTGTTTTATCATTAGAGTGCGTTTTTGTACAATTGGAGTGTCAAAAGTGAACTTTTATAATATATTTTTCTCGGAGGAAAAAATTATGATTGCTATTTCAGCAGAGAGTACAATAGATTTACCAAAAGAAATTTTAAACAAATATGACATTCACACAGTGCCTTTCACTGTGATTATGGGAGATAAAGATTATTTGGATGGGGAGATTAAAAATGAAGACTTGTTTAAGTTTGTCAATATGAATAAAATACTTCCAATGACCAGTGCGGTCAATGAGTATCAATATGAAAATCATTTTAAAACACTACTTAAAGATTATGATGCAGTAATCCACATTTCATTATCTTCAAAACTTAGCAGCGCATATACCAATGCTTGCAACGTTGCAAGTCAATTTGACAATGTTTATGTAGTGGACTCCACCACACTTTCCACTGGTATTGCACTACTTGCCATCAAAGCTTGCATATGGGCAAGTGAGGGGAAAGATGCCAAGACTATTAAACAACTTTTGGAAAACACAAAAAGCAGAGTGCAGGCAAGCTTCGTCTTGGACAAACTTGACTATTTGTATAAGGGCGGAAGATGCAGTGCGCTTTCAGTTTTTGGCGCCAACCTACTTCGCATCAAACCACAGATAATTTTAAAGGATGGAAAGATGCAGGTTGGCAAAAAATATGTTGGAAGTTTTGAAAGTTGTGCAAAAAAGTATATAGATGACACTTTAAAAAAATATGACACCTTTGATTACACAACGGCATTTTTTACTTACACCACAACTTCGCAAAGTATTAAAGACTATGCAATAAAAAAGCTCAAGGACGTAGGTTTTAAAAATGTTTACACGACGACTGCAGGTTCAACAATTTCAAGTCATTGTGGACCAAATACATTGGGCATACTTTTTGTTTTTTAATTGACATCTTTGCTCCATTTGATATAATTGTTTAGATAAATTAATAAGGAGCAAAAGAAAGTGCTAGACAAAAAGTATAATTTCACAGAAAAAGAAAAAAAATGGCAAGATTATTGGCAAGAAAAAAATATTTATGAATTTGATAAAAACAGCCAAAAACCAATTTATAGTATTGACACTCCACCACCAACAGTCAATGGGAAAATCCATATGGGGCATTTGTCGTCATATATGCACATAGAAACTGTTGCAAGACATCACAGGATGAAAGGTGAAAATGTATTTTTTCCACTTGGGTTTGACGACAATGGTCTCCCAACTGAACGTTATGTGGAGAAAAAATATAACAAAAAAGCACATGAAATGCCACTAGAGGAATTTATTGACCTTTGCACAAAAACCACTAGTGAACTTGAAAAAGAATTCCATGCGCTATACAAAAGTGCAGGTTTTTCTTGCAATTTAAAAGAAAATTATTCTTCAATTTCAAAAAGGACTCAAACAATATCTCAAAAATCTTTTCTGGAGCTTTACAAGAAAGGATACATCTACCATGCAGAGGCACCAGCACTTTGGTGTACTGAATGTCAGACGGCTGTCGCACAAAGTGAACTTGAAAATGCAGACCTTGAAAGCACATTTAACTACATAAAATTTTATGTTGAAAACAGCGACGAATACGTTATTGTTGCCACCACAAGACCTGAAATGCTCCCAGCCTGCGATTGTGTTTTTATTCACCCAGATGACAAAAAGAATGCACATCTAAAAGGCAAAAATCTTATCGTTCCATATTTTAATTTCGCTGTTCCAGTGCTTTGCGATGAACTTGTCGACATGGAAAAGGGAAGTGGTGTGGTAATGTGCTGTACCTTTGGAGATAATGTGGACAAAGAATGGCAAAGAAAATATAACTTGCCAATCAAAGAAGCTTTCAACAGCGCTGGTCGTATGACAGCCCTTGCAGGTGAGTTTGAGGGAATGAAGATCAAACAGGCAAGACAAGCAGTCATTGAAAAACTCAATGAAAATGGACTGCTTATCAAACAAGAAAATTTAACCCATGCCGTGTCAACTCATGAAAGATGTGGTACACCTATTGAAATAATTGTGAAAAAACAATGGTTTATAGATGTTCTTTCACATAAAGATGAGATCTTGGAGGCTTCAAAAGACCTTAATTGGTATCCACAAAATATGCGTTCAAGATTTACAAATTGGGTTGAGAACTTGCAGTGGAATTGGTGTATATCTCGTCAAAGGTACTATGGCGTGCCATTCCCAGTTTGGTATTGTAAAAACTGTGGACTTGTGCATATGGCGAGTGAAGATGAGCTTCCAGTAAATCCTAGAAGCACCATGCCAAAAGGGGTTTGTGAAAATTGTGGTAGCGCCGACTTTGAGCCAGAACACGACGTCATGGACACATGGGCAACGAGCAGTCTAACCCCTCAAATTTGCACTGACCTTGTCACAAACAAAGGTCTTAGTGATGATATGATACCAATGAATCTTCGCCCAAATGCACATGACAATATTCGTGTATGGGATTTTTATACCGTTGTGAAAAGTCTGTATCATTTTGGCAAACTTCCATGGAAAGATGTCATGATATCTGGTTATGTCACCAGTGCTGATGGAAGTAAACTTTCCAAAAAGAGTGGCAACAACAAAAATTCACCACAGGACATAATAGCTCAGTATAGTGCAGATGTGACAAGATATTGGGCAAACAACTTGTCGCTTGGAAAAGATAGCTGTTTTTCACTCGATAGTTTTGATGCTGGTAAAAAACTTTCCAACAAGATTTGGAATGCTTCAAAATTTGTGCTTTCATTCTTGTACGATTACACCCCATCGCCGGTAGAATTGTTGCCTATGGATAAATGGATGATTGAAAAATATAAAAAAGTTTTCAAATCTTTCCAAAAAAATCTTGATAGATATGAGATTTCGCTTGCACTCAGTGAAGTAGAAAAACTATTCTGGGGCTTTTGTGATGACTATATCGAGCTTGTAAAACGTAGATTATACAACCCTGACATCTACGGCCAAAATGCCACAGAAAGTGCAAAATATGCCTGCTACACAGTGCTACTTGGCATGCTGAAGATGTTTGCAGTGTTTATGCCACACATAACTGAAGAGATATATATGGATTATTTTGCAGAGAAAGAAAATATGCCATCCATACATTTGTCTGGCTATTTGAATTTGGGAGAGGAAATAGATGAAGAACTAGTAAAACGTGGCGAAGAAGTCATGCAAATCGTCTCAAGGGTCAGACAGTTCAAGAGTGAAAACAAAATTTCTTTGAAAACTTCCATCAAAGATGTCAAAGTGACTTCAAAATATGCAGAGTTTATTAAACTATGCGAAATAGACATCAAAGCAGTGGGCTCAATAGGTGAGCTTGAAATCGCTGACGGCGACTTCAATCTTGAATTTGGAGAGATAATAATTCCTGCTGAGGAAGCTAAGAGCTTTTAGATTACCATCACTTGAAATTGCTTTAATTTGTTATATATTTTGTTTTTTGTAAAATACTACTTGTATGATAGATGAAAAGGAAAAATGGATTTTATCATATGTTGTAAGTCAATGTAGCACAAATTACAAAGTTATTGAAAACAGTGACTTTGAAGATTTTTTCAAACAAAGATTTCCCAAAAAGAAATGTAACATAAAAAATATTTTAACTCATCTTGATACCCTTGGGCTTGTCGACATTAAGTTTAGTGATGATCAAAAATATTGTCTTTGTGCGACCAAAAGTGCAGAAATAATGTTTGAAGAAGAAAAAAATACAAAAAAGACCACAAAAAAAATAAAAATAGAAGTAGTTCTGTTTATATTTTTGGTGGCTTTTTTTGCATTTTTGGGAGCATTTTTGGGTACTTTGCTCGTTAGGTAGGTCGCTATGCTAGACAAAAAAGAAAAACTTGTGCTTTTGTTTTTGACTCAGGTATGTCACGATAAAAAGACATATCTTATTCCCACACAAGACATAGCACAGTTTGTTTCAAAAAAATATGTTATTTCACTTGCCGAACTTGATGATATTATGATATCTCTTTGTAAAGATAATTATCTGGATTTTGTTGTGTCCGACAGCAAAAAAGGTTATTATTATTGTATAAACTTGAAAAACAAAGGTCTGACTTTTAAAAAAGATTTGATAAAACAACGGCGTGAACTTGTGTGGCTTATTACAAGAACTTTACTTTTGACAGTGCTGAGTTTTGTTTTGGGGCTTTTGCTAAAAGTTATATTTAAAGGATAAAATGGAACAAAGAAATTTTGAACTTGTGTCTAAATTTAAGCCTGCAGGTGATCAGGATCAGGCGATACAAAAACTTGTTGAAAACTTTGAGGCTGGCGAAAAGTCCCAAATTCTTTTGGGTGTGACGGGCAGTGGAAAGACCTTCACAATGGCAAATGTCATAGCCAAACTCAACAGACCGACACTTGTGATTGCACATAACAAAACCTTGGCAGCACAACTTTGCAATGAGCTTAGGGAGTTTTTCCCAAACAATAGAGTTGAATTTTTTGTGTCCTATTACGACTACTATCAGCCTGAGGCATACATTGTGTCAACAGACACTTATATTGAAAAAGATATGTCGGTCAATGACGAAATAGATAAACTTAGAAATAGTGCCACTGCTTCACTCATGGAGAGAAGTGATACCATCGTCGTGGCATCGGTGTCGTGCATCTATGGTCTTGGAAACCCAGAGGAATATTTTCGCATGCAGGTATCCATCAGGCTTGGTGACAATATCAGCCGTGATGAAATCATAGATAAGCTTGTTGAAATTCAATACACGAGAAGTGACATAGATTTTCATCGTTCCACATTCAGAGCAAAAGGTGATGTTTTGGAGATTTTCCCTGCTGGCAATAGTGAACATGCAATAAGGATAGAGTTTTTTGGAGATGAAGTGGATAGAATATGTGAATTTGATGTGACCACTTCAAATATCATAGCCGACCTTAAACACATTGCAATATATCCAGCAACCCACTATGCTGTTGGAAGCGAAAAATTAAAGTATGCACTTTCACAAATTGAGCATGACAGAGATGAGATGGTTGAGTATTTCAAAAGTCAAGACAAACTCATTGAAGCACAAAGGATAAAGGAAAGGACAAGTTACGATATTGAAATGATGAGAGAGGTAGGCTACACCAGTGGAATAGAAAACTATTCAAGGTATTTTGATGGCAGAAACCCTGGCGAACCACCTTTTACACTCATGGATTATTTTCCAAGAAATTTCATCACCTTTATAGACGAAAGCCATATGACCATACCTCAAATTCGCGCAATGTACAACGGTGACAGGGCAAGAAAAACAAGCCTTGTTGAATATGGCTTTAGGCTTCCTTCGGCCTTTGACAACAGACCACTCAAGTTTGATGAGTTTGAACACAGACTTGGACAAGTTACTTTCGTTTCTGCCACACCTGCTGGGTATGAAAAAGAGCACGCAAGTGATGTGGTGGAGCAACTCATAAGGCCAACAGGGCTTTTGGATCCTTATGTTGAAGTAAGAAAAACAACTGGACAAATTGAAGATGTCATTAACGAAATAAAAAAGGTAACATCAAAAAATCACAGGGTGCTGATCACCACCTTGACCAAGAAGATGGCAGAAAATTTAACTGAATTTTTAAGTGAAAGAAAAATCAAAGTCAGGTACCTACACAGTGAAATAGATACAATGGAAAGAATAGATATCCTAAATGGTTTAAGACGTGGTGACTTTGATGTATTGGTTGGAATAAATCTATTGCGTGAAGGCCTTGATCTTCCAGAAGTTGAACTTGTGTGCATACTTGACGCTGACAAAGAGGGATTTCTTAGAAGTGAAGGTGCACTTATTCAGACCATTGGAAGAGCGAGTAGAAATAGTGAGGGCAGGGTCATTATGTACGCCGATCACATAACTGAAAGTATGCAAAAAGCGATTGATGAAACACTTCGCAGAAGAAAAATTCAAAGTCAATACAATAAAGAGCACAACATAACACCAAAAACCATTATAAAAGACATAAAAAATACACTTGAGATAACAACTTCCAAAAAAGATAATAAAAAGAAAGATAAAAAGGATGTGGCAAGTGAAATCGAAAGACTCAAAGGTCTTATGAATGTTGCAAGTAAGCAACTAGATTTCGAAACCGCCATCACCCTTCGTGACGAGATTGCAAAACTAAGAAAATTAAATGACATAAAATAAAGTTTGAAATGCACTATGTCATTCCGAACCTTTAGGTGAGGAATCTCTGGGATTTCTCGCTATCGCTCGAAATGACACTACACCGCGTCATTCAGAGGCACGAAGTGCCGAAGAATCTTTGAGATTTCTCGCTATCGCTCGAAATGACAAAGAGTATCGCTCGAAATGACACAAGGTGGACTGAGAAATTTCTATTTTACGAATTTGAAATTTCAGCGACGCAATCTATATATTTTTTTACATCATCAATATTATTGTATATTTTTATGAGTTCATAATTATCAAAAATCACGTCGTATTTTTTACAAATATTTTCAATAATTTCTTTATCCAAGCTAATATTTTGCAAGTTGTTTGCATAATCACAGATGACTGCATTATTATTCACATTTTTTATTGCAACAAAGACATAATCATAATCGCTGATCATGGCATCGGTGTCTATGCAAAACATATCACTACTTTTGCTTGTTATTGTATATTTGTCTTTGACCTGTTCATAACACTTTACAAAATCCAATTTATCACCTCATCGTCCGAAACAATTTTTGGCTTAAATACGTTTTTATTGTTGAAATCAAACCATGTTCCTGCAATATCTCTAATATTTACATCCGCATGACACTGTGCCAAAAAATTGTTTAATAATTTGTCAAAAATACTGCCATCGGCGAAATTAAGATTGTCATAGTCCAAAAAGTCAAATTCTTCAGCATTTGAGTAGCTGTTTGTATTTGTGAAAAGTTGTGCCTCATAACTTGCACGATGTAAGTGTGGGGTCCTGATTTTTTCAACTTCTAGATATTCTTTGCATGGGATACCATCCTTAAAGTAATTTGGATGTGGTTTGCCAATAGAATCCATTCTGAGCAATGAAAACCAAGTTTTGCCTCCCACAAGTGCATCCAACTTTATGTGAAAATCAACTGGAGGCTTGCTTTGGTTTTGGCTATATTGCACACTAAGTAAATATAACATTTTATTGCCATTATGGTTTCCAAGCAAGTACACACTGTGGTAAATTTTCCCCATATCCTGAGAAATTTTTGGAGTTGTAACTTGCACTTTGGGCATATCAATCATGGTTTTTATGTCTTCATTTTTAAAAGGTATTTGAAATGTTTGAAGTGACATTTTGCTTATGCCAAGTTGCTTTATCTTGTCAAAATTAAAATCTTGTGGTAAATAAAAATTTCCCAAAACATCCAAAAGATTATTATCTTCCAATATTTTTTTTTGTATTTCAAGTGTTTTGATTGGATTTTCATACAACTTTAAAATAGCCTGTTGCCTTTTTGTTATGCGAGACATGTCTTGTTTGTTTAAAAATTCAAAATTGTTCAATTTATAATACTTTTTCATTTGACTCACTTTTTTTGTTGGCATACTCAATTCCTATTGTGAAACTATTTTCTTCATTGGTCAATTGTCTACCCAATCTATTATATTTCAAATATGGATTTTCAAGTGTTCGCTTTTGTTTTGTATAATAGTCTACTTCACCACTTATAAGTTGTTTTTTGTCGTCGTCATTGTAGTGTTTGTCGCTGCCATAATTTAATAGCAGGTGACATTTGTCCACAATTACATCTGCAAGAATTTCGAATCTTGACTTATTGTTTAAACTCTCTTTGGTTTTTAGGGAGTTAGAAGTAAGTTCATATCCATCAACTTTAATACCATGCTTTAAAAGTTGATTGTGCAAAATCTGTAATTTAACTATGCCTGTATTATCACTTAGTATTCCTTTGTCATGAAGAATATCCTTTTGTGTAAAAAATCCGTTCTCAAATTCATTAGGATTTGAAAGTTTTTCCCTAATAATATGTTGTATTTTGGTATTCAAAGAGGAAATATCTACACCTTTAAAAGCTTTGACGGGTATTTGAGCCATTTGTTTCATCTGAAGAGTTTGAGGATGAGCATAACAAATAGTAGCACAACCATTTAATAGTGAATTTATTTCAAGTATGTTAAATCGCCTATAATATCCAAAATCATTAAAATATCTTGGTACATTTGGAAATAGTTTGCAGATATGATTATCTATTTCTTGTGCCAAAAATATATTTGAATTTAAGTTTTTATGTTCTGATAGATATTTTAAGGTTTGGTCTATAAAATTATTTCGAATGGAGTCAAAATCACCATTGTTTATGCAATCTTTATACAAATGCAAAGGTATTCTTATGTCATAAACTTCACACAGTTTGTTTCTTGCCGCCAAAAGTTGTTGACCTACATTTACATATTTTCCGTTATACAAAAGACTTTTATGTGCTATTTCTGAATATTGATAGGTACGTTTAAAAAATTCCTCTTCTTTTCCTTTTTTGGCATGAATCAAAATATGGCATTTTTTAAACACGAAACTTGGATTGTCAAAATCTTTGTCGTTGTAGGTTAGGACCTTTTCAAGAGAAACATTGAGTTCCATGCCTGGCACAAAGTCCACATGTGGATATTTATCCTTATTATTCTTCAGTTCATGATAAACTGCCCACGCACCCAAGGAGGTATCGTGATCGGTTATTGCAAAGCAAACCTTTTTGCCTGCGATTTTGGCAACTTGCTCAAAATACTCAAGTATTTGAGTTTCATCAAAGGTGGTTAGAGGATGTTCTTCTGAATAGGCAGAGTGGTTGTGTAAGTCAATGACGGCATATTCATAGTTGCCTGTTTCAAACTCTTTGCTCATTGGTACCTCTTTTATATTTTTATGTTAGCATAACTATCGACAAAAATCAATATCAAATTTTATCATATGTATAAACATGCAATTTATTTTGTAAAGACTTTAATTTTATAAAAAAATGTGGTATAATAAACGCATGGACGATTTTATAAAGATACGTGGTGCACGTGAAAATAATTTAAAAAATATTGATGTAGATATCCCTAGAAATAAATTTGTAGTATTCACTGGGGTTAGTGGTAGTGGCAAAAGCACATTGGCTTTTGACACCATTTTTGCTGAAGGGCAGAGGAGATATATTGAATCTTTGTCATCTTATGCAAGACAATTTTTAGGTCAGAGCCAAAAATCTGATGTTGATCAAATCACTGGACTTAGTCCTGCTATTTCCATAGACCAGAAAACTACAAACCACAACCCTCGCTCTACTGTTGGAACAATAACAGAGATATATGACTACCTAAGGCTATTATATTCTAGAATTGGAGTACCATATTGTCCAAATTGCAATAAGCCAATAGAAAAACAGACCATTGACCAGATCGTTGACAAAGTTTTAAATTACACCGAAGGTAGCAAAATTATGGTACTTTCACCAGTTGTTCGTGGCAAAAAAGGTGCTCAGGAAAAACTTTTTGAAAAACTCAAAAAAAGTGGATATGTTAGAGTTGAAGTCGATGATATTATCTACACACTTGATGAAGAAATTAAACTTGACAAGAACAAGAAACACACCATTTATGTGGTGGTTGACAGATTGGTCATCAAACCTGATGTAAAACGTAGACTTTTTGAAAGTATTGAAAATGCAGTCAAACTTGGTGATGGACTTTGCACGATCTCATGTGACGGCGAAAAAGTGCTATTTAGCACGCTTTTTGCTTGCCCAGAATGTGGGTGGACACTTGAGGAGATAACACCAAGAATGTTTTCTTTCAACAATCCATATGGCGCTTGTCCAAACTGCACAGGCATTGGCTACACCGAGGACATAGATGAGGGGTTGGTTTTAAAAAATGCACATTTGTCCATACATGAGGGCGCCTTCAATATTGCGGGTTGGAGTGGCGACAAGAGCACAATGGCAGGCATGTATTTTGATATGCTAAACAAACACTATGGTATAGATCTAGACTGTCCGGTGCGCGAACTTGATAAAGACAAACTCAACCTCATCTTGTACGGAAATGGTGGTGAAAAAATAAGGATGGAAATGAATGGTCCACGATATAGTGGAGCCTTTAATGCCAGCTTTGAAGGGATTATAAACAACTTAAAACGAAGATACAAAGAGACGACCAGTGAGTTTATAAAGTATGAGATAGGTAAGTTTATGAAAGAACTACCTTGCAAAGTGTGTCATGGTCAAAGACTAAATGAGTCGGCATTATCGGTAAAAATTGATGGAAAAAATATTATACAGATGAGTAACCTAAGTGTTGTGGACTTAAGGAGTTATCTGAACCAAATTTCATTTGATGAAACCGAAAAGAAGATTAGCGAGCCTATTTTAAAAGAAATTATTGCACGTCTTGACTTTTTGGTGGATGTTGGATTGGGATATTTGACTTTGGCAAGAAGCGCAGAGACACTCAGTGGTGGTGAAAGCCAGCGTATAAGGCTTGCAACCCAGATAGGAAGTGGCTTGGTTGGTGTGCTGTATATATTGGACGAACCAAGCATTGGACTTCATCAACGTGACAACGATAAGCTTTTAGCCACATTGAAACATTTAAAAGATCTTGGTAACACCTTGATTGTTGTAGAACATGACGAGGATACAATCAAGAGCGCAGATTATGTTGTCGATGTTGGTCCAAAGGCTGGTGTGCATGGTGGTGAAATTGTGGCAACAGGCACTCCTCTTGAAATTATGCAATGTCCGGATTCCATAACCGGAAAATTTTTAAGTGGCAAGGAAAAAATAGAGGTTCCTTCACATAGACGTGAACCCAAGGGGTTTTTGTCCATCATAGGTGCTAAGCAAAATAACCTCAAAAACATAAATGTCGATATCCCACTAGGTGTATTCACATGTATTACAGGTGTTAGCGGAAGTGGAAAAAGTAGTCTTATAAATGGTGTATTGTACCCAAAACTAGCAAACCAACTCAATGGTGCTAACCATATACTTGGTGACTTTAAGGAGATAAAAAATATTGACAAACTAGACAAGGTTATTAATATCGATCAAGCACCAATTGGACGTACCCCACGAAGTAATCCCGCAACCTACACGGGACTATGGACACCGATTAGGGAACTGTTTGCAAAAACACCTGACGCAAAAGCACGTGGTTACACTTCAGGACGATTCAGCTTTAACGTCAAAGGTGGAAGATGTGAATCTTGTGAAGGTGCAGGTGTGAAGGAAATTGAAATGTATTTCTTGCCAGATATCACCATCCCATGCGAAATTTGCAAAGGTAAAAGATACAATCATGAGACTTTGGAAGTTAAATATAAAGGCAAAAGCATTGCCGATGTCCTGGATATGACCGTTGAGGAAGCCATGCCATTTTTTGAAAACATCCCAAGTATATACACAAAAATCAAAGCTTTGTACGATGTGGGTCTATCATACGTAAAACTCGGCCAACCTGCAACCGAGTTAAGTGGCGGCGAGGCACAAAGAGTTAAACTTGCAACCGAGCTTGCCAAACGTTCCACGGGCAAAACTATATACATCTTAGATGAACCTACAACCGGACTTAGCACATTTGATGTGAAAAAACTTATTGCAATTTTGGATAAGTTGGTGCAAAATAACAATACAGTGGTGGTCATTGAGCACAATCTTGATGTTATAAAGTGTGCAGACTACATCATTGACCTTGGTCCAGAAGGTGGAAATGGTGGTGGTCAAATTGTGGCGAAAGGTACACCTGAACAGGTAAGCAAAAACGAAAAAAGCTATACCGGAATTTATCTTAATAAGGTTTTGTAAATGGAAAATTACTACAACATTTTGGGGGTAGATAAAAGCGCGAGTTTGGATGAAATAAAAAACGCATATATTAGAGAAATGAAAAAATATCATCCAGATATTTTTCGTGGTGATCAAGAATATGCACAAAAACGTACTGCTCAGCTTAATGTAATTTACCAAACGCTTAAAGATCAAGACAAACGTGAAAAGTATGACAAGGAAGTCCTAAAAATCGTAAGTGATGAGCAAACAGCTTCAAAACAAGACAAAGATGTTGGAATATTTGGAGATTTATTGAACAGACTCAAACGTGCTTTTGAAAGTGAAAAGGTTGCAAAATACAAGCCAAGTAAAGAGTTAAAGCCACAAAAACCACCCAAACAAAATGTAAAAACAACTCATGTAAGTAACGAAAAAAGAGTTACTGAAAATAATTCAGAAAAATCCAACACAAAGAAAGAAAAACCCAATTTAACAGAACAAGAAAAAGCAGAAAAATTAAGATTATACTTAATGTTATTTGCAGTATTGGGTGTGCTTGTGGGTATAATAGTTGTGTGTTTAGTTATTTAAAAAAGTTGACAATTATATAAAATAATTTTAAACTTAAAATATGGAAACTTTAGTTTTAGATAAAGAAGTGATACAACCTGCCTTAAAGTCTGATACCAAAACATGGGTAAGTGATGACGTTTTGGTCATATTGCTATTATATAAAAATTTTAATTTCACCTCCACATACACCCCTTATGACATCGACATTTGTGGGAAAAAAATGTGGGAATGGGTAGCTTTGGCTGTTGGCGATTGTGAAATCAAAACTACTGTTGCAACTGCCGAAAGTGATGTATTGTCACTTATAAAACCTTATTTGAATCAAAAAAGATATACATTTGTGTTATTTAGCGATACACCACTTTTCAGTGCTTCGACATTTTTGGAAATATTAAATTATGTTAGAGCCAAAGACGTCAATGCGCTAAAGCTTAAAAGAGGTTATGTTTTTAACACAAATTATCTTCGAAATATAAATTTACTTATGAGCGACAGCGTGATGGATTTTGGAAATGAATATGATTTCTTCGCCACAGATAATGAACAAAAGCTCTATGAAGTGCGCCAAATAATAAAGAACAGGATACTTGATTTTCACATTGATAATGGTGTTCAAATTCTGGATAAAAATACCACAAACATTGATGCTGATGTTGTTATTGAACGTGGCTGCATCGTGTCTGGTGGAAATAACATTTTGGGTCTTACATACATAGGAAAAAATTGTAAAATTGAGCCTAATAACATAATTTCTAACAGCGTTATTTCAGATAATTGTGTGATCAAGTGTTCATATATTGATCAAAGTCGAATTTCTGACAATATAATTGTCGGTCCGTTTGAAAGTATAATAGGGAAATCAAATTAATGGAGACATTACTCATAGTTGGCCTTGGAAATCCGGGCAAACAGTATGAAAACACATATCACAACATGGGCTTTTGTGCAGTTGATGAGCTCTGCCAAAGACTTGAGGATATGTTTACAAAAAAAGAATGCAGTGCAATAACCTGCCACACAATTTTTAATGATAAAAAATTAATTATCGCAAAACCACAAACTTATATGAATTTGTCTGGGGAAGCTGTAAGAGAACTGAAACAAAAATACAAAATTGAAAATTCAAATATTTTTGTATTTTGTGATGACATCGATTTGCCTTTGGGGAAAGTCAGGTTAAGACATGGTGGAAGTGGGGGTACTCACAATGGTTTAAAAAATATAGTCTTAAA
Organism: uncultured Clostridia bacterium; assembly: GCA_944383375.1. GTDB lineage: Bacteria > Bacillota > Clostridia > Christensenellales > UBA1242 > UBA5893. The sequence continues at coordinate 4,982 of CALWPG010000012.1, read as the reverse complement.
CATTGGTGAAGATTTTAACAGAATTAAAATTGGTATAGGAAAAGATCCTAAGTTTTATGATCTTGCAGATTTTGTGTTGTCTAAAATTCCACAAAATAATTTTAAAATTTTAGAAGATGCTATTGACGAAAGCATTGAAATTTTGCTAAAAGAAATTGGAGAATAATTTTGCGCGAAAATATATTTAACCAAATTAATACTTTAAAAAAAATAGGCGAGAGCATACAAAGTCACTCTCGCCTATGTATTCGTGGTGCGCATATTGGAGAGAAGGTACTTGGTCTTTACATGGCAAATCGTGCAATTTGCGTATGCAGTGATGTGGTGACGCAGTCAGCATTAAAACATGGGCTTGAAGCATTGAACAAAAAAGTGAGTACACTTTCCTATGGGATGACAGCGCCCATATTTTCCCATGTTCAGGAAAATGGAGATATGCAAAGTTTCATCTCTGCAATACTTGACTTTGCTTTGGGAAAAGTGGACTATCTACTCATCTTAGGTGAAACACTACTTCAAAGATTGCCAAACGACTTGGCAAGTCACTATTTTTCACTCAAAGAAAAGCAGAGTATCTCATTGGAAACTCTTTCAAAAAAATTGGTGACTCTTGGTTACAAACGACAAAATATGGTCTCGGCAAAAGGTGACTTTGCTATCCGTGGCGACATCGTTGACATATTTTTGGTCAATGAAGATTTGCCAATTCGTATAGATTTTTTTGGTGACGACATTGAAAGAATTTATTCTTTTGACGTCGATACCACAAAATTTATTGAACAAAAAGAAAGCGTCGACATTTATCCAGCAACAATATATTTTTTGGAAAATAAAAATATATTTGAAAAATTAAATGATGAAATAAAAAAAATAAAAATAAATGAAAATAATTATTCAAAAATAAATGATATTATTTCTCATTATTCACTTTGTTTTTCAGCACAAAATTTAGGCTGTGGTGACAGTTTTATTTTACCTTTTTTTGAATTTGAAAATAATATTATTTCCCTTTTTTCAAACGATAATATTTTCATTGATGAACCAAAGAAAATAAACGATGAATTAAATATTTTAAAACAACAAAATCTTATGAGTATAAACAAGATGATCGATGCTAACGAGCTTTTAAATATTCATAAAAAATTTTATTATGATATAGAAAATATAAAATTAAATTCATGCGTTTTTTTTGATAATTTTTCAGCAAATAATATTGTTTTTGATGAAGAAATTGACATACGAACAATTGGCACAAGAAAATATGTTTTTAACTACAGGGCACTGGTGTCGGATATAAACATTTACCTATCTTCATCATACAGGGTGTTTTTGTTTTGTGGGTCAAAATCCAATGCTCAAAATATTGAAAAATTTTTGCTTAGCAATAACTTGAGTTATTCAACAGATATCGAGGATACAAGACGTTCACAAGTTTATGTGTTTGAAAGTGAACTTGAGCATTCGGCTAGTTTTTTAAATGACAATGTTATATTGATTGGCACATCTGACCTTGTGAAAAGACAAAGAAGACAACCAAGCACCAAAAAGTCATCATCACTATATTTGCCTAAAGTTGGAGATTATTGCGTACACGCAATTCATGGTATAGGTAAATGTATTGCCACTGAAAAGTTGAATTTAAATGGATATGAAAAAGATTATTTCATATTACAGTACAAAAACAATGACATCTTGTATGTACCAAGTGAACAAGCAGATTTGATTTCTGCATATCTTGGCTCTGACAAGGAGCCAACTCTCAACAAACTTGGTGGCGCGGAGTTTGCGAGAGTCAAAGAAAGAGTAAAAAATAGCTTAAAACAATTGGCTATTGATTTGGTTAATTTATATTCCGAGCGTCAAAAATTGAAAGGATATAAATATGATGCTGGAAATTATCTATTCGATGAATTTGAAAATGCCTTTGAATATGAACTAACTTCAGACCAAGCTCAAGCCATTGAAGATATCAAAAATGACATGACTACTGGCAAACTAATGGATAGGCTAATATGTGGAGATGTTGGATATGGAAAAACTGAAGTTGCACTGCGCGCTGCATATCTTGCTGTGCTAAGTGGCAAACAGGTTGCTTTTTTGTGCCCAACAACAATACTATCAGAGCAACATTTTTCCACGGTAAAGAAGAGAATGAATAATTTTGGTTGCCGTGTCGCAGTTATAAATAGATTTAAAAATTCTTCACAAATAAAGCAGACCTTAAAAGAACTAAAAGATGGAAACATTGATATTTTGGTTGGTACGCACAGACTGTTAAGTGGCGACGTGGTATTTAAAGATTTGGGACTTTTGATTTTGGATGAAGAGCATCGTTTTGGTGTGGAGGATAAAGAAAAGATAAAAAATTTAAAAAAGGATGTGGATGTGCTTTCACTCTCTGCAACACCAATACCACGCACTTTAAACATGGCACTAAGCGGAATAAGAGATATCTCAGTCATTGAAACTCCACCAAAAAACAGGATGAGTGTAAAGACTTACGTCGTGGAACAAAGCGATGCACTAATTGTGGACGCAGTTAAAAGGGAAATCTCAAGAGATGGTCAAGTTTTTATAGTTTACAACAGAGTGGAGCATATAAACGAATTTTGTCAGCACATAAGATCACTTATGCCAAATTTAAGGATTGGACTTGCGCATGGACAGATGCCCAAAAATATGCTTGAAGATGTAATTTTTAAACTCTACGACGGACAGTACGATGTGCTAGTGGCAACAACACTCATAGAAAATGGTATAGATATTCCATCGGCAAATACACTTATTGTGATCGATGCTAATAAGCTCGGATTATCTCAACTCTACCAACTAAAAGGGCGTATAGGCAGAAGCGATAAACTCGCTTATGCATATTTTACTTTCAACCCAAACAAGGTGCTCTCGGTGGATGCTTACAAACGTTTAGATGCGATACTGGAATTTACCGAACTTGGCAGTGGATATAAAATTGCTATGCGTGACTTAGAAATACGAGGCGCCGGCAATGTGCTTGGAAAACAACAGCATGGTCACATGGAAAAGGTTGGCTATGACATGTATGTTAAACTTCTTAAAGAAAGCATAAATGAAATAAGAGGTCAAAAAGTAGAAAAGATAAGAGAATGCAAGATGGATATATCCTGTCCGGCATATTTGGATGAAAATTATATAGCCGACAGTGAGGAGAGGATTAAGCAATATGCCAAGATAAGCAAACTTGAAAGCAAAGAAGAACTCCAATCGCTTGAAAATGAAACACAGCAAGCTTATGGAAAATTGCCAAGGGAGTTAATCTATTTGTATAAAATTGCGCTTCTAAAGAATCTGATGATAAAAATGGGCGCTAAAAAGTTGTTGCTATCGCCAACAAAAACCCAAATTTATCTTTATAAAGAAGATGATATAGTTGGTACTAAGGTGATTGACATTTTAAACAAAAATAAGGACATCGCAGTATTAAAATTTGAAGATGTGCCTATAATTGAACTGAATTTAGGGTTAAAAAGTATAGATGATAAATTGGAATTTTTAATCAATTTTACATTGGATGCTATAAAAGATTAGTTTTTATTTGATTTTTGATTTACGTTTTTGTATAATAACTAAGTTGAATTGGAGATTTACAGTGAAAAACAAATTTACAGGAATTTTACTATGTTTGATGATGGCATGCGTACTCGTACTCAGCGGATGTGATTTATTTCCACGTAATATGTCAGCATATTTGAATAGATCGGTATGTACAATAACCTATGAAAATGGCGATGTTGAGGACATAACAACACGAGAATATATCAATGCATTCAATAGTTATGGCTATACGCTTGTTCAAAATGGTTCAGGTTATGAAGAAGCAGCAAATCAAACAATTGAAGTGTTGGTAAATAGATATGTTCTTTTGCATCATGCAAAAACTCAAAACCTTGTTGAAATTGATGATGCTGCTGAAAAAGAAATTTTAGATGATGTCTACACAGCACTTGAGTCAAATCTTTCAAGTTACATTGATGCTGTCAGAGAAGATTGGAATATGCCAGCCTCATCATCCTCAACTTCTTCAGATGATGCTGTTGTTTACACACCTTATGTTCAACAAGCCGAAGTGGTGCTCGATGGTGGAGTTTACAAAATCAAACTTATGGACAACGACGATGATCCTCAAAATACAAATTTTGCAAATTTAGATGCAGTCATCGCTCGATTCAATGAATATGCACTTGAAGACGATGGTACAGACAACTACCGTATAAGAAAAGAAGCGTACAGAAGATTCATGGCTGCCTTAAAGGCAAATGAACAAGGTTTAAATCTTTCTACTGACAACGAAAGCATTTTAAATAGATATGTGGAAGACGTATATGATAATTCAAAGGACAATTATGTAATTCAGGGTCTTGAAGATTATTATCAAACAGAAAGTGGATTTTCAACAATATCTGTTAAACAAGTTTTAAATAAATATAAAGCATTGATGCTACAATGCAAGTTTTCATATGAAGCGAACAATTCAAGTTATGATACGGCAATGCTTGAAAGCTTTGAAGATGTTTATTATGTTGTAGACGATAATTATTTCTTTGTATCCAATCTATTGGTTATGTTTGATGATGAAGTGGCAGATGAAAACGGGCTGACACAAAAAGACAAGTACGACAATTTGGAGACCCAATACAATAATGGCTATATCACTTATGGCGAATATCAAAGACTTGCGAATGAACTTGCATATCAAGTTATGGCAAACGAGAGAGATAGTGAAGGTAACTTGATCTCGGGTAGTCAAATAAGTGTTCAAACTCTACTTAACAATCTTCAAAAAGACCTCAATTTGCAGTCTACAGCGCAGGGCAAGGCAGATGTCTTTAGAGATTATCTATATAGATACGGCGAAGACCCTGGTGTTGTAAATGCAGAATATCCATATGTGATTGGTACACAATCAAGTCAAATGGTAGAAAGTTTTACCGATGCAGCAAGAAAGT
>CALWPG010000011.1 GCA_944383375.1 uncultured Clostridia bacterium | reverse complement strand
TTTTTAATCCTTGCTAAGAACTTTTCGATTTTTGATGATGTAATTTAGCATTGACCATATCGTCAAAATAACTGCAATTCCTAAAATAACATAAGAAATTATTGAATAGATATTAACAAAGGTTGCATTGATTACTATGGTATTAAAATAAGCCAAAAGCATAAACATTATCATCGCAATGTCGGTAAATATCGCTTTTATTTTCCCCAATTTATCAGCTGCCATTACAAAATTTTTTGATGCTGCAATCTGTCTAAATGCACTGATTACCATATCCCTTCCAATAATTATAGTTGCAACAATAACTCCATAAGGTGCCATTATTGTACCATCACAAATAATCATTAAAAGCGCGGATAAAACAAGAATTTTATCAGCATTTGTGTCCAATAGTTTACCAAGATCAGTAACGAGGTTATATTTTCTGGCAATATAACCATCCAAAGTATCCGTTAAAACTGCTATAACAAATAAAACAACGGCGACTATCTTTCCCCAAGTCCAAAATTGTTGAAGATAAAAAAACATCACAAAAGGTATAAAACATATTCTTAAAATACTTAACTTATTTGGCAAATTCATACTATTTCTCCTTCAAATTCGTCATCAATATAATCAATAATTTTCACATTATAAAATTGTCCGACTACAAGGTTATTATCTTTTAATTTTATATAAAAATCAACTTGTGGTGATGAAAATTGGTCTCGTGCAATAAAACATCCAAGATTTTCATCGTAATAATCCACAACGGCCTCTACAACTTCTCCAATTCTTTTTTTGTTGAGTTCGTCACTAACATACTTTTGAACTTTCAAAATTTTTTTGAGTCTTTTTTGTTTTTTATATTTTGGTACCTGTTTTAGGTAATAAGCTTTTGTTTTGTCTTCCCTATAATACGGAAAAAAGCCTACATTGTGCATTGGATTTTGCTCAATAAAACTCACAAGATTATTGAATTGCTTTTTGGTTTCTCCGGGGAAGCCTACAATAAAAGTACTTCTTAATACAAACTTTGGATATTTTTTATGAATATTATTTATTAATTCTCTTGTCTGCTTTTCGTCGCATCGTCTATTCATTTCATGAAGAATTTTATCATCAATGTGTTGCAATGGAATGTCTAAATATTTGCATATTTTTTCATTTTCATATATGTACGTCAATAGCTCATCATTTATCATTTCGGGATAAAGATAATGTAGCCTTATCCATTTGATATCTTTTATCTTTGTCAATTTTTCCAGCAGTGGTATCAGCATGAATTTGCCATACAAATCTTCACCATATCTGGTTATATCTTGAGCTACTATAATTAATTCTTTTACACCTCTTTGAGCCAAAAGCTTTGCCTCTTTGACCAATTCATCAATTGGTATCGATTTATATCTTCCTCTTATTCTTGGAATAGTACAATAGGCGCATCCATTGTTACATCCATCAGCAATTTTTAGAAAAGCATAATGAGAAGGAGTAGTAAGCAATCTCCCCTCATTTTTAAATCTATCTTTAATTGGTATTTCATAAAGATTATATATAACTTTTATTATATCTTCATTGTCTTTGAGCTTTAAAAAAGCATCAACTTCTGGAAATTGATTTTTTATATCTTCGTAATAACACTCATTGATACAACCTGTTACAATAACCTTTTCACATTTTTTTTGTTTAAGTTTGGTTGCAAGCAAAATGTTCTCAATGCTTTCCATCGTCGCAGGAGTTATGAACGCACAAGTATTAACAATGATTATTTGTGCTTCATTAATATCACTAATAATTTCAAACCCAAAATCAGCCAAAGCGCCAAGCATATGCTCTAAATCCACTCTGTTTTTGTCGCATCCTAAGCTTATTGCTGATATTTTTTTATTCTTCAGTTCATTTATCATCAGTCATCATCTCCAAACATTTCTTGATATTGTTCCATTGTTATTAAAACAGTTCTAGGCTTGCTGCCATCCTGTGGAGAAATAAAGTTATGATCTTGCATTTGATCAATTATTCTTGCGGCACGAGGATAGCCTATGACAAGCCTTCTTTGAAGCATAGATATGGAAGCCTGACCATTTTCAATTACACATTTAAGCGCCTGTGGCATAAGTGGATCAAAACCATCACTAACTGTATCCGAATTGGCATTTGACATAATATCTGTTGTTGGTGGATTTATAATCTGAGTTTCCACTTTGTCATCGTAATCATAATCTTGATTATTTTCCTTAACAAAGTCCACAATGTTTGCAACTTCCGTAGATGTTACAAAACAACCTTGGATACGCCTTGGTTCTGGAGCATCATTTGGTTTATAAAGCATATCTCCTCTGCCAAGCAACTTCTCTGCTCCACCTTGATCCAATATAGTTCTACTGTCTGCAAAACTCATAAGCTTAAATGAAATTCTAGATGGGAAATTATTTTTCATAGTACCAGTAATTACATCAACGGAAGGCCTTTGCGTTGCTAAAATAAGGTGAATTCCCGCAGCTCTTGATTTCGCTGCCAACCTTGTAAGTCTTTCTTCAACATCTTTTTTAGATGACATCAAAAGATCTGCAAGCTCATCAACAATTACAACAATATAAGGCATCTTTTCACTGTTACCTTCAAGCACTGCACTGCATGAATTGTATTCAGTTATATCTTTTGTACGAGTGTCTTTAAATAATGTGTAGCGACGTTCCATCTCTCCTACTGCCCACGAAAGAGCATTAAGAGCCTTGTCCGGATCAGTAATGACATTTGGAATTAACAGATGTGGTAAACCATTATAAATAGAAAATTCCACTTGCTTTGGATCGATTAAAATCAATCTAACATCATCTGGACTGGTTTTGTAAATCAAACTTAAGATAATGGCATTCAAGCAAACAGATTTACCACTACCGGTGGAGCCTGCGACCAATAAATGTGGCATTTTTGCCAGGTTGCATAATCTAACACTTCCTGAAATATCTTTGCCAAGTACAAATGTAAGTGGTGCCTTTGCATTTTGGAATTCATTAGAGGCCATTATATCATGAAGCCCAACCGTAGCAATTTTCTCGTTAGGTACTTCAATACCAACTGCACTTTTCCCAGGGATTGGTGCTTCTATACGTATGTCGCCATTTGCAGCAAGATTTAAAGCAATATCGTCTGAGTGTGCCAAAATTTTCTTTACTGAAATTCCAGCGGGCATTTCAAGTTCATATCTAGTAACTGCTGGTCCAACTATAACATCAATGACTTTCGCCGGTATACCAAAAGTATCAAGAGCATTTTCAAGTTGTTGACGTTTTAGCATTACATCGTCATTAAGTTCACTAAGATCCATTGATCTTGTGGTGAGTAATTCCAAACTTGGACGATTATAACGCAAACTCTTCTTTGGTTTTAATGGTTGTGTTTCTATTTTTTGTTGTTCCATTTTTGGCTTCTGATATTCACTGTTTAGACCAAGTCCCCTTAACCCTCTCCTATTATTTTCTGGTTTTAAAGGTTTTGTTTCGGTATCTAATTTGGCATCTTTAATAAGAGATTCCAGTGCATCAGCAAAATCTTCTGTATTTTGGTTATTATTGGTTTTTTGGTTTTCTTCCTCTTTATTAATAGCAGAAATCACTGGTGCTATATATGATTTTTCTTCATTATATTGAACTGGTTGCTCATTTATTGCTGAAGAAAAATCATGCACTATTTTTGATGGTGCACCACTTGGAGCTTCTTGCTTTTTCAAAATATTTATATTTTCTTGAATTTTATTGGCTGATATATTTGGCTTTTGTCCTTTGTATTTCGCCATATCAATTTTTTGAGTATCATCTCTATTGAATAGATATTTTTTCAATGCTTCTTTATCATTAAGTGCAGGCAAATCTGTGCTTTGTTTGGTTGCTGTATCTTCAATATTTGTTGCGATGTATCCAATCTTCCTTTTTGAACCATCTTCTAAAAGTTCATTTTTTAGTTTTGCGTCAAGTACTATGTTAGGAGCTGGAACTTTTATCTCTTTTTTAGATTTTACATCATTTTCTATTTGTGGTATTGGTGAAATATTGATAGGTTTTTTTTGTGATTGCGATTTATTTAAGTAAAATATATAATCGGCCAGTAATGCACCAAAAATTATTAAAACAATACTGTAAATAATGTATGCACCCGCATCATTTAACAAAAATATCAGTGGTGCAGTTAAAATGCCGCAAAATATGCCACCAACCGTCATTTTTTGTGTGTAGCATCTGCCTAAATATTCAAAAAATGTACCGCTTTTATCTATAAAAAGCATATGAAGAATGCAAAGTAAAGATACTAGCGCACAAAGCAAGTAGACAATATACTTTGCAGTCATTACATATTTTTTATTATTTACAAGCGCTAAACCAATAACAAATACAGTTATAAAAAGTGGATATGAAAATAAACCAAAAACACCAAGCAAAAATGATTTTAAAAATTCTATAAAGCTTGTAAGAAGCGACAAAAAAGCGATAGAAGAAATAACAAGCAAAATTATGCCTATTATTTTGTTTCTATCCCTTACTGTTTTTTGCTTTTTGGGCTGTTTAGATAAATTATAAACTGTCACGATATACTCCACTTAATACTATACACTAAGTGAAAGTTTTCCGCAAGTTTTAATTATAAAATATTTTCTGAAACAGTTGTCAATTTATATCCACTTTGAGTATAAAAAGTAATAATTTCGGGAAGCGCTTGCAAAGTGGCATTTGTCGGATGCATTAAAATAAGATCACCGTTACTAGGATTTTTAATTGCTCTTTGATAGATTATATTTTTATCTTGATCTCTCCAATCTATGGTATCTTTTGACCACATAATTGTTTTATAGCCCATGTCCTGTGCAACTTTTAATGTATTTTGTCCATATGAGCCACTTGGCGGAGCAAATAATGTCATTTCGTAGTCAAGAAGTTGTTTTATGACTTCATGCGTTAATCCAATTTCACTCATATTTTTTTCTATACTCAATGTTTTGTGATCTTTATGCCAGTATCCGTGATTACCTATTTCGTGACCATGCTGCAAAATCTGTTCTAAAATTTCGCTATTTTTAATAGCCCAACTACCACCAACAAAAAAAGTTGCTTTTGCATTCCCTTCATCTAAAACTTTTAGTATATCCTCAATATATTGCTCTCCCAAGTACACATTGAACATCAAAGATACGTTGTTATTATTTTCATTTCCATGGTAATATGCAGAATAAGTGTTGTTTCCAAAAACTTGTGTTGATGTACCAATGACGGTTATTGATGCAATTAAAACCAACATAACAACCAAGCATGTATTTACGAAATATGTACGAAATATCTTTTCAGAAAATTTTTTCATATCATATTTTATGCGCTAATATTTCCATATATTAAAAAAACCACAGCTTTTTGCCATGGTTAGTTTAAATAAATTATTCCTTTGCAACAAGTTTAAAATCCACTCTATTTTTTTCATCAATCTTAATGACTTCAACTTGTACATTGTCTCCAACTTTGACGACATCTTCTACCTTTTTGATTTTTTTATCGCTAAGTTTGCTAATGTGGATCATACCCTCTTTACCCTGTGCCACCTCAACAAAAGCACCAAATGTTGTAGTTTTAACCACTACACCAGAGTAAATTTTACCGACTTCAAAATCTTCGGCTATATTCAAAATAATTTCTTTTGCCCTTTGAGCCATATCGGTATCAGGAGTTGCAATGAACACTCTACCATCATCATCGATATCAATTTTAACTTTGGTTTCAGCAATAATTTTGTTGATTACCTTTCCACCACTGCCAATGACGTCTTTGATTTTTTCTGGGTTGATGTTAAATGTTATGATCTTTGGAGCATATTTTGAAAGCTGATTTCTTGGTTTTGATATAACCTTAAGCATCTTGTCCATAATGAATAATCGCCCTTCTCTAGCTTGATTTAAAGCAGTTGTGAGTATCTGCTTATCAATTCCCTTAATTTTAATATCCATTTGGATAGCTGTAATGCCTTTAGTTGTACCTGTTACTTTAAAGTCCATATCTCCAAAAAAGTCTTCGAGGCCTTGAATGTCGCTAAGAACTGCAATTTTGCCATTTTCGGTATCTTTTATAAGTCCCATCGCAATGCCGGCCACAGGAGAAGTAATAGGTACACCGGCATCCATAAGAGCCAAAGTTGAGCCACAAGTTGATGCCATTGATGAAGAACCATTTGAAGACAAAACCTCACTTACAAGTCTTATTGCATATGGAAATTCATCCTCACTTGGGATAACAGGAACCAGTGCTCTTTCGGCTAATGCACCGTGCCCTATCTCACGTCTTCCAGGTGAACGAAGCTGTTTAGCTTCTCCCGTTGCATATGGAGGCATATTGTAGTGGTGAATATAACGTTTAACTTCCTCATCCTCGTCAAGCACCTCTATTTCCTGAGCTTCAGAAATTGGACCTAAGGTACAAGTCGTTAAAACTTGAGTTTGTCCCCTAGTGAATACTCCAGTACCATGAACACGTGGCAAGACCCCAACCTCACACCAAATAGGTCTGATCTCATTCAATTTTCTACCGTCAGGTCTTATTTCTTTTTCGGTAATCTTTTTCCTTACAATCTCTTTTGTTAATGCGTATATCGCATCAGAAATTTCGCTTTCTCTTTCAGGAAAAATTTCTTCAAAATGCTTTAAAACATCTGCATTTACCTCATCTTGATTGTTTTGCCTTTCATGTCTGTCGAAAGTATCTAATGCTTTAACTAATTTTTCATAAGCATATTCTCTTACAGCATCGCAAACATCTTGCTTTGGAAGGAAAGAAGTATACTCACAAACTGGTTTGCCTATCTCTTTTTTCATCTCAAGTTGGAATTCAACTTGCTTTTTTATTTCCTCATGCGCAAACATAATTGCATCAATCATCTCATTTTCACTTACTTCATTTGCACCTGCCTCAACCATCAAAATGGCGTCATGTGTGCCACTTACTGTAAGGTGCATGCTACTTTGTTCTCTTTCTTTTTCGTTTGCATTTACAATAAACTTTCCATCTACGCATGAAACTAAAACTGAACCTGTTGGTCCCTGAAATGGAATATCTGAAATTGTTAATGCTATTGACGACCCCAGCATTGCAAGAGGTTCAATCGCAACATCAGGATCAACAGACAAAGCCGTAGCCACAACTGATACATCGTTTCTAAAACCTTTAGGAAACAAAGGTCTAAGAGGTCTGTCAATCAATCTAGAAATTAATATTGCCTTGTCAGCTGGTCTGCCTTCCCGTCTCTTATATCCACCAGGAATTTTGCCAACTGAATACATTTTTTCTTCAAAATCAACACCAAGTGGGAAAAAGTCAATCCCCTCACGTGGTTGTTTGGACATTGTGACATTGACCATAACAACAGTTTCGCCGCATCTTACTACGCATGAACCATTTGATTGTTCACAATATTTACCTGTCTCTACTGTGACCTTTTTGCCTCCAATCTCCGTTTCAAAAACTTTTGCTACATTACTCATATATACCTCTTTTATAATAAAAATATAGGGGGAAAATCCCCCTTTGAATATCAATTATCTTATATTCAATTGTTTTTTGATATCACGATATGCTTGGATATCTCTTTTTTCAAGATAAGATAAGAAACCTTTTCTCTTACCAACAAGTTTCAAAAGTCCGCGTCTTGAATGGTTGTCTTTTTTGTTTACTTTCAAGTGTTCTGTAAGTTCATTGATTCTCTCTGTCAATAATGCAATTTGAACCTGTGCAGAACCAGTATCATTTTCAGATTGTGCAAACTTTGAAATCAATTCTTGTTTTCTTGCTTTTTCCATATGTCCTCCTTCAAAAATTTCTGCCATAGACAAAGAATACCGATAGAGGAAGTCGCATACCTGTGCCTAAGGACCATTAAATAATATCATACGGACCAACTTATGTCTAGTATTTTATGAAAAAAGTTTTACTTTTTTATCAATCATTTCATCTATTCTATCAATATATTGTTTTATATCTTTGACATTTGCCTCTCGTTCAATCCTGTTTTCAATGTTGAAAATTCTTTTTGAAATACCACCCGCCCCACAAGCTATGACAGACAAACATTCTTCCATTGTGTCAACATTAAATAGACAGATATTTTCCTTAAAATAACCAACATTTTCTTGTCCATATAATTGATTTTTTTGTCTGTATAGATAGTATGGTTTATAGCCATTATCATGCAAGATTTCCTGTGCGTATTTTATCATTTTATCTACAATTGGATTGTCAGTAGTCTGATGTTCATCTTTTAAAATGGCACCTCTTTTTATTGCAAGTGTGTGAACGGTAATATTATCTGGTGCAAGAAGCATCAATGTATCAATACTTTTTTTAAAACTCGCCAGCGATTCTTTAGGAAGCCCGGCGATGACGTCCATATTTATGATGAATTCATAAGGCAGTGCAATTTTATATGCATTGATTATGTCTTTTACAGTATGTTTTCTTCCTATTCGTTTCAATGTAGCATCGCTGAAACTTTGTGGGTTAATGCTTATTCTAGTTACGTTGTGTTTCTTTAGTACATCCAGTTTTTCTTTTGTTATAGTATCTGGACGGCCACACTCAACGGTGAACTCAGACACTGGATAATTAATTGTATCAAGTAACAAATCTAGTTTTTCTGCAGATAAAACAGTTGGTGTTCCCCCGCCTATATAGATTGTTCTAAGTACATAAGCATTATCCTTGATAATTTTTTTAGTTGCTTCAATTTCTTTAATTAATGCATTCAAATAATCGTCAATAAGATTTTCAACTGCACTATATTCAGAGGAAATGAATGAACAATAGCTACAACGAGTTGGACAGATTGGAATATTTATATACAAATCAACCAACTTGTCATTTCTAATTATACATTTTTGGTTTTGAATCACATTTTCAACCAGCCGTGCTTTGTCAGGTGCTAGCAAAAAATTTTCCATCAAGGCCTGTTTGAGCATATAAGGTTCAACACCCTGGTTTATCAAATCATAGCCAATTTTAGTTGGCCTTACACCGGTCAGCGAGCCCCAAGGCATATTTTTATTAAAATGAATTGAAAGCATTTTATAAAGGCTCAATTTTGCAAATCTTTTTAATTGCCTTTTCTCATCAAGTGAATCACCACTTTTTTGATTTATGGTTCTACTTTCTGAAAAATCAAAAGTTTCAGTTTCATCTTCAATAACATAACTATTCTTAACAATATTCTTATCTCGAGTCATTATATGCTTTAAGTAAGGCTTTTCCTCACTTTGCTCTTGGTTTGGATAATACAAATGCATTACATCAAATAAATCATTTTTTATTGTTTCATAATTTGTAATAATTTTCATTTAACTACCTACCCTAAATACTTCATCAACTTGGCTAATATCCCTAATTGCATTAATTACTTTTGTAACATCATCACGTTTATGAACTTCAATTTTCAAAATTGTATGTGCTTTATCTCCAACAACCTTACTTTCAAGTCCCAAAATCTTAAACCCTGTACTTATCATTTCTTGTGTAAGCCTTGCTAAAAATCCATCGTAATTTTCAGAAATGATTTTAACCAGAACCGACGTCGTTTTAGATGTCACACTGTCATCCCACATTGCATCAATTAACCTCTCTTGTTCTAGATACTTAAGATTTGAACACTGTTTTCTATGAATTGTAACTCCTCTCCCACGAGAAATATATCCAACAATTTCTTCTCCATATACAGGTGTGCAACAACCGGCATACCTAATTAGCATTCCACTATCACCATCAACCAAGATACCATCTTTGTTTTTCTTTATGAGCAGAGATGATTTATTTTCATTTTGATCAGACGAAATATTTTCTAACCTATTTTCTTGTTCATAGAGTTGACATATTTTATTACAAATATTATTTACAGGAACACTACCATAGCCTATTGCTGCAAACAATTCTTCTTTCGTTTTAAAAACATATTTGAATTGATCTAAATCCAAGTATTTGTCTGTAAGCAATTTTGAAGGCGAAAGTCCTTTGTTCTTTATCACTTGTTCAAGCATCGATATTCCCATTCTTATATTTTCATCTTTTAATTCATGCTTGAAAAAACTATTAATTTTGGATTTAGCATTGTTTGTTGCAACAATCTTCAACCAATCTTTTGATGGCCCTTTTGAATTCTGTGAAGTAATTATTTCAACAATATCTCCATTCTCTAGTTTTGTACTAAGTGGTTTTATTTTCCCATTTACCTTAGCGCCGACGCAAAAGTTACCAACATCAGAGTGAATTGCATACGCAAAATCTAAAACAGTTGCACCCTCAACAAACTCCAAAACTTTTCCTTTTGGTGTTTGAACATAAATTTGTCCCTCACAGAGATTTGTCTTTAAAGTATTAATAAATTCTTCACTGGAAAGTTCTTTTGAACTATCCATAATCTCTCTAAGCCATGAGATTTTTTTATCCAACTCGTTTAAATTGTTTTTCTTTTCTTTATAAAGCCAATGTGCGAATATACCAAATTCGGCCAATTTATGCATTTCAAAAGTACGGATTTGTATTTCTAGGGGTCTTTTGTTTTCTGCTATGATTGTAGTATGCAAAGATTGATAGCCATTAGATTTTGGAGATGCTATATAATCTTTAATTCTGCCTTCCATTGGTTTGTAAATAGAATGAATTTTCCCAAGCACAGCATAACATTGATCAACATCATCAACCAACACTCTTAGGGCTATAAGATCATATATATTTGCTAAATTTTCCCCTTTAGTTTTTATTTTCTTGTATATGCTTGAAAAATGCTTTTGTCTAGCCATAATAACTGCATTTTTGAGATTTAATTCTTTTAATATTTCCAATAATTTTTGTTTAGTAATATTTATTTGTTTTTCATTTTCATCTTTTTGCAACATTACACTATTTGCAAGGTTTTCATACGTCTTTGGACTTAAAAATTTTAAGCAATAGTCTTCTAATTCTGATTTCAATGAATTTAAGCCAAGTCTTTCTGCAAGCGGTGCGAAAATATCTTTTATATTAATCAAGTTTTGTTTTTGCTCTTTTTTTAATGGTAATTGATACATAGAAATATCATAAAGCATAATATATAATCTTATGACGATTACTCTAACATCACTACTCATTGCAATGAACATCTTACGGATTTCATCAGCCTGGCCTTGCGAGGTCATACCTTCTGAAATAACAAACACATCACAAAGCGTTTTATATATTTTTAATATATCATCATCCACGATATCATCAAATTTGTAACCGAGTTCGTAGGCAACATAAGCTATTACGGAATTAAAATCAAGTCTAAAATTTACAAGATTATTAACGATATTAATTATTTTATCTTCTTTTAAAGTCATAAATTCATGAACGCATATTTTATCAACTAATTTTTTATCAGTATCTGATAAATCAAATTTTTGTCGGAGCAGGTTTTGTAATTTATTCATACAGCCTCCTAATCAAATTTATAGTGTTGTAAATTTTAGAATCATTTAAATTAGTTTTTAAATTTCTATTTATATCAAATGAATACAATCCATTCACAGTTTTAGGGGTTAAAATTTTTAATTCATTTAATATATTGTAATAAACGATAAAATTAATGAAACTAATATTGAATTTTAAATCGCGCACAAGCGCTGAATATACTGCAAAAATTCCTGTAAATTCCATCTTTTCGAGTTTAATAATATTTTTATAATATTTGGACAATTCCGTCCGATTTAATTTAATTAAAGATAAATTATTAAGACTTATTTTTTCCAATTTTGGAATGTATATTTTTACATCAGAAATATTATTAATTTTTGCAATAAAACTAGCATCATAAATTTCATCTAGAAATATAATTTTTTTATAATTTTTAACAAAATTTAAATCAGTAGGACACAATAACAATGCATTAAAACCAGTGCCCTCACCATGTAGAATGCTTACTTCAAAAATATTGGATAAATCATAATGATTTATAAAATTTCTATATGTTTGAGTATTGTATGAAACGAAAGCAGTACCAAACGTGCTTGTTGAGCAATCAACAATAAAATCTAGAAGTTGGCTTTCTTGATAAATATCATAACTAGGCATATCTTTACTTTCATCTACATACTTAAATTGCTCCATTTTAAAAGCATCCAAGTATTTATCGGCACTTTTACGAATATCATGAGAAGTTGTAAATGTCTTAACAATTCCCTTGTACAAGCCTTTTCTTTTCTCTTGAAATTCAAATACAAATTCATAATTTTGTGAAAAATTCAAGTTGCCAATATGCTTAAGATAATTGAAAAATAATAGAGATAGTTTTGAAAACACCCCAACATAAGCATGCAAGGAATTCGGCTTTAGTGGATGTAAACGCAGTTTATTTGTTTTAACCAAAAATCTAGGCTTTTGATTTTCACAACCACAAGGCTCTAAAAGTTTAAGATCGTTATAAAATTTTTCCGTCAAATCGGTTTCTTGAAGTTCTAGATCATAATATTCAATAGGTATGAATGCGCGACCATTTATATTTTCAAACATATATGCGGTTGTTCTATTGCAAAAATCGTCATAATTTTTGACATTAAGTGTTAGACCCGCAGCAACTTTGTGTCCACCGAAAACATCTAAAATATCGCGCACAGAACTTAGCACTTGATGAATATTTACATCTTCAATACTTCTAGCAGAGCCCTTTAAAATATCCCCACTTTGGGATAATAAAATGACAGGTCGATTGTATATATCCAACAGCCTTGAACAAACAATACCCAATATCCCACTGTCCCACTTTTCGGATTTTAATATAATAATAGGTACATTTGACATATTTTTGTCTTTAAGCATGTTTTGACAATCATCAAAAACTTCTGTGCACAACTCCTGTCTACGCGAATTACAATCATTGATCTTATTTATCAACTCTCTAACCTTGGCGGGATTGGTTTCTAGCATCAACTCTAAAGAGATTGAAGCATCCCCCATTCTTCCCGTTGCATTAAGTTTTGGAGCTATTTTAAATGCAATGTCGTCGGCGTCAACAAAATCTAAATTAAGTTTGTTTTGCTTAAACAACATTTTTAAACCATATGGCAAATATTTGCCTAAACATCTAAGGCCCTTTGTAACGATTATTCTATTTTCATTCTTCAAAGGGACAATATCGGCAATCGTCGCAATTGTAGCGATTGGTAAAAATTCTTCACATGACTCGCCAAGTACTCCCTGAGCTACTTTAAATGCAACACCTGTTCCACATAGTCCATCAAATTTATATTCTTGATCAACAATTTTTGGATTAACGACTATTGTATCAGGCAAAACATCTGGCAGCTCATGATGGTCTGTTATAATTATATCAATTCCTAATTTCTTGCAATGTTCCACCTGTTCAGCACAAGTTATACCACAATCGACAGTTATTATTAGTTGTGGCGAAAATTGAGCAACAAGTTTATCAATCACTTCATTTGTTAGCCCATACCCATCAACAAAACGATTTGGAAGATAATAATTAGCATCGTTCCCTAATTTGGCAAACATTTTCAACATTATAGCAGTAGCCGACATACCATCAACGTCATAATCACCAAACACCAAAATCCTCTTATTTTGTTCAACTGCATCCTTTATTTTTTCTACACATTGTTTCATGCCCGATAACTTAAATGGATCAATAAAAGGTTGTTTTGATGACGACAAAAAATCAGCTATGTCATCATAAGTTCTATAACCCTTTGAAAAAATAATTTCCATAACTTTGCTGTTAATATTAAATTGTTTTGCATATTGTGAAATAAGAGTGCTATCTGCACTATCGTTAAAATATTTTATTAGTTTCATAATTCAACCCTTCTGCGAAACAGCAGAAATCACCTTATGTTAATATTATACATTATAAAGAGCAAAACTCAAAACGATATCTAAAGCATAAAAAAAAATTTTCGCAAACTTGCGAAAATTTTAGTTTTCTTTTGCTTCAGTTTCTACAATTACTTCAGGTTGTTTTGTCACTTCTTCAATAGTTTTTGTTTCTACAACAACCTGCTCTTCTTTTTTCGTAGTCTTAACCTTATGTTTTCTTTTAATATAAGTTAAAGACCACAATCCTGGAGTGATAAACACAGATGACAAAAAGCAAACTAAAACTCCAACGAGACATGGGAGTGACAATGCTCTGACGGAAGAAGTTGGAACAACTCCTAAAAGTAAAGTGAAAATCAACAGAATACAAGCAAACAACAGATTAACATTTAAAATGCTTTTTACAGTCATATTCGAGATTTCTACTTTTGAGTCTTTGGCAAATTTTTCTTGTTTTAAATTTGAATTTACCTTGTTTACAAACAAATATGTGTTAAACAAAGAATACATAGCAACAAACGCCAATGAAATAATAGTTGACATATCTACTGGTATCCTTGTTACGCCGATGATTGAGATAGTCATAATAATGTCAAATAAGTATATAAACAACGATAAAAATCCAGCTGTGGTTCCATGCCTAATCCACATATATATCATTACAACAAGAATTCCCACAAGTACGGCAAGCACTGTCGATGTCAAAACGCTTGTCTGAACGTTAGGACCAAAATCATCAACTTGAACAAATCTCTCTAAGTCATCTTGAGAAGTCGAGACATGAAATGTCTCAATTAAATCAGCACGTAGTTGCTCGGCTATTTGTTCATCTATTTTGCCAAATCGAACAATGATAGCATCACCATAATAATTTGTTGTTTCTTGCTGATAGTATAAGCCTTTAATATTATTTTCGCTAAGAACATCGTCCAACTGTGACTTAACAGAGTTATAATTTTCTTGTACAGTCAAATCTTGTTCAACTACAACTGTTACCACCGTTCCACCAGTAAAATCTAAGCCCAAATTAAAATTGAAGCAAAGTATCAAAACTAAAGATAAAACTAAAATGCACAGTGGAGCAATCAAGTGATACCAAAAATTTTGTACAAACCCATATTTGCAATTCTGTATTTTGTTACCTAAACTAGTCCTCATTTGCCACCTCCCTCTTTAAAGCCAAGTGACTTTCTTTTGTGCTGTTGAGTGGCAAATACCACTTTGTGAATAATCTTGTGACACAATAAACTGAAAAGATTGACAATACACCACCAATAAACAAACCAATGGCAAAAGATTTTAACATATCAAATCCGACAAAATAAAGTACAACACTTCCAAGCAAAGCAATGACCATTATATCAAGAATGGTAAATAGTGAATCTTTATATGCCAATTTGAAAGAAAGCGAAATTTTTCTTCCCATTGAATATTCATGTTTTATTTTTTCAAATAAAATAATATGACACAATATTGTTAATACATATCCAAGGACACATCCAACTATTCCACTTAAAGAAAGTGTTACAATTGGAAGCGCCTGCAATAAGAACAAATACAACACAAGATTCACGAGTGACGTCAACATTGAAATCAAACCCAAATCTCTGTATCTGACAATCATAATTACTGACAAGCATACAAATGCTATCAAGAATGATATACCTATATAGGACACACAGTTGTAACCTAGATAAGCAGTCGTTACTCCATTTTCCGTCATAGTAAGCTCAACATTCCTTGAACCCATCAAAACGTTAACGGCATATATATTTGCATCGTTTTGGGTTGTTATGGATGATATCGGCATGAAAGTCGCCCCGGATGTTACCTCACGCGTAATTCCAGATAGTGAACCCAATTGTTCTCCATTTAAATTGTAGAAGTAAATTGTGTTACCATTATCAGCAACATAGTTTGTTAGATTTCTAAATTGAGTAGAACCCAAACTATCAAACTCAATGTAAACACCATATGAGTACGATGCAGATGTGGTGCTTGTTGCCTGATATGTTCCTAGACATCTTGATATCCTGCTGGCAGATATGTCGTAGTCAGTGGCATCAGAAGTTGCCTCACCCCTGATAACAATCTCTGTACGTGTACCAATGGCCTCCATCAAGGCAGAACTTGTCTCAGATTGAAGAGTTTGAACTCGTATTTCATGTTCATTTTGTAAACCAACTTGATTATATTGTCCACCAAAATTTGCAAGCACATTTCTCACAAACTCTATCGTCTCATTCATCTGCTCATCAGTTACACTATCAGCTTGAGTATCCACGGGAGTCACTTCAAACACAGCGGTCTGTCCAGAACCAATGTCATAAGATAAGGATATAGCCCCTGCAAACCCCGCGTAATCGTTTACATAAAAAGGTATTTTAAAAGTCGCAAAAGATAAAAATAATCCAATCGTAACCAAAAGTGAAACGAGAACATAGTTTATAATAGAAAATCTTTTAGCCATCATATCTCCAATTTTACAAATACTGAAATATTATAAAAAAATACTTCTTATTAGTCAAATACTTTTTTTACTTTATATAATTTTAACCATAATTTTCTTCAAACACACATAAAAAAAGCAACTAATTTCCATTAGTTGCATCTTTTTTAACATAAATTATTTTTTTCTAAGATTGACTGAAATTATTCCGCATATTCCACCTACGATAGCACCAAACAAGCAATCATTTAAAAGTGATATTCCAAATTCAAAATGGCCATCAAGTACAGAAAAGGCAACAAAAGCAATTATTGTGAACATAAATCCAATAATTAATCCAGAAATCAAGCCCATATCTTTTGACTTTTTCAATGCAATAAAAGTTCCAATCAATATTGATAATGTTTTTATAACTTGATTAATAGGCTTAATGAGGTTATCTCCGACAGCTACAAAGCGCAAGATAAATGCAAATATTAAAATTCCAATCAGGCACACTGAAAGTGCGTATAATGCACCTTTTAATGTTGTTAAAAAAAATGATGCTTTGCCTTCTGTTTCCGTAAGTTGTTTATTTTTTGTTTTTACCATAAAAACATCTCCTTGTCCACATCATATAAATATGAACAAGGAGATGATATTATGATTATTTCTTTTTAGACTTTGAATTTTTTGTTTCTGCGACTTTTGCAGTTTCTGTTGGATTGTTCTCAGCATTTTCAACCACGTTCTCTTTGTCATGAGGGACATCCTGTGGCATTTCAATCACATCTTCAACTTTATCTGGTTTTGTGTCGTCGTGACTTTCAGTTTTTGTTGGTTTTGTTTCAACATTCTCCACTACTGGATTGCTTAAGTTATAATAAATCGACCTAATATCTACACAAAGATAGCCTTTATGTTTTTCATCACCAGTCTCAATTGTCAAAGTTTTGTAACCTTGCTTATTGTTGTCAATGCCTACGACTTTACCGATAACGCCAGCCGATGTAAGCACTGTATCTCCTTTTTTAATTGCATTCATCATTTTTTGTTGACTGTCCATCTCTTTTTTGTTTTTTGCTCTCATTAGAAATGGTGAAACAATCAAAATCAACAAAAGTACTCCCAAAAGAACCCAAGAGCCAACACCAACATTTGATAAAATTAAATTCATATTACCTCCACTATGAATAACATGACAAAATTACAATAATAATCAAAATTATCAATGGTATAAGTATTTCAGCAGCAGTAGCAAGTAAAAGTGCCATATTTTTCTCCTATTAATGATACCACAAAAAAATTAAAAAACAAATAATTTTTTGTCTATATTTTATAATTTTTAAGGTATTCTGCCTTAAAGTCTAAAAGTCGGTCCTCCCAAATGGCTTGTTTAATTTGTTCTGTCAATCTTATTAAATGTCTTAGATTGTGAATTGATAATAATTGGGCACCCAACATTTCTTTAGCATTAATTAAATGCCTTATATATGCTCTCGTGTAATGCTTACAAGTGTAACAATCGCAATCGTCTTCTATTGGTCTGAAATCTTCTTTAAACTCAGCATTTCTTATAACTAATTTACCGTTTTTTGTAAATGCAGTCCCATTTCTAGCGATCCTTGTTGGCAAAACACAATCCATCATATCTATACCTCTTGCATAACCTTCAAGCAAGCAATCTGGACTTCCTACACCCATTAAATATCTAGGCATATTTTGGGGCATAAGTGGCATCATATAATCCAACATATCATACATAACTTCTTTTGGTTCCCCAACACTTAGCCCACCAATTGCAATACCACATTTTGCATAAGGCACACAATCTTCTATGCACTTTTTTCTCAAATCTTTATAAAAATTTCCTTGGACAATAGGAAACAACATTTGATTTTCATTTTTTTGTACATTATAGCATCTTTCTAACCAATTTTTTGTAATTTCCGCTGTTTTTTCAGCTTCTTTATGAGTTGCTCCATAGTTGGAACAAATATCAAAAGCCATTATTATGTCAGCACCCAAATCATTTTCAATCTGCATCGCCTTTTCAGGACTAATAAAAAGTTTTTCGCCACTCAAATGAGAATTAAAATAGACACCTTCTTCAGTTATTTTTCTCAACTTGGACAACGAAAATACCTGAAAACCTCCACTATCTGTCAAAATTGGTTTATCCCAATTCATAAATTTGTGTAAACCACCTGCTTTTTTTACGATATCTTCGCCAGGTCGTAAAAAAAGATGATAGGTATTTGAAAGTATTATTTGTGCACCAACCTCTTTTAACTCTTCTACCTTTAAACCTTTTACTGTGGCTTGAGTACCAACAGGCATAAAAACAGGCGTTTCTATGTCACCATGTGGGGTATGAAAAACTCCAATTCTCGCTCCCGATTGTTTACAAACTTTTTTAACTTCAAAACTAAAATTCATAATTCTCCTATATTATAAACATAGCATCACCAAAACTGAAAAATCTATATTTTTCTTTGACGGCAATGTTATAAATTTGTAATGTTTTTTCCACTCCGATCATGCTTGCCACCAACATAATCAATGTTGATTGTGGCAGATGAAAATTTGTTATAAGAGCATCGACCACTTTCATTTTATATGGTGGATATATAAAAATGTTAGTATCTTCACTTTTTGCACTTAAAATACCATTTTCATCGCTAGCACTTTCCAGCACTCTAACACTTGTCGTTCCAACTGCAATAATACGTCTTCCCTGACTTTTTGCCAAATTTATATAATCTGCAACCTCTTTTGTAATAACGTAATATTCAGAATGCATTTTGTGCTCTAAGATATTATCCTCTTTAACAGGTCTAAATGTTCCAAGCCCAACATGAAGCATAACTTCAAGTATAGTTACACCTTTTTGTTTAACTTTATCAAGTAAGTCCTTTGTCCAATGGAGTCCAGCAGTTGGTGCAGCACTTGAACCTTTTTGCTTGCTGTATACTGTTTGGTACATATCTTTATCTTTTAAATCAGTTTTTATATAATGAGGCAAAGGCATAGAGCCCAGCTTATCTAAGATTTCTTCAAATACACCATTATACACAAACTCAACTTCGCACAGCCCCTCTTCCTTTATTTTTCGAACAATGCAAGAAAGTTCATCACTAAATTTTATCAGTGTTCCGACCTTTAATCTTTTTGTCGGCTTTGCCAAAACTTCCCAATTATTTAAATTAAATCTTTTCTGTAACAGTATTTCAATTTTTGCACCAGTTTCAACTTTAACTCCAAACAACCTTGCTGGAATAACTTTGGAGGTGTTTAAAACTAAAACATCGCCTTCTTTTAAATAATCCAAGATGTCTCTAAAAATTTTATGTTCAATTTTATCAGTTTTTCTATTGTATACCAACAAGCGAGCACTATCTCTTGGCTCTTTGGGAGTCTGCGCTATCAATTCTTCTGGTAAAAAGTAATCATATGTCTTTTTGTTCAATAGTTCATTCATTATCTTCACTTACACTTTTATATACTTCTAATGATCGTCTTTTCTCATCACTTATTGTCAATCCCAAATGCTCATAAGCTTTTGGAAGTGCCACTCTTCCTCTTGGTGTTCTTGCAATAAAGCCAAGTTGTAATAAGTAGGGTTCATAAACATCTTCTATTGTTGCATTATCCTCACCAGTTGCAGCACTTAAGGTATCAAGTCCCACAGGACCGCCACCAAATTTTTTTATTATATTTTCCAAAATTCTTCTATCTACAAAATCAAGGCCGAGCTCATCAATTTCCATAAGTTGCAAGGATTTTTGTGCTATGTCCTTAGTTATTTTTCCTTCGCCAATAACCTGAGCGAAATCACGAACACGCTTTAAGAGTCTATTTGCCAATCTTGGTGTTCCACGACTTCTAGAGGCAAGACAAAAACATGCATCTTCATCAATATCAATGCCTAATATTTTGCTTGATCGTTTGATTATAACCATTAATTCTTCTGGACTATATAATTCTAGTCTACAAATCACGCCAAATCTGTCTCTTAATGGACCAGTGATCATTCCCGCCCGAGTTGTGGCTCCAATTAAGGTGAATGGTTGTATTTTTAAACGCATGTTTTTTGCAGAAGGGCCTTTGCCAACTACAAAATCTAGTGCGAAATCTTCCATTGCAGGATAAAGTATTTCTTCAACAGATTTGTTTAATCTGTGAATTTCATCAATAAATAAAACATCACCTTTGTTTAAATTAGTTACAATAGCCGCAAGATCTGCAGCATGTTCAATGGCTGGGCCAGATGTTATCTTTAGTTGCGAGCCCATCTCATTTGCTATGATATGGCTGAGTGTAGTTTTTCCCAATCCTGGAGGGCCATATAAAAGTACGTGATCGAGTGTATCATTTCTTTTTTTAGCCGCTTCAATATACACTTTGAGCGTGCCTTTTATTTTTTCTTGCCCAACATAATCATCCATACTACGTGGACGCAGAGAATTTTCAATTTCTAATTCGCTCGGATTTTTAGTGCTTGTGATAAATCTGTTATCTTGTGCCATTAATTACCCATTCCTCTTAAAACTTTTGTTATTATTTCCTCGACTGAAGTACATTGTGAGGCATTCTCACGTGCAAGCCTGTATGCTTCATTTTTCCCAACACCAAGGCTCACGAGCGCGTCTGTAGCCTCGTCAACATATGACATATTAATATTTTGATCTTCCTTCGTTTGTGAAGATGGCAATGTTTTATCTTTTAGTTCAACCAACAATCTTTCTGCTGTCTTTTTACCAAGACCTTTAACGGTACAAAGCATTTTAACATCTTGTCTAAATATTGCATTAGTCAAATCAAAGATAGAAATATTTGACAATATACCAATTGCCATTTTAGGGCCAATTCCGCTAACAGAAATTAATTTTAAAAACATATCTTTTTCCTCTTTTGAGGCAAACCCATAAAGTGTAATACCATCATCTCTTACACTCATAAAAGTAAAAAGTCTAGCCATTTCATTTTCATATGCTAAGCTATTAAGTGTATAATCGCTGACATAGATTTCATAGCCAATTTGGTTATTCTCAATAACCACATAATCTTCTTGCTTTTCTACAATTTTTCCTTCAATAAAATTTATCATAGTTTCATACCATATTATTATTTAAATTTGGATTAATTTGCGCATGGCATATTGCCACGGCCAACGCGTCAGCTGCATCATCGGGCTTTGGTATACTTTCCAATCCCAAAACCGTTTTTACCATAAATTGTACTTGAGATTTGTCTGCTCTACCTATGCCAGTCAATGCCTGCTTAATTTGCAAAGGTGTGTATTCAAATATTGGAATGTTGTTTTTTTTGCAAGCGAGTATAATAACCCCACGAGCCTCAGCAACCGGAATAATAGTTGTTTGATTTCGAAAATAAAACAATTCTTCAATAGCTATAACCTCAGGATTATATGAAGCAATCAATGTTTCAATAGAACTAAAAATTATTTCAAGCCTTTCTGGTAATGTCAATTCTTTTGGAGTGGAAATCACACCATAATCAATCATTTTGGGCTGATACCCACCTTCAATTATTCCATAACCAACAATACCATATCCAGGATCAATACCTAAAATTCTCATATTACTCTTCACAATTACTTACATTATGGTAAACGTTTTGAACATCATCTGAATCATTTAATGCATCAAGCATCTTTTGGAATTGCTCAAGCTTTGATTCATCAAGTTCAATGTAATTATCCGCCAAAAGTGTCACTTCTGCAGAAAGAAATTTGTAGCCCTTTTGTTCTAATCCGTCTCTGACGCTATTAAAGTTAGATGGCGATGTGTAGACCTCCAAGACATCATCTTGCTCTACAACATCATCTGCACCCTCATCAAGACAATCCAGCATGACGCTATCAACATCGGTGTCCAAAGTTTTTTCAAGCACAATAAGTCCACGACGTTTAAATAAATAACTAACACAACCTGTAGAGCCCAAAGATCCACCATGTTTATCAAAAGCATGCCTTACATCGCCCGCTGTTCGATTTTTATTGTCAGTCAAACACTCTACAATTACAGCAGAACCACCTGCCCCGTAACCTTCGTATGTCATTGCCTCATAATTAACTCCAGAAAGCTCGCCTGCCGCTTTTTTAATTGATCTTTCAATAGAGTCATTTGGCATATTATTTTGCTTTGCTTTTTGAATAACATTTTTAAGGCTAGGATTCACATTCGGATCGCTTCCACCCTGTTTCACAACGACAGCAATTTCTCTGCCAATTTTTGTAAAAATCTTACCTCTTTGTGCGTCAGATTTTTCTTTTGTTCTTTTTATATTATTCCATTTACTATGACCTGACATTTTTACCTCCATACGTCAATTGATACATAATTATACTTCCACTTACACCTGCATTTAAACTCTCTAGCCCATTTTGCATTGGAATCTTTACAAATTTATTTGCAATCTTTTTTAAACTTTCACCAACTCCATGTCCCTCATTTCCAACAATCAAGCCTACGGGACTTTTATTTTCATATTCAAACACACTGTCTCCATCCATATCAGCAACTATCAATGTCATATTCCAATTTTCTAAAATTTTGATGAAATCTTCTTTAACCTCATAAAATCTGCATTTAAACAGTGCACCCATAGTACTTCTAACAGTTTTATCAAGAGAAATGCTAGCACAATTTATCAAAAATATGTCCAAAAAATTCGCTCCTACGGCGCTTCTGATCAAAGTGCCGACATTCCCGGGATCTTGAACATTGTCCAAAACCAAAAAGTTATTATTTGGTGGTTTCAGATCATAAATTTTCAGCCTGACAATTGCCACAACTCCCTGTGAAGTTACCACATTTGAAAAATATCTCAAGATATTTTCAGAGACAAGTATGTCATGCTCTGTATAAAATATATTGTTGGTTTTCAGAACTGCTAAAATTTGCCAGTTATTTTTCAAGGCTTCAGTTATCAGTTTTGGATTATCCAAACAAATAATATCTCTTTGCTTAATAAGTTTTTTTAATGATTTAATCGTCTCGTTACTTACTGATGTAATCATAAGATTATTATAATATAAAGCGACATAAAATCAAATTAAAATACACAAAAAAACAAATCAAAACGATTTGTTTTTTTATTAACCAACTTTGTTTGCAACAACTACAAGCGAAGCGAAACCTTCTGCATCATTTACAGCCATGTCAGCAAGTACTTTTCTATTTAAATTTATTCCAGATGCCTTCAAACCGTGCATGAAACGACTATATGATATGTTGTTTAATCTGCATGCGGCATTTATTCTGGTTATCCAAAGTGCACGAAAATTTCTCTTCTTTTGTTTTCTGCCAATATAAGCATATTGACCACTTTTCATAACAGCCTGACGAGCAACCCTGTATAGCTTTGATTTAGCACCACGATAGCCTTTTGCTTGCTTTAATATTGCTCTTCTCTTTTTAAGTGCATTTACTGATCTTTTAATTCTCATGTTGGCCTCCTTATACGTTGATCATCTTTCTTACATTACTTGCTTGTTTTCCAGAAAGATAACCACCTTTTCTTAATTTTCTTTTCCTAGATTGGGCTTTTTTTGCTAAAAAATGTCCCCTATTTGGTTTTGCATACTTTACAGCACCAGATTTATTTACACTAAATCTTTTCTTTGCGCCACTATGTGATTTTTGTTTTGGCATATTTGTTTTCTCCTTTTAGCTTATTTTTTGGGTGATATAATCATTGTAATATTTCTTCCAACAACCTCAGGTTCTTTATCATATGTCCCGTATTCCGATAGCATATCATAAAACGATTTAACAACCTCAATTGCATTTTTGACATATGCTTGTTGACGTCCCCTCATTCTCAAAACAACTTTTACCTTGTCTCCATCTTTAAGAAATCTGATACCATGCTTTGCTTTTACTTCCTTATCATGAGTATCAATGGTCATTGAAAGTTGAATTTCTTTTAGTGTTGATGTCTTTTGGTTTTTCTTTAGTTCTTTTTCTTTTTTTATCGCATCAAATTTGTATTTTCCATAATCCATTATCTTACATACATAAGGTGATGAATTTGAAGACATCAGAACCAAATCTAAACCTTCACTGTCCGCTATTTGCTTTGCTCTTTCAAGACTTACGATGCCATGTTGTTCTCCGTTTTTGCCAATCAACCTGACTTCATTTGTTACAATCTGGTCATTTATAAGAAGTTCTTTAAAAATAGTTATATCCTCCTAAATTAAAAATGAGTGAAAATAGAAAAATTTTCACTCACGAAAAACAAAAGAATTTGTTTTACACAATCCAGGCATGCCCGACTGGTGAGAAGAAAACCTTCTACTTTACTGCGAGCATGATATCACAAAATTTTCACAATGTCAACTAATTTTTTTCATTTTATTGAAAAACATCTACATTATAATCATCAATATCAGTAGAATCAACAACCAATGAGAAATTGTTCATAACTTTTTTTGCCTGCATACGTCTAAAAATATCTATATAAAAATTTGCAATGTTATTGTCCAAACCAAATTTCATTACAAGAGCAGTTCTTAATGCACGAAGATCTCTAATTTTGTTTGATTTAACATAAATTCCTATTGCTTTAACTCTAAGTCTATTTAA
The DNA here is from genome assembly GCA_944383375.1 of uncultured Clostridia bacterium. Lineage (GTDB taxonomy): Bacteria > Bacillota > Clostridia > Christensenellales > UBA1242 > UBA5893. The sequence continues at coordinate 5,539 of CALWPG010000011.1, read as the reverse complement.
TGTCTTATCAGTTGGCCATATTGTTGGATTTTGCATATTGTAGATAGGAAATTTCTCATATGTATCCAAAGGTTTGTATCTAATGCCACCCTCAATTAATACTATATTTGTGCTTTTCCACAAAGCAAAAACTCGTCTTAATTTTAAGAGGTTATAACTAAGTTCATTTCTTGGCTTGTAAGAATTTTTTTCTTTAACTTGCATAAAAACTGTTTTGTAACTTAATGCAAAATCTGCTCTTAATTCATCGTTACTCTTATTAAGTAATGATGCAAGACCTTCTTTTCTTAGAATATCATCTAATTTTTCATCATAATTAGCAAGAAGTATCTCAAGCTCTTCCTTATAAATATTTCTCATAAAAACACCCCTAACAACTTAAAATTTATCTATTGTTTAATTTATTATACAACCTATTTATTTTAAAGTCAACAAGGTTTTTTACGAAATTTTGTAATTTGTATGTTAATTTACAGATTGTTTTACAAACTTAACTCTTTTTTCAAATAATTTGCAAATCATGGTTTTTATTTTGCTGGAAAGTATTTCACTACAATAAATATTTATACTCTTGGGACTTAATGCGATTAAAGTGGATACCAATTTTTCCTCATCCATATCATTGGGACACTTTATTGCATCAAATTTTGCGTCATATATGGCATATGATTTATCAACTGACATAATGTTTATAACATCATTTTTAACCTCAATGTTATCAACTAGAAACTTAATCAATTCCAAAAAAGTATCATCTTTGTATAAATATATTTCATTTTCATTTGCAATGTCGACAAGTTCTTGCCACTTTTGTTTTAAAGACTGAAGTTTAAAATTAAAAAAACTACTTAAATTAATTTTGTCATTAATTTCAAGGTATTTATTAACTATATAATTATCGGTTTCATTATCAAAAAATAGCAGTGCAGAAATAAATGCTTGTTTGGATATCTTATCAGCAATTTTTATCCGTAAATTGCTCAGCAAATAATTTTTTTTATAAAAATAACAAATTACATGTGTAATAATATCTTGAAGAACCAATTGTAATCTATTTTTTTCAAATTTGTTACAAGCGATTAGTATATGCGTAAAAAGTCCTTTGTCAAGACAGGTCAAAATACCATCGCAATCTTTGATATAGGCATTTAACCTATCCAATATATATTCAGTTACATCATCATTACCGATATCTACGCAGATACAATATTCCCACATGTTAAATCCTCTTTTTCCAATCTATTTTATGCAACAATGTTTTTTTTACTCATAAATAATTTTGAGTTATTTGTAATATTCTGAGGATTTTATGCAAACATTATTTGACAGAAAAACCATTAGATGATAAATTAAAAAAGAGGTTTCATATGAAGTTTGGTTTTAGATGTTTTGCAAGCCTACTTTTGTGCTTTATTGTCGCACTAGTTTTTGTTGGATGCAATGAACAACCATTGTATTTTGACATCTCAGTAAATGTGTGGTACTCAAATTACGGAACTGCATATGGTGGTGGAACATATCAAGAAAGCAGCATTTGTCAAATAAGTGCTACTCCAAAACAAAGCTCACAATTTTTGGGTTGGATGCATAATGATGTTATTGTTTCTTATGATATCAATTATTCATTCAATGTAAATAATGAGACTAGTGGAACATACACTGCAATATTTACTTGTCCTGATATGGAACTTGTTACACCAACAAATGCTCAATTTAACTATACTATTACAAGCACTTTAAACATCTCAGCATTAAGTTTGCAACTAAGCATGGGTAGTTCGTACGATAACCTTCATGAACTAATAAACATTGAAGAAATTGAAAACAGTGACATTCCAATTTCAGAAACAGTTTTAGCACTAAGCAGAAGTAAGTTAATAATAATCGAAATGAATTTAACCATTTTTTACGAAACAACAATAGACAATGAAGTGACACCAATGCAGTCAACAAGCAAAACTTATTGTGAAATATCCCTACAGGACTTATCAACAGGCATACTAAATCTTAATATGCCAACAGGTATTGATGGAACTGCAACTATAGAAATCAGTTTTCAAGTTTTTAATGGTGCCCCAATAAATGATGAAATTTAAATATAGTACACATAAAAAACGCAAATATTATTCGCATATAAAAAAGAGTTACTCGGCCAAAGTTAAGCATTAACTCTTTTTTTAATAATATTTTTTGAGGCAATTAAGATGCGATTTAAAATATACCCTCAATATTGTAGTTTTCATCTATGTGCATGTTGACTGCATTTGGGACTTTGCCAAGACCAGGCATGAGTAACATATTCCCTGCAATTGCAACTATAAACTCTGCCCCAGTTTTTAACTGTATATCATTTATTGTTATGTAAAAATCTTTTGGCCGGTTTATAAGTTTTGCATTGTCACTTAAACTATATTGAGTTTTAGCAATGACAACTGGTAAATTATTATAATGCAACTTATTGATAATTTCTATTTGCTCATTAGCATTTTCTGTGAATTTGACACCCTTGGCACCATAAACTTTTTGAGCAATTTGTTTTATTTTTGTTTTTATTGTGCTATCCGTATCATACAAAAATTTAAAATGGTTGTCATATCTATCACAAAGCTCAATGACCATTTTAGCCAAAACATCACTCCCTAGCTTTTTGTTGGTGTATACATCACATATAACATTTGGAATAGATGCTTTATCAAGTTCATCTTTAATTAAGTTTAATTCATCCAAAGTATCAGTTTCGTATCTATTTATTGCAACCACCACGGGCAACTTAAATTCATTAAATACCGTATCAATATGTGCATAAAGGTTGTCCATCCCCTTCGCCACGGCATCACAATTTTCCTCACTTAATTTTTCAAATTCAATTCCACCATGTAACTTTAAAGAACCAACAGTTACAACCAATACTACCGCATCAGGTATTAATTTACCTATACGACACTTTATATCAAAAAATTTTTCTGCGCCAAGATCAGCCCCAAAGCCAGCTTCAGTAACAACATAATCAGCATAAGATAGCGCCATTTTGGTTGCTATGATACTATTACATCCATGAGCTATGTTAGCAAATGGTCCCATATGGACTATTGCCGGTGTGTGTTCTAGTGTTTGTACAAGGTTTGGCATCAGTGCATCTTTTAGAAGTATTGCCATGCTTTCTTCGGATTTTAATTGCTTTGCATAGACTGGTTGCCCTTTGGTATTAAGAGCAACAGTAATGTTGCCAAGTCTTCTTTTCAAATCATTAAAGTCGGAAGCCAGACACATTATCGCCATAACTTCTGATGCTGCGGTTATTGTGAAATTTTCTTCGTGAGCTACTCCGTTTTTATTGCCTTGAGCAAGTGTTATTTGCCTTAAAGCTCTGTCGTTTAAATCTATACATCGGTGAAACATTATCTTATCAACATCAATGTTTAAGTCATTTCCTTGAAAAATATGATTGTCTATTAAACTGCACAACAAATTGTTTGCCGATGTAATTGCGTGAAAATCACCATTAAAATGCAAATTTATATCTTCCATTGGTGCGACTTGACTATAGCCACCACCTGTGGCTCCACCTTTTATACCGAATACAGGCCCTAATGATGGTTCCCTTAGTGCCAAGCATACTTTCTTACCCAAATTTTTCATTGCATCAGCAAGACCAATTGACACAGTTGTCTTTCCAATGCCTAATTTTGTAGGATTGATTGCAGTAACCAATATTAGCTTGCCCTTATTTTTTCCATAAGCTATTGGAAGTTTCGCCTTATAATCACCATATTTGATTATTTCTCCACTATATTTTAATTTCTTTGATATCTTTTCAATTTTTTTCAACTTTACACTTTTTGCTATATCAATATCTGTCACATTTCACCTCTTGATTATATCATACAATATCACAGACGGTTTGTCATTAAAAAAATTAAAAAACTTTAAAAAAAATGTTGACATACATATGTTTAATTTGGTATAGTAAAAAAGCTTGGATGCATGGGAGTTTAGCTCAGTTGGCTAGAGCATCTGCCTTACAAGCAGAGGGTCATAGGTTCGAGTCCTATAACTCCCACCAAACTTGATTATCAGGCACGATAAATGATAGTATTTCATATATAATGCGGGAGTGGCTCAGTGGTAGAGCGTTGCCTTGCCAAGGCAAATGTCGCGAGTTCGAATCTCGTCTTCCGCTCCATTTTTTTTAGTGGTGCCATCGCCAAGTGGTAAGGCCAAGGTCTGCAAAACCTTTATTCCCCAGTTCAAATCTGGGTGGCACCTCCAATTGCCGAGATGGCGGAATAGGCAGACGCAAGGGACTTAAAATCCCTCGGGGGAAACTCCGTACCGGTTCAAGTCCGGTTCCCGGCACCAGCTTAATGTGGCTGAAAACCTTTATTTATAAGGCTTTCAGCCTTTTTTATGTTGATATTTTTTTATTGCCATTTTTAGAACAAATGTTCAAGAATGTGTTCAGAAATGTGAAAAAACTTATCCAAAAACTTATCCAGGAACTTATCCAAAAACTTATCCAGGAACTTATCCAAAAACTTATCCAAAAATTGGGTATAAATTATTATATAATTTAACAATCTTTTCTTTGCTTAAATTGAAATCAATATCCATGTAATTATCTTTTGTAATTTGGCTTGTAGAATGCCCCATCTCTTTTGAAATAACATAATCCGGTGTGGCAAGGTATAAATGATTGGTAGCGAATGTGTGTCGTAGGTTAACTATGCTTTTATTTATTTCAAGTTCTCGCATAATCTTTAACACTTCTCGATAAGCTGTTTCATCATCGTAACTGTGTATTATGTCAAGATTATTCATTATTAGCTTTATAGTCCCTGCACTTAATCTAATGTGTTTATATCTTACTATATTATGTCTGCCCTTCAGATTGATTGCTTTAAGTGTGTTGTTTTCAAAATTAATGTCATTCTCAATGCTTTTGTAATTAAGTTCTTTTTTTCTTAGTCCTGTAAGTAGGTATATCAAAATGATTATTCCAATAGGCTTGCCTTTAACGTATTCAAGCAATCTTTGTTGTTCCTGGAATGTAAGTGCCTGTTTGTGAGTCCTTGTTCTTGGAGCTAACACAACCAAATCATATGGGTTCTTTTTTATCACCCCATGTTTAACTGCACTTTTCAAACAAGCTTTTAAATAAAGGTGCATTTTTTCTTTAGATCTATTCTCATTGAAATTTGCAAAGAAACTTAGTATTCTATCTTTATCAATTTTTGTAATACTCATTTCAAGCAATGGCTTTAAGTAATTTCTTACTTTTGCAAAATCTTTCTTTGTACCTTCTGAAATAAATGGTTCTTTGTCTTGATTGTACCATTTGTCCCAAAATTCAAGTAAAGTCCGTTTATTTTGTTTTGATAAGCGATTATTCAGAAAAGCATTTACCGCTTCTGTTAGTTTTTTCTTGCATTCCAATTGTGTTTTTGCATGGACAGTTATAAGCTTGTTTTTAATTTGCTTTCTGCCCATGTACCTTTTTTCAGTGTAAACATAATAAATATTTTTCAAATCCTCATCTCCT
>CALWPG010000010.1 GCA_944383375.1 uncultured Clostridia bacterium | reverse complement strand
GTTTGACATCAATTTTGTTTTTAAAGTGTCTAAATCTCTTTATTTATAATGCTTATATAAATCAACTTTCACACCATTATAAAAACATACACTTTTCTGATAAGGTGGGGGTCGGTGGTTCGAGTCCACTCATTCCAACCAATAAATGAGTGGCAAATTGCCATTCTTTTTTTTATTTTCCCCACCTTAAATGAGCATAAGCGAATATAAGTAATTTTGTCGGTCAACACTCATTCCAACCAAAAATGCAGAATTGCCGTTAGCAATTCTTTTTTTATATATTGAGCATTGAAAATTTATTTTCACGGGCGAGGATAAAAATTTTTTGAAACAAAAGTAGTATATCTCACTTTCAAAATTAACAAAATATAAAAAATTTAAAATAATATTAAAGTCAGAGAGTATACTATGTATTCAGTCAAAGAAAATCTGGAAGAACTTATGTCCAATCACAATCTCACATTGACAAAGCTATCCGTGGAACTTGGTATTGCATATAAGACTATTTCTAATTATATTAATGGTAAATATCTGTCTGGTTTAAACACCGCTATTAAAATTGCCAATTATTTTCATTGTAGTATTAACTATCTTGTAGGTTTGTCTGATTGTGAAGAATATGGCAATTACACTGATATGGATAATTTATTTTTATCTAGATATGAAGAACTTCTGAAAATAAATAAAGTTACTCATTATAAGGTAACTAAAAATCTTGGCTTGAATATAAATATATCTCGCAAATGGCGTGCAGGAACAACACCATCACTTGCCGTGTTAACAAAACTAGCAAATTATTTTGGTGCTAGTATTGATTATTTAATTGGTAGAAATAAACAGTAGGACCGTTGATTTATAGTTTTTAACTATTTTTTTGACTTAACTTATTATTTCTATTAAAATAGACTTTAAAATCTCTAAATTAAAAAATTACAAATGAAAATACAAATGGAAAACAATGGATACTGAGAAGAAGACAAAAGTAAATTTTTTGGTTAAAGAAATTGGCAAAGGTAATGACGGGGCTTTTGAAGAACTTTATAAACTAATCTACAAGGAATTATTTTATTTTTTAAGAAAATATACCTATGATATAGAAGATATAAAAGATGTAATCGAAAATACATTTATGATAGTAATTGAAAAATCTAAAGATTTATTATTTTATCAAAACTGCTATTCATGGATATATAAAATTGCAAAATACCAAATGTTTAATGTAAATAGAAAAATAAAGCCCGAAGTCAAATTGGATAATATAAATATAGCATTATTAGGAACAGTTGATACTTTCTCTAATATTTCTTTATCTTTTATTATTGATGCATTTCCAAAAGATTTGAAGTTGATATTTTATTTAAGATATAATAATAATTATACTATAAAAGAAATTGCTAAAATGACAAAATTTTCTATGTCTACAATAAAACGAAGAATATCCGAACTCAACACTTTATTAAAGGAGCATTTTAATGAAAAAGAAGATTGTTGAAGATGAAAAACTTAATAGTATGGCAAAAGAATATTTTACTGACGATTTTTCCGAACTTGAGCCTAACAGAATAAATAAATTAAAAAATAGGGTCATTGAAAATAAATCAAATAAAAAAAGTTTTTGGTTAAAATTTGCATATGGTGCAACAGCATTATGTTGCATAGTTGCTTTATGTGTTATTCTACCCTTTGCGCTAAGACCAGAAGAGTTATACACGTATTCCGATTTGATAAGACATGATCTTACTTTGGATTATTGCCAAGAATATATAAACGAAAATTACCCTAAATATGCTTTTATATTTGATGACTGTAACATTATATCGCATTACGGACAATATGCTGAAGATGATCTATATATTTTGGAATTGGAAGGAACAAATAATAATATACCTTTCACGTATCTTGAATTTACTTTAATAATGAATCAAGATATTGACTATCCTGACAAAGATGACTATATCGTTGGTGCAGAAGTCACACAAAATGACGAATATCTATTATATAAAAAAGTTATAGATGGCTTTCAAAATCAGATATTGTATGCTTTATTAGACTATGAAAACTACGATTTATATTTAAGATTTAGTGTAAACGATGAAGAATTATTAAATAAATTTTTATAAATTTGAACCATTTTTAACCTCTGCTGACATATATATAGCGGAGGTTTTTTATGATGAAGAAATTTTTATTTTCAAGTTTTGCATTTTTAATGATGCTTACGGGGTGTGGCTTTACATATAGCATACCAAACTCTTCGCCTAGCACAGAAAATTATTATGGTGCGTGGTATAATGGATCCGGGCAAACGGAGGATATATATCAAACAATTTATTTTGATGAGTATGAATATACAAGAGAATTAATAGACATCACCTGCCCAAGCTATGATACCATCACTCAAGAAAATTCTTGTGCACCTATGGCGGCAACCATTGTTATTGCGTATTATGATGTGACATTAACTAATTTAATTCCAAATTTTGAACCTGGATTTACCTACAATGGTCAGTATCGTTTTTTAGGCAACTCTACCACTAGTATGAATTTAAAGGAGCACTTATACGATTTAATGGGGACCAACCAATCAGGGCCTGGAACCAGTGTATCTCAATTTAAAAGTGGTATGACTGAATATGTCAATGGTCAAGGATATTCTATACAATACCAGTCCATAGGCAGAAATGTAGCTGCAGCAAGAAGTTATTTCCAAAACGAAACGCCAGTTGTCTTATTTCTAGATTCTTTTGAATATTACACTATTGCTGGGCTAGTGTTTCAAGACGATCAAGTTCTAATGCATGGTACGAAATCATCAAGTAATCATGTTGTTGTGGCATATGGATATAACGAGTTTAGATATTATGAGAACAACCAACTAACAAGAACTGACAAATATTATATTGTTTCGTTTGGCAATGGAACTTATGGTTATTTATTAATTAATGACATAAATGTTATAAATGAAGCTTACGCAATAACAATTTACTAATAAGGAAGAGACATGAGTACAAAAGAAGAATTACAAAATTGTTTACACGAAATAAAATATCAAAAAATACTAAAAGATGAATTATACAACCTTTTTGAAGATTTATTCAATTTAAAAGACAAAAAATTATCTCATACAGATAGATACATGAAAATTAACAAGCAAATTGATATTTTAGAAAAGTTAATAGAAGAAAGCGAACAAATAGTCAACAATGTCAAACTTAAAGTGAACAAAATAGACCAACCATATAAAAATATATTATTTTTGCGTTATATAGACGGAAAATCTTATGATAACATTGCATTTATGACGAATTATTCAACAGCAAGAATTTTTCAATTACATAGAGAAGCAGTTGAAATATACGGTAAAAAATTTTTTATTAGTAGTAACTCAGATTACAACGATGACAAATCATTATAGTAAATTATAGTAGGTTATAGTAATTAAAATTTCTTAGACATTTATAATCTAATTCGCTAAATAAAAGGAGAATAAATAAATGTTTAAGAAAACAGATGATGAAGATCTTGAGTCGTTATTAAATGACGAAGACGGAATTATTAAAGGTACTACAAAATATATCTTTGATGAAAAAGGTAATATTACCAAAATTGTTGAAAATGGAATTGAAAAAGTTAAGTATACTTATGACGAATTTTCTAGACTCAAACGAGAAGATAATAAAGAATTAAATAAAACTTTTATCTACTCTTATGACAGTGATGGAAATATTGTTGAAAAGTTAGAAACTGTATATACAGCAGTTACAGAAAAAGATATTGCAAATGATTTATTCCAATATGGTTTTACTCTTAGAAACCCATCTATTATAACAAAATATGGGTACTCTGCCAGTGATTTGAAAAAGTTACTAATGTCATTTGATAATGAAAAATTTGAGTATGACGATTTGGGCAACCCAACAATTTACAGAGGTACAAATCTCAAATGGAATAGTCTTGGAAATCTTGAAAAGATAGGCAATGTTGCAACATATAAATATAATGAAAATGGAATTAGAATATCCAAAAAAGTTGACAACCAGGAAACCAAGTTTTACCTTAATGGCGACAAGATAGTTGCACAAGAAACAGTAACCATAGAAGAAAGTGGAGATACCATAATTGATACAATACTTTTCCACTATGGTGATGACGGGCTTACTGGTTTTAACTTCAATGGTGCAAAATATGTCTATAAAAAGAATGTTTTTGATGACATTATTGGCATTTATGACAATAGCAAACGAGAAATAATAAAATATGTATATGATGCTTTGGGTAACCACAAAACTTTTGTTTTGAATGATGGAAAGTTTGTCGACATAGCAAATCAAACCACTTACACAGAAAGTGGGCTTGCTCATATGACTATCGCCCTACTTAATCCATTCCGCTATAGGTCATATTACTTTGATGAAGAAACTGGACTATATTACTTTCATTCAAAATATTATGACCCAGAAACTGGAAGGTTTATTTCGTGAAATAGAAAAAAACATCGGACGCGCTCTCGCTCGCCGATGTTTTTTAAAACTAAATCCACTCCTATCTTAAACTTTTACCTAGTTCATAGGCTTTATTCATATAAACAGAACGGGAGGTCATGCCCAAAGTGCCACATCCACGCCCTAAAATCATTCCCTGATCACTAAGATTTAAATAGCGAACAAGGGTTTTATAATGACTGACTAGCGCTTCAAATGTCCAATCGTCACTGTTCCATGCAACGGCAAGAAGTGCAGATTTTAGGTGCTTGATTTGCAGTGAACTATTAAATGAGCAAAATCTGTCCACCACTGTTTTGAGTTGCGCGGACATACCATAATAATAAAGTGGTGTGGCAAAAACAAGCATATCTGCGCTTAAAATTTCTTTCTTTATATTTTCCATATCATCTTTTTTAACGCAAGGACCGTTGTAGCCACAGGCAACACAACCACCACAAACTCCAACATTTGCGTGTGCGACATCAAGCATGACAACCTGATGCCCCGCTTCAATTGCGCCTTTTTCAAATTCTCTTGCAATTAAGTTTGTTGATCCGTTTTTATTTGGACTTCCAATTAAAACAACTATTTTCATAACTTCTCCTTTGTTTTTTTATTTTTCAAGTGATAATTCGACCGTCACGCCACCTTTCCCAAGTATGCTTTTCAATTCTTCTTGGGATATGTTTTGTATTTTGCCAAGCCTTGTAAAACTATACGAATTGGTATCATAATAAATCACAAATTGATTGCCTTGATATAAAATCAGATCACCTGCTTGCGTTGTAAAAAACTCGTCATTGCGTGGCAATGTTCTGCCAATAAATTTGCAAAGTCTCTCATGTGAACTATAATGGACCCTTGTTTTAAAAGTTCTTTTAGTGCCTTTGTTGAAGAGTTGTCAACAAGCGTTGCACTTAGTGTTGTGTTCCCAATTGTTATTTGCATAATTTACTCCTTTATTTGATGCTTTGACACAGTCTATGGTCAAATTATTTTTAAAATTATAAAACTTGGAGTTCAGTTTAAGTCAACTATTTTGATATGAAATTTTCTTGCATGGCAAAAATTATTAGAATGACAAATTTAATCTTTTACATATGAAATAATTTCTTGATTCTCTAGATCGTTAAGAATTACATTTTTTAATGCAGTTGGCCTAACATCAAGACTTTTTAGTTGTTCTTTTGTTATCCATTTAAATTGGTGTTTTCTCAATCTTCCCCTGTCTTCTTCAATTACAAAATCTTTAGGCTCTATATTTGCTTTGAGCAGATAATAAAATCCAATTTCATGAAAAGGCATATTGTCATCACGGGTAAAGAATAATTGTATTGTGGCTAGATTTTTAATTATTTGAGCATCTATGTTCACTTCTTCCTTTACTTCGCGTAACACTGCTTTTCTTGTGTCCTCTCCCAATTCAACATGGCCACCTGGATAACTCCAAAAAGGTGCGTTGTCGCAATTGTCAATTAAAATCTTATCCTTGACCTGAACAACTCCACAAACTCTAAGTTTAAAAGAGCCATCCTCCTTCCAAAATTTAACATCTCTGGCCATATGTTCCTCCTGAACTTAAGATATTAAAAAAATAAGCATCAGTCAACCGTTTCTTGACAAAAAGCGGCATAATGGTTAATAATCTTTAATAAGGAGATACAAATGAAAACAGAGTATGAATTCAGATTTCTTGAAATAGATAAAGATGAATTAATTGAAAAATTGAATAGTGTTGGCGCAACCAAAGTTAGAGATTGGTTCAAATACGAAAGACATATGATTTGATTCCTCCGCAAAAAAATAGTTAGCTTAGATTAAGAACAAATGGCGAAACGACGACTTTGACAGTGAAAGAAATTAATTCTGCAAAAATTGATGGAACAAAGGAAGCGGAAGTAGTCGTAGATGATTTTGATGAAATGGATACGATTTTAACAAAAATTGGACTGAAATCAAATAAATATCAAGAAAATAAAAGAATTCAATATAAGTATAAAAACACCGAAATCGATATTGATACATGGCCACAAATTCCAACATATGTAGAAATTGAAGGAGAAAATGAAGAAATAATCAAAGAAGTTTGTGCTGATCTTGGACTAAATTATGAAGAGTGCACAACTATGGATGTCACTGATATTTATAAAAATGTTTACAATATAGACATTTTAAAAATTAAAGAATTAAAACTTAAATAAATTACATTATCTAAATGGAATTTCAAAAAAATGTTTGTTGAAAATAAGATGCGTTACTTTGATATAAAGACCTGCACTTGATAGTTCCATTTCAAAATTCCCGTCAAAACCACAATTTGAATAGTGAATTCTGGAACTATACTATACTCACTTTTAACTATATTTAATAATTTATTTAATGTTTTTTCGCGATTTTATTCCGTACAATTCGCGCATAAATATTTACCAGCTGGTAAAGTTTGTAAATCTGAGTATTTGCCATATTTTTTACAAACTGCAAACATATTGGTTTTACCGTTCTTTTCTATTATTCCCGCCAAATCTTCAAAAGTGTAATCATTTTTATGATTATCATCAATTTGACTATAAAAATGACGATGATAATCCCATAAATTGCTTGTCGTTGGTGTAACCAATTCATCGGCGAGCATAATAACTCGCTCAGGTAGTTGGAGGATAAAAAAGTTATTGGATTTATCATTAATTGCTGATTTTATCTCATAAAACGATTTGGCGCGATTTATTCGCGTTTTTATTTTTTTTAAATTTGCAATTTTTTCATTTGCAATTTTTTCTGCTTTATTTAAAAAATCTATTATTTCATCAATGTCATTAAAATCTAATATCTTTTGTATTTCTTCCAATGATAAATCCATACTTTTTATTGCACTTATTGTATTTAATTTGACAATCTCCTGCGCAGAATAATATCGATATCCTGTCCATTTATCAACTTTGCATGGATGACATACACCAATGCGATCATAATGTCGCAAAGTTTCAGCTGTCAAGTTTACTACTTTTGCTGCTTCGCTTATTGAAAATAATTTTTCCATTATTTTGTTTTATCCTCTTGACTTTTGTGTAACACAAAGGTTTACATTTACTGTACCATTGACAATTTATCTTGTCAACTGTATGACAAAAGGAGGATTATGAAAAAGTTTTGTATTATATCATTAGTTTTAATAGCATCAATAATTGGTATTGTTTTTATTGTTGCTAGCCTTACCAGCAATGACAAATTTATTTACAAAAATTACACATCAAATGAAAAAGAAATATATGCTATTGTTATAGATGTAGAAGATAGAGAAGTTGAAATTAGCCAATCCGTGGATGATAACATCCATGTGGAATATTATGAAAGCGAAAAAGAATTTTATAACCTTTCTATTAATGATAGCAATGAGTTTATAATTAGCATTGCTTATAATAAAAGTTGGCTAGACTACATTGGCAAAAAGCCAAATGAAAATTACCGAAAGATACATTTACAAGTTCCGAATAATCTCTTAAACAGCATACAAATAACCACTACAAATGAAGATATAAAATTAAATAACGTTTCATTTACAGAAAGCATTGCACTAAATACAAATGGTGGAAATGTGGAATTCGATAACATTTTTGTTGGTAAACAAATTAATTTAATCGCGAAAAATGGAAGCATAACTGGTACAATTAAAGGTGATTGGTCCGACTTTTCAATATCATGCAAGATAAAGAAAGGCAATTGTAATTTGCCTACATATAAAGATGGTGGCACCAAAATGCTTATAGCCGATTGCAATAATGGAAATATAAATATTAATTTTATATGATTAACATGTTCAAGAAATAATTCATAAACTCCTCATTGCAATCTGCTTAAATCTTTTATTTCCTGATAAATCTTGTCAACTACTTGCTTTTCGCCTTCAACAGCTACCACTTTGGCTGGCGTTGGCAATATGTATTCGTCGATCTCAAATGTGACACCGTCACCAACATACACAGTTCTTGTTCTTTCCATGGTATTATCTTTGGTATAGCCCAAAAATTCTAGTATTGAATTTACGGCATTATCATCGGTAAATTCAATTGGCAATGACTCGTTTAGTTCTTTTAAAACAGCTCCTTTTACCAAATTGTCCTCTTTGAAATCCAAAAATTTCTTTTTTCCATCATTTTCTTGGTTGATGGTGATCCTTGCCATGGTTTTGTTGGGGTTTCTGTAAATTGTTCTCGTTTGTTTAAATTTACTCTTTAGCTTAAATCCATTATTTTCGCAAAAATTAAAATATGGCTTTAAATCTTTTACTTGAAAAGTATATTCGTATTCTTTACTCATTTATCCTCCAAGGTTAAACGTTTTTACAAGCTTCGATTTGCTTTTTAAATGTAATACCCTCGCTCCATTTTATGTAATTATTTAAATCTTTCAAATCTACGAATAATCTCTCATCACTTTCCCATTGTTTTTTAAATGGCAAGAGGTCTGCAACTTTGGCAGTATATCTCAATTGATAATATGTTTCGCCATTTTCAACCACTTCAACTGCACCAATGTATCTTGCATCTTTTATTGTCACACAGGCTTCCTCAAAAATTTCTCTTTCAAGAGTTTGTTTTGGAGTTTCGCCTTTTTCTGGATGTCCACCTGGAACGGTCCAAAATTTGCCTACCTTTACAATCAAAAGTTGATTTTTTTCATTGAATACATACGCGCTAACTTGGGTATATTTTTCTCCATTCAGTTTAAAGTTATCTATCCAACGAATTTTACAATTGTCTGAAAGAATTTCATAATTTTCCATAAATTTAAACTCAATCCTCTGCCCTATTTTTTAAACTTTTTACTTTTCCAAGTAAATGCCGTTCTATAAAAACCTATTTTTAAAATTGTTGTCGTAATTGATGCATTAATTGTACATAAATTATAATGTTGTTGTCAAGACCAATTCAGACACTATTTGATAAAGGACAGCGAAGGCTGGAAAATCGTGGCTAAAGTTTTCAAAAAAATGTTTTAATCATTTTCTTTTTAAATTTTGTGTGAGGGCGATATCTTAGTGGCACATCCATTTTTGTAGATTTTTTTATTATACTTTTATGGTGTGAAAAGGTGTCAAAACCACGCTTGCCGTGGTATGCACCCATTCCACTTTGTCCAACGCCACCAAATGCCAAAAGTGGAGTTGTAAGGTGCATTATTGTATCATTGATGCATCCCCCTCCAAATTGAACATTATTTTCAAAAAAGTTTATAGCATGTTTGTCCTGAGCAAATACATACATCGCAAGTGGAGTGTCATTGTGCCTAATTATCTCAAGCGCCTCTTCATCTGTTTGGTATGAGATAACTGGAAGAATTGGTCCAAATATCTCTTGCGTCATTATTGGTGAATCCAAGTCTGGGTCAACTACGATTGTAGGCTCAATTTTTAAAGCCTGTCTATTTGTTTTTCCGCCATAATATATTTTTTGATTTTCAAGCAATTTTGAAACACCGTCAAAATGTTTTTCTGAAATAATTTTGCCATAAAGTTGATCAGATATCGGATCTTCTCCGTATTGCTCTTTAATTTGTGCCACAAGTTCGCTAAGAAGTTGTTCTTTTACACTAACATGGACAAAAATATAGTCTGGCGCAACGCAAGTTTGTCCAACATTCATAAACTTACCAAAAACAATCCTTTTTGCCGAAAGTGCAATTTTGGCACTTTTGTCAACAATGCATGGGCTTTTTCCACCAAGTTCCAAAGTGACAGTAGTCATATTTTTTTCTGCACTTTTTAAAACCTCATGCCCAACGGCCTTGCTTCCTGTGAAAAAAATATGGTCAAATTTTAAAGTCAAAAGATCAACATTTGCCTCTCTGCCACCAAGCACCACTGCCACATATTTTGGCTCAAAAATCTCTGAGAGCATATCATAAATTAATTTACTTGTTGCTGGAGAATATGCTGATGGCTTTACTATGGCAGTGTTGCCAGCAGCCAAGGCATCAACAAGTGGCTCAAGTGTCAACATAAAAGGATAATTCCACGGACTCATGATGAGCACATTGCCTTTTGGAGATGCAATTGTATAAGATTTCGCTGGGAAATTCGCAATTCCGGTGTGCACTCGTTTTTTTCTTGCAAATCCTCTTAGGTGTTTTGCCATGTATTTTATTTCATTTACAACAAGTGCCACTTCGCACATGTAACTTTCTATCTCACATTTTCCAAGATCTGCCTTTAAAGCCTCATAAATCTTTTGTTCATTGGCTAAAATGGCTATCTTTAATTTTTCAAGTTGTTTTTTCCTGAAATTGACATCTTTGGTTTCACCTGTCAAAAAATATTCTCTTTGCATTTTTAAAATTTCTGCTGTCGTCATAAAATCCTCCTAAAACTTTTCGAAATGACAGAAGGTTTGGTGAGACTTTTCGCCTTTGGTCCGAAGCGACACCAACCGTCAACCAACACAGAGTATAACATAAAAAAATATATTTAGTATTAAATTTGTTGGCATAATTCCTAAAATATGTGACACAAATACTAATTTCATTGATCAATTCGATGACGGAGATGCAAACAGGGCTGGACTTCAAGGCTCTATTGGTGCTTTTACAACTTTGGATTTATCTCAAAGAGTAAATGATTTCCCTTTTGGTACAACACTCAACTATGCATTAAACAGTTCTAGCGCAGAGCTTAACCTTCCCGTTGGAAGCACAGTTTTGTATGCTGAGCTCGTTTGGGGTGGACTTTTTAGATCCACAGCAAATAATATTTCGGGTTTGATAGACAACGATATCACTTTCACAACACCAAGTGGAAGTCAAAGTATTTCGCCCGATCCTGTAACTGCACAAACTTTTAATATAAACGTTAATAACATTACCTTGGGTTTTTACACAAGGTCGGCCAATGTTACAAGCATATTGCAAAGCTCAGGAAATGGAACTTACACTGTGGGTGCTGTTCCAGCACTTATTGAGGCGCTTGACAGCAGGACGGATGACACAAACCATGCCGGCTGGACGCTTGCAGTTGTGTATGCAAATCCAACACTGCAGTTTAGAAGTTTGAATTTATGGGTGGGTGGAGAAGTTGTTTCGCCTAGCTCGGGCACAACGACAATAAACCTTTCGGGCTTTCAAACCCCTGACGAACCAACACCTAATGCAAAGCTTTTTGTTTCTGCGCAAGAAGGCGATGTCGTTTTGACCGGTGATCAAATGTTGTTTGGAGAAAATGGAATTAATTTCACAAACTTGTCGGGGCCAAATAACCCACAAAACAACTTCTTTTGTTCTCAAATCAACGATTCAAACGGCGCACTTGACACAAGTGGAACATTTGGGACACGCAACGCAAATCCCGTATCAGGAACAAACACCTCTGCATGCAGACAAGGCTATGATATAACTGCGGTAGATTTAACTGGGATAATTAATCCACTTCAACTACAGCGTATATTCGTTTTACTTCAAGCGGAGATTTGTATGTACCAAACTGCCTTGCAATTCAGATAGAAAATGGTGCCAATCCCGACATCGATGTAGTAAAGTCCGTTGATAAAGCTGTGGCAATTGTTGGCGATATTTTAACTTACACCACAACTGTCACCAACACCGGGAGTTTAACTTTGAATAATGTGACGTTTACGGACAACATTCCTACTGGAACAAGTTTTGTTGACGGTTCCGTGTTCATAAACGGAGTAAACTTCCCAACCTACAATCCACAAACGGGTTTTAATTTGGGAACACTGGCACTAGGGCAAAGTATAACAATAACATTTCAAGTTCAAGTAAATTAAGGAGAAAATTATGCAAATAACAAACTTTTCTAATGTAGAATATTCTTACACCTTGCCCGACGGTTCTACTCAGACAGAAAACAAAGACAGTAATGTTGTCACACATTGTCCAGTGGTGCAAGCCACGTAATTGGTAGTGTAATTGTCAACGGTGTGGCACAGCCAACATATGATATTGAGGCTGGTTTCCCACTTGATGATATGGCTCCTAATGACGTGACCACTATAAACTATACAGTTCAAGCCAACAATCCACTTACAGAAAACACATTCAATAACTTTGGTACACTTGCGTACACAGCAGGCGGCACAAACTTTAATGAAAACACCAATACAATTGAACTTGCTGTTGTATCCAATAGGCTCACCATCGTGAAAGCCGTGGATAAACAAGTGGCACTTAAAGGCGATACACTGCACTACACAAGCACAATCACCAACACAGGAACACTTGAGAAGACCAACCTAACCTTTACCGATCAAATACCAACAGGTACAACATTTGTAGTTGGCAGTGTAAAGGTTAATGGTGTGACGCAGGCGTCATAGAATTCAATATTGCCACCTACAAGTTTTGTGAGCAACCCCGTTCAAACACAAATCAACACTCCATTTCCACCAAACCCACCTATACCAATAGATCTGTGTTGTTGCATTAGATGCGGAACATTGTTTTGGGGCATACCTTGCAATGCTAATTTATGCAACAGGTGTTGTCATAATACAAACTGCTGTAATAGAAGGTGCTGTTGTAGGCGAAGATGTAATAGGTGTGGATGTAACAATCAGTGTCGAAATAGATGTTGTTTTAACAGAAGATGTTGTAACAGAAGATGTAGATGCCGTTGTAATAGAAGATTTTTTAGGTTCTAAAAAACTTGTAGCATTTGCTACAAGTTTTTTTTATAATATAATTCTTCGAACCTACATGGATTTCTCAAAAAAGTCACAAATCTTGTCAAAAGGAATTCTATCAACCTTATCATAAAGGTCAATATGTTCGGCATCTTTCACAACGTACAACTCTTTTGGCATTTTTGCTTTTGCGTATGCCTATTCGCTGAAAAACTTCGAATGTGCTCTATCACCAACAATAAAAAGTATTGGTCTTGGCGAAATCTCGTGAATGTAGTCAAGTAACCTAAAATTCATCATAGCCATATTGCTTGTGGTTGTGAAGCCTCCACGTGCCTCAGGATGATGCCCACGTTTTAGTGCATAAAACCTAAACCACTCGGCGTTTGGCTCACCTAAACCTTGTGGCACTTCATCTATTGGCTGCTCTGGAAAAGATGGAATATATTCAGGATAGCCATTTTTTGCATCTATCCAGCGCTGGTTGCTTAGATTTTCTTTTGTTTTTTGTATGGTATTTTCATCCATGCCCAGCCTTGACGCAACTGTCATGTCATACATGCTTGCTGTGACAACTGCTCTTATTCTTGTATCAACTTGAGCAGCGGATAGTGCAAAGCCACCAGAACCACAAATGCCAATTACACCTATCTTTTCTCTGTCAACAAAATCCAAAAGTCCTAAAAAGTCCACACCTGCACTAAAATTTTCTTTGTTTTGCCAATGGTTGGAAATGCAAGTGCTTTTTTCTATGTGGGCATTTTAGGCAGTATGTTCAGTGCTGGTGCCGTAAATGTTATATGGGGTATATGTTTATTATTGCTTTTATTGTTCGTAATCGCTTTAATTGTGCTTTTTACTTTACAGTTTCTTTGCGACTTAAATGTAATTAAAAACGAAAAACTTTACAACATTTGCCAAAAAATCAACACCAAACTTGCTGGCTTTAATATAGCTTTTGTTTTAATTATAGCATTATGCGTTATTATCGCCACTGAGAGTGTTCAAGCCGTTGGCTGGGCATTTACAATTCTTGAGCTTGTCATTGCAATTGCAACTTTGGTGATGATCAATCAATCCAAAAAAGCAGTTGTTGCAACTGGTGAACAACCAAAAGAAGAAGTTAAAGAACAAGTTGAAGAAGCTCAAAAAGAAGAATAAAAATTACATAAAAAATGCAGGCACTTAAAAGTTGCTTGCATTTTTTTGTGTCACTAAGATGTTTTATGCATCCTCAGCATTTTTTGCATATTCTGCTATCAAATTCTTGACTTTGTTAAACTTTTCTTCATCAAAAATATATTGTTTTCTTGGTTTGACGAAGTTTTTTGATCCCCTTTCTTCAAAGGCATATCTTGGAATGAGTTGCACATGATAATGGTTCATAGGGCCGTCACTCATTGTGCAAAGGTACACACGTTCACAACCATAAACCTGTTTTATGATCTTCATAAACTGTTTTGCAAACCTGATTATCTTTGAATTTAATTCATCAGGAGCTTCACTCATATCGTGATAATGGGTTTGCGTAGAAATCATCATATGGCCATCGGCACGGGGATTGGCAACAAATAAGCATTCTATGTCGCCGTCCTCATACAATTTTAAATTTGTGTCATCTCCAAATACTGCTCCGTTGTATTTTCTGTTGAGGCATGTTGGACAAACTCCTAAATCAGTCAACTCTTTTGCAGAAAGCTTGATTAAATCTTTTTCTTCCATAAATTTCTTCCTTTGTGATTATCTTAAAATCACTGACTCAAAAAATCTCTCTTGGAATTCAACAAGTGCACGAATTTGATCATCTGTGTAATATTTTCCATCTTTAACTACAACCAATTTATCGTCATTATCGTTCACGCGATGAATTATTGCTATTACTTTGCCAGTAAAGTTTTCAAGTGGAGTGAATTCTCCAAGAACGTAGGCATCAAGCTCCTCTCCATCACCAGAAACAGTGTTTGGAATGTATCCATAGTTTACAGGATAAATAAAACCATGTTTTGGATGCTTGCTTCCAAGTGGTCTATCCATTTTGACATTTACCACTTGATTTAAATAATCTTTAACTACCACATTTTTATAATAATATTAAAATGCAATTTTGTCAATGAAGTTGTTGACGTTTCTCAAAATGACAAGTTGATTTGATTTTACCATCTGAAATTTCGATAACTTTGTCAAAGACAGATGTATTTTGTATGTTGTGTGCTATCACAAAAATAATTTTGTCGTTTTTTAATTGTTTGATTGTAGCTAAAAATTTCTTTTGATTTTCGCCATCAAGAGCACTCGTTGGTTCATCAAAAAGAATAATTGGAGTGTTTTTTAAAATTGCGCGTGCAATTTACAATCTCTGTTTTTGTCCACCACTTAAGTTGCTTCCATTTTCAGCCAAAATGGTGTTAAATCCATCTTTCATTGATACTACTTCATCATAGATATGGGCATTTTTACATGCCGTGTAAATTTCATCCTTCGTGGCAGTGGGTTTAACTATTCTTAAATTGTTATATAGAGTATCATTAAACACAAATGGCTCTTGATTCACTATGCTTATATGTTTGGTAAGCTCTTCTTCGCCAAGGTTGTTCAAATCAACATCATCTATAAAAATTTTACCATTTTTCACTGGATTTAGTTTTGTTAACAAACTAAAAAATATACTTTTCCCACTCCCACTTTCACCAATCAGTAAGGTTGCCGTATTCTCTTTCAGTTTCAGCGAAATATTTTTTAAAACTTTTTTATCGCCATATGAAAATGACAAATTTTTAACTTTTATACTACTTTTCTTGTTTGAAATTGTATTGTTTCCAAACACATCTTTTATGTCGTCATTTAATACCTCAAGTATTCTTTGTGCTTTGAAATCCCCCTGAACATAGTATCCCTTTAATTTTGAAAAAAAGCCTATCGTGTCATACATCAAACTTTTGTAATTAAAAATTATTAAAATTACCAATACATCGATTTGTCCCGTAGGAAAAAGCCAAAACGCGCACAAAAACACAAGAGAACAGTCAATTGCCCATTGACAAAATGTCCTCAATCTTTCAAGCAAAGTCACGTCAACCTTCATTTTGGTATTTTTAACTGCGAGTTGTTTGCTGATCTCTCCGTTGATCATGCACACTTCATTTTTGATGCCAAGCCCTTTTATATCTTTAATACCCCGAATTGCTTCCGTCATTTTGCTGTTTAGTCGTTCACTAAGCACTTTTATCTTTTTTGTATGCTTTAACTCTACTTTAATTTTAAGCACATCCAAAAAATAAAGCACAATTAAGCCTATGCTAAAAAACAACCCACACTGCCAATTAAGAAAGAAAATAATTATCAAGAAAGTAAAATTAGTTGCGACATCCACCAATGTACCATAAACATTTTGAACAAAAAATGAAATCTCATTGGTGTCATCGTTTAGTCTCTCAATGTAATAGCCTGTGGAGTTATTTTTAATTATTTGGTATTGTGTGCTAAGTGCATTTGAAAAAATATCATTACGTATATCATTCGCAACTTTATTGCCAATAATTGCAGATATTTTATCCCAAAAGAACCAAGTTGTATGATGGACTAGCACAGCAACCAAAATAAACACGGTAGATTTGACCATCTTAGAAATATTGATGTTGGAAATCGCCGATAATTGTTCACTCATAAGGTACGCTAATACCATACCCATACTGCTCGCGATTATCATGCAAATAACAAGTAAAATTGTTTGACTTTTGTACTTTGCAAAATAAGGTTTGAATTTATATAAATTTTTGTATCTTTTTAAAAACATATTTTTCTCCTTTAAATTTTTTTAGGCAGAAAAATATATAAAACTTATAAAAAAAGTTCACAAGACGAAGCTGTGAACTTTATTGATTATCAAATACGATTTAAGTCCACAAGTTTTATATACGCAAAAAACATCATATAAAACTTGCCTTGAGTTTTATACGATGTCATATCAACTTAAATCTTTCTTGAATAGTGTACATTTCTTTATTCCTTTGCCCAATTATAGCATATTACCAAAAAATGTCAAGAGTCTATTTTGTAATTACAAATAAGGAAAAACAATTTTTAAAATTAGCACGGCGAAGATATAACTTGCTAGCATAGCAAGTGCCAAAAATTCCACTGAAAAAATTATTTTTAGATACAATTTATCAACTTGCCTTATTATCACCAAATTTGTAAATCCCAAAGCACCTCCAAAGACACCCCCAATTGCTCCAAAGAGTATACATGGCAAAAAAACGAGAAGAGACATAACAATTTCGTACCATTCAAGTTTCCGTAATATTTCAACATTTTTGCCAAACAATTTTATGCTTATTCCAATCAATTGATTACCAATTATTTCAAAATATTCAGTAGTCTGTCCGTTGTCGTAAAGATATAAATTTTTTCTTTGTTTTGGCAAAGTAACTCCATCATATTTGACAGTTCTTTTACCCGTCCAAAAACCTTCCTCAAAATACAGTTCTTTGTTTTTTGTCAATTCATTGTTGATAGTAATTTTCATAAATTTCCCTCTTCTTCAAACCATAATTTTGGCAAATCAGTTTCAGTTATCACCCAAACTGCATTTTCATTTTGCAATAAATTTTCCTTTGAGACAAACTGCTCAAAATCAAGTGCTTCAAGGAATACCAAAGAACAAAATTCATCATACGACTTGTCGCCAAAAGACAGGTCCTCTTCTATGACCGTCACAGTTTGCCATTCATAGGCGAAGGAATTTTCGAACTCTTTGCTTATTCCACCAGCTTGGTATTTACCACTGGAATTATATTCTGAAACTGCTACATTGGACAAGACAAAACTATTTTTCACAATTCCATCTGCGCCTGAAATTCCATAGGCGGAAAACAATGTTCCATTTGCATAATGAGCATATGTGACCACGTCTTTTACACTATAGCAATTTTCAACTTCTCCCTCTCCAATCGCTATTATTCCACCTGAATATGCATTTGCCTTTACATCGGAATATGCTCCAGATGTTGCACTTGCATAAACCGAAACGTCTGAATAGCTGTTCAAAACTTCTCCTGATCTTGAAATGGCAACAATTCCACCCACTATACAGTCGCTGTCGATTGATAATGCCTCAATATCTCCTCTAACAAAACAAGCATTGACAGTGCCCCAGTTTTCAACAACAAGTCCTGCCACATTCACAGCAAGATCTCTGAAATGTAGATCAAAAAGTAAATTGTCTACACCCAAATTTTTAATTGTGCCAAAATTTTTTTCAAACAGACCATAGTTATTTTTATAGTCATTTTCTGTTAAAGAGTAATTTTTAATCACGTGTCCATTTCCATCAAATGAGCCATAGTTTGCTGCAATCCTAAAATTGTTATTTTCACTTAGATCAATGTCGCAATTTAATATATAGTCACCAACTAAAACTCCATTGTTAAGAGAAATAAATTGTTCTTGCGTTTCAATCACCTTTTGGAAGGTGTAACTTGGCATTGGAAAATTAATGGAATCATAAATCCATGCACCCGACACATCAAACAAGTTTTCTTCCATCCATTGTTTGTTTGTCAAATTTGAAAGTGCCGTGACTTTTTCAACAAGTTTTGGAACTGATTTCCCACCAATCAAAACCTTGATATAGCTATCATCTGAATAATAAGTAGCAGTTTGCGAGAAATTATAATTATTGGCATTATCCACACTCACATCAATATTTGCCTTTGCGAAACTATGGTCGTTCTTTGAGCCATAGGCATTTACGATAAGATTGTTAACAATTTTTAAATTTGCAGTTAAGGATAGTACACTGTAATTATAATCCACATTGTAATTACTCCCTCCAGCAAATCCATAGACCAAACAAGTGTCTATATCGGAATCTGAGGAAATATTCACACTCAAATTTGCAAAACAATATTCAATTTGTCTTTGAGCACCTATTGATGCGTTGCTTCCAACAAATCCATATATATACACACTACCCGTACTGCTCACGGTTATATCCCCTTTGACATGACAACGTGAGATATATCCTTTATTGAGTTTGGCTAACCCATATACATAGACACTGTCGTTTTCATTGACTAAATCAATTTTCAAATTTTCAATGCCAAAATTCAAAATAACGCCACTGTTTTCCTGAAATAATGTTCCATCCTGATAGTCCACGTTTATGAGTTTGTGCCCCTTCCCATCAAAAACACCTGCAAAATTGGTTGAAGGTAGTTTGGCAAAGCTGCAATCTATGTCGTTTTGTAATACGACATGACTATTTTTGAATTGGTGAATTTGTGAGAGTTTAAAGAATTGATTTATATCTTCAATTGTAGAAATAGTATAAGGATTTGAAAATGTACCCTCACCTTTTAAATTGTCTAGCCAAACAGCTGTGAGTGTTATACTCTCGGCATAGGTGCTAATTGGTATTCCAATGTTGTTTGTCGTGTAAATTTGATCTTCATACTTCCAACCATAGAATGTGTATCCATCTTTGATAAATTCATTTTGTGGCAATGTGACCTCACTGTCAAATGTTGCCTCAACAGGTTGCATTTCACCTTTGGTTGCACCATTGCCATCAAAGTTGATGGTGTAAAGCTTTGGTTTGTACACAGCCTCAATGTATGCGTCATAGGTGTTTTGGGTTGATAACCGAGAAACTACATCACCTGGCATTGCAGTTTCCCAATTTGGCCGAAGTAGCCAATACTCAAATTCATAACCATCATCAATATATTGTGGCTGCAACAAAACAATTTCGTCTTCATAGGCAAATGTCCCCAATTCGACATCTTTTGTTCCACTTTTTAGCTTATATCTATAAAACACTTTATATGTAACCATTTCCCATACTGCAAAGAAATCCACAACATCTTGATCTACAGGCGTGAGTTTACTTATTGGTGTTCCCACCTCAACATATTTACCATCAATATATTGCATTGAACGTTCATAAATATTGCCATATTCATCCACCCAATGTGAAAAGTTGTAACCCAGTTTTGTAAACATACAAGCCCGCGATTGAATCTCTTGCGAATACTTTAATTGTACTTCCACGCAATTGTTCAAATCCACCTCAGTTGATGGGTTGTAACGTACGGTGTAAATGTTTTCTCTAAAATTTGCTGTAAAGATAAAAACCTCTCCTTGAGTTGATGTCAAATTAAAGATTTGTACTTGATCGTCAAATTTCAGTCTTTCTGATTCACAATACCAATATGTAAAGGTATGGTATGGTTTTTCAAAAGTAGCAGGCAAAAGGCTTTGTGGTTGATCATAGTAAAAAGTTTGCTCATAGCTTGACTGACCCTCAAACTCATATCTTACCACATAGCTAATAGGCTGCCACTTGGCAGTGAGCGTTATTGTGCCCTCTGTTTCACAAAGTTTTGAAACTTCCTGCATGTCTTGGTACACCTTGTCGTCATAAGTCCATCCCTCAAAAATGTATCCTTGTTTTTCATATTGATTTTTTGGCAGATCTATGACTTGGTCGTACTCCAAAACCAAATTGCTCATTTCTCCACTTTGGGCATTGTTTCCATCAAATATGATGGTATATTTTTGAATCTCCCATATTGCATCTAGAATAATTATTGCTTTATCTTGAGTTGTTAAATTAAATATACTTTGGTTGTTAGAATATGCTTGTTTATTATCCTGTCTTTCCCACTTTACAAAGTTATGATGAGGGTTGCTGAAGGTCAACGATGGCAAAGTAAGGGCTTGGTCATAAGTTGCGACAACATCGGACATTTCTCCCGTACCACCATTGGCATTAAATTTAATAGTATAAGAAATTGGAGTCCACTTTGCGAAACATTGGGTTTTATCATAAACTGGGGAATCAAAATCAAATTCTTTTGTATACTCGGAAGTCTCATACCAGCCCTCAAAAATATAACCCAATTTTGTCGGATCATCTATTTTTTTGATCATGTCTCCTCTTATGAAGTTCAAACTATGAATAACTTGACCATCGCTGTAAAAATAAAAGACCTTGTTCCTTTCATAATAGTCCAATAAGGACATGTTTAAATCGTGCTCCACCTCATCAACTCTATTTATAGGAATGGCCATATTCATATAATCTACAATGCCATCCGTGAGCATCATTGTCGTTATCCCAATGACCTCACCTTGGCTGTTTAAAAGCACGCCTCCACTGTTGCCTCGAGTCATATCCACTGTGGTCTGGATGTAGGTGTTGTCTTCGTATGTATATGAAACTTTTGAAATAATACCTTGCGTGAATGTACTATTTGCGCTTCCTAATTGAAATGATTCTGGATAACCAATGGCATACACGACATCACCAACTTTAATCTTGTTGCTATCGCCAATCTTTGCACTTTTTGAACTTTCAATATCTATTTGTATAATGGCTATGTCTTTGTCCTCATCACAACCAACAATTTTAAGTATGTCATATGTTTCACCATTGCTTAGTTGTACTTTGCCACTGGTGCAATTTTTTATCACATGATAATTTGTCACAGCCAGACCTTTGTTGTTTATAAAAAATCCCGAACCTGCAGACTGTCCGAAACTTCCTTCGGCTGTTATACAAAAGACAGAGGGATCGACCATTGAATATATTTCACTGCTTGAATATTTTACCGGAATTAAAAAGGCACAAAGTGCAAAAATTACGATTAAAACACCAAGACCTATAGCTAAATACCAAGGCTTGGATTGTATCAAACTTTTTTTAGTGTCACTTACTTTTTTAGATTCAACAACTTCTGGTAAAGTTTTGCCATCTGAATGCTCTGGATCTTTTGCCATTTCAAAAAAATCAGACATGGAAATATCAAAGATCTCCACCATCTTTTCAATGGTGGAAAGATCTGGTTCTGAAATATCATTCTCCCATTTCGAAACGGCCTGATATGACACATTTAATTTCTCTCCCAATTGTTGTTGCGTCATATTGCACTTTCTTCTTAAATTTGAAATTACTTTTCCGTAATGCTTCAAAGAACTCCTCCTATGCAAATAATATCATATTTAATGTTATTTTGTTCTCAACCATTAGTTGAATTTAATTTACATTTGGTAGAAAACACTACTTAGATCTAGAATATCACTTTTATATAAATTTAATCAAGCAGAGTTCATGAGATTAAGCTTAACATAACATATTAAATAAAAAAATCACAATAAAAGTGATTTTTTTAAATTTTTAAAGAATTTATGACATCTTTCATAACATCATAAGACAGTGGATTTTTGTCAACAAGATAAGCTTTAATTCCACAAGATGAGGCTGGAATAATATCCTCTTGTTGGCTATTGCCAAAGAATACGACTTCGTCTGGTTTTAAATTGTTTTTTTGCAAAATCTCTTCAAAATATTTCGGATTTGGTTTACAGTAACATGAGTTTTCATAACTTGTGATATATTCAAAATCGCTTTCCCTAAGTCCAACATATGAAAGCCTTGTTAGCATTGCAACTTTTGGGAAAACAGGATTTGAAGAAAGAATAACTTTTATATTTTTACTTTTTACCAACTCTATAATATCTTTTGCATGTGGGTTTTCTTGACAATAAATTTTTGTTTGAGGAAAGTCCTTTTCATAAAATTCATCAAATATCTTTTTGTCCTTTATGCTCTTTTCGCCATATTGTTTTTCAAAAACTTCCCAAAAAACTTGTTCATTTGTCTTTGTTCCATCATTTTTAATCATAGCCTTTGTTCCCGCCCAAACTGTGCTGATTAACGTTTCACTTTCATATCCAAAAGGCAAAAGTTTTTTAGCCAGTAGTCCAAAATATCCTTTGGTAAATTTTTCTTCATCCATAGGAAGAAGTGTGTTATCTAAATCAAATAATATTGCTTTTATCATAATCGCTCCCTTAACGGTGATTTTAGCATAAATTAAATTACACACAAAATGATTATCCTAACTATTTCAAAAGATCATCCAAAACATCGGATATGTCCTCAGAAAACAAAATTGTTTTATCTTTAATTTTATCACTACAAAAAGCATAATCTTTATTTATGCGAATAAGATGAGTGCTTTTGTTCATGCCTGTCATTTTTTCAAATGGAAATCTTATTATCGCTGGGGTGTTGTAACCCACTCCCAAATCTATGAGTAAAAGTTTTTTGTCTTTAGATTTTTGTATAAAGTCTGAATATGCTTTGGCCTGCAAATGCCACCCTTCGTCTTCCACAAAAGTGCTATCTGTACGTAAGTTCATTGACATTTCATTTCCGCACACTGGGCATTTGGGAATTAGACTGTTTGGAATTTTCATATCCTTTTGCTGATGCAACATCTTTATTACAATTTCTTTGTTATCATAGGTTTTGCTATGACAAGGAATGCCACATTGAAAAAGACCATAGTCTCCTTGCATGTAAAAAAGATTGTTTTTGTCAAATCCTGCAAGTTGAAATTGATGATCGACATTGATTGTGATGACAAAATAATTTTTATTTTTAACAAGCTCAAAAAGTTTAGAATAAAGTTTGTTGACCGTTTTATGCAAATATCTGTTTACATAATAAATCTTGACCAATATGCCCATTTTTCTTGTGAACTTTCAAAGGGATAAAAGCCTCCCGAGTACATATCCTTAAACCCATACTTTTTCTCAAAGTCTGAAAAATATTTTTCAAAAGTTTTCCCGGCATATTCAAAGCCAGCAGCAGTGGACAGCCCCGCTCCTGCTCCGATCAAAATATAATCTGCTTCATCAATCAATTTTTTTGCTTTTATAAGCCTTTGTTTGTAATCGTCTTTCATATAAAATACAATCTTCCTCTTTAAAAACATCAAAAATAATTTTTATATCATATTTATTATCTTTCAACCATTTTTCAACAGTGTCTACTGCTATATCACACGCAAGTGCATTATCAAAATTGTAAACACCTGTTGAGATACAACATAGCGCGATACTTTTTAAATTCATTTCTTTTGCTTTGTTTAAACATTCTGTGTAGCATCTTGCAAGATGATTTTTGTCATTTTCTGTTATTTTGTCCACGATGTGTGGCCCAGCAACGTGAAAGATATATTTACTTGGTAAATTGTAACCTTTCGTTACTTTAACAAACTGTCTTTCATAATCGGGCAAGGACTTTAAAGTTAAAAGCTCATCCCTGATTTGAAAACCACCATAGGTTTGTATTATGTTATCTATGGAATTATGACATGGAATAAAACAACCCAAATATTCATCGTTTGCAGCATTTACAATTGCATCGGATTTAATTAAAGTTATATCACCAAAGTATAGTGCAATGTTATTTTTAAATTTTAAATTTTTTTTTGAAATTATTGTTTTTTCATTCAATTCCAATCTTAATAATTTATCTTGCAAAATATAAAAATCTTCTTTAATGCCTTTTAAATTTAGGCACTGGTTTAAAATTCCTCTTAATAACATTCTATCTTTTTCATAATTATTTCCAAAAATAATATTTATTTTTAAATAATTTGACAATATTTTTAATATTTTATTTAATATTTCATGTTTTTTCATTTCTTTTACCTAAAAATTTATTTTTAATTGTAATAATAAAATGGTGATATTTTTTAAAATAATTTTCAATTAATTAATATAAAAGAAATTTGTTGTCATATCCAAATAATTTAGTCCACTATAATTTGGAAATTTATTTATCACATTTTGTTTGAAATCTTCGGCATTTTTGCTTTCTTTGTGTATTTGTTTTAGTGTCTTTAAATATTCTATCTTTGTTTTAACATCGCTCAAATCTTCTGGAGTGTAATGTGAAGTTAGAATAAGATTGAAGTTATTTGTAAGGTAACCGTCAAGAATTGAAATGAGGGTGTCAGCATGTTTTTCTCCTGCCACGATTGAATGGCAATCATGCCCTAGCATATGAGTGTAGATTGAGTTTATTTGTGGAATTATAATATCAAAGCCTTCATCGGTGTCAACTATATCAAAATCAATTCCAGCAATGCTAATTGAACCGTTTTCAAGAAAATCTGTTGTCGTGTGAATACTGTTATCAAAAATATCGCCAAAAGTATTTGTAAAATTGTCTATCAGTGTTTTTCCACCACCACTATGGCCATAATCGTCTGCATGTTTAGTTGCATACTTTTTTGTATCCTTTAAAAATGTTGCACCAGATGCATGGTAGGAAATCATAACACCCTCAATATTTAACTTATTGTTTTTTATATAATCCTCTAGTTCAGTTATGTTGTCATAAAAGCATGGACTCTCAATTACAACACCACTTCCATTTTTTTCAACAATGAAAACTTCATCTGAAAGTGGATCGTTTGTTTTATACGCATGAAGTGTGATTTCACCAAAGTCGTAGACATCCATATCTCCTTTATTTAACCTTATTTTTTTGCAATCTGTTTTTTTCATAATTATATCTCCTTTTAATTGCAAACTATTGACTTTTTTGTTTGCCTAAGATATAGTATCATAAATGCTTATAAATTGTGCATAGGCACTTTTTTGTAACCTAATTAACTTTTGGTAAGTATATTAAAATAAAGGAGATAACAATGTTAAGCAAAGAAGAATTGCCACCTTGTCCTGTGGCAACAACTGTAAACTTAATAGGAAATAAATGGAAGCCACTTATACTTCGTGAACTTATCAAGGGACAGCAAAGATTCAAATACCTTCAATATGGCATTGAAGGAATCAGTGCAAAAGTCTTGACTGAAAACCTTCGTCAGATGGAAAACGATGGGCTGGTGAAAAGAGAAATTTTTGCGGAAATTCCTTTGAGAGTTGAATATTCACTGACTCCTCTTGGTGAAAAAATGCGTCCTATTATTGACGCACTGGCAGAATTTGGAAATAAATACAAAAAATTTGTTAATAGATAGAAGTTTATTCTAGTGGCACAACAGAGCTTGCTGTCAGATCAAGATCTGTAACTTCGCCGTTATCTAAGAGTTGATAGTAGGCATAGGAGCCTATCATTGCAGCATTGTCAGTACAAAGCTTTAAACTTGGGAAGTACAATTTTATGTTGTTCTCCTTACACAAAACCCCTAACTTGTTTTGCAATTCACTGTTGGCACCAACACCTCCAGCGATTACAAGTTGATTTCTTTGTAAATTCTTTGTAACCTTTATTGCCTTGTTTGCAAGTTCATCTGTAACCACTTTTTGAAAACTAGCTGCTATATCCTCTTGTTTTATCTTTTCATTATTTTGTTCACATTTGTGAACATAGTTTATAACGGCGGTCTTTATTCCACTGAAACTAAAGTTATTGGAATTTGCCATTGTGTTATGGTGACGAAATTCAATGTTTGCATTTCCCTGCTTCGCAATTTTGTCTATTTTTGGCCCACCAGGGTATCCAAGTCCAATAACTCTGGCAACTTTGTCGAATGCTTCGCCCACAGCATCATCAATGGTGGTACCTATAACTTTTATGTGAGTATAGTCAACAACATCAAGTATTGCTGTGTGTCCTCCACTAACAAGAAGACAAACAAATGGTGGTCTTAAATCTTCATGTGTCAAATAATTTGCGGCAATATGCCCTTTGATATGGCTTACAGCGATGAGTGGCAAATTTTTCATATAGGCAAGTCCCTTTGCAAAACTTATACCCACCAAAAGTGCCCCCAAAAGCCCTGCACCATAGGTGACCGCAAATGCGTCTATATCGTCCAGTGTACAATTTGCTTGGTCTAGTGCCTGTCTTGTGACATTCGATATAGCAGTTATATGATTTCTTGATGCTATTTCTGGCACAACACCGCCAAAACGCGTGTGAATGTCTATTTGTGAAGCAATTACATTGGACAAAACATTCCTGCCATTTTCAACCACTGCTACACTTGTTTCGTCACAGCTTGATTCAATTGCCAAAATTTTGACACTTTTTTTGCTCTTTAATTTGTTCAATAAATCTTCTGATATTTCCATCATTTATTCCTTATCAATTACTTTTTATAAGATAATCGTTAATGAAGGGCTGAATGTTCCCATTCATTACATCATCAATATTTGAGGTTTCATAGGCAGTCCTATGATCTTTAACCAAAGTATAAGGACAAAAAACATAACTTCGTATCTGACTTCCCCATTCAATTTTTTTAATTTCGCCTTTGATGGCAGAAAGTTTTTCCATCTCTTCTGCCTCTTGTTTTTCAGCAAGTTTGCTGTACAGCATCTTCATAGCCGTCTCTCTGTTTTGAATTTGACTTCTTTCTGTTTGGCAACTTACGACAATACCAGTTGGTATGTGCGTTATTCTTATTGCGCTTTCAGTTTTGTTGATATGCTGACCACCAGCCCCACTTGACCTGAAAGTGTCCACTTTTAAGTCCTCTGGTCTTATTTGAATTTCTGGGCTACTTTCAATTTCGGGCATAACTTCGACACTGGCAAAACTTGTATGGCGTCTGGCTCCTGCATCAAATGGAGATATCCGAACAAGACGATGCACGCCCTTTTCGCACTTTAAATATCCATAGGCATTTTCGCCACTGACTAAAAAAGTAATGCTTTTTATCCCCGCTTCATCACCGACAAGTTCATCAAGCACAGTTATATCATAACCTTTTTTGTCTGCATACATGGAGTACATTCTAAACAACATCTCTGTCCAGTCCTGAGCCTCGGTGCCACCAGCACCTGCGTGAAGTGTCACAATTGCATTTAGTGAATCATATTTGCCGTTTAGCAAGGTGTCTATTTTAAAGTTCTCTAGTTGTGTTTCTGCCTGGTTTAATTTATTTTCCAGATCACTTTCCAAAGACTGGTCACTTTCCAATTCCAAAAGTTCTATAATTGTATCAATGTCACTAAGAAGTGATTCAAGATAAGCTACTTTATCCAATTTAGATGAAACACTTTTGAGTTCTTGACCAATTCTTTTATTTTTATTTGCATCGCTAAAAATTTCAGGGTTTTGCTGTTCAAGCTCAAGTTCCTGTTTTTTTGAATTTAATTTTGGTAAGTCAAAGACACTCCTTTATTACTTGTAAATTTTGTTTATTTTTTTGTTGTTGTTCTTTCGCATTTTGAATTATAATCATAAAAAACTCCTAAAACACAAAGATTTTAGCATTAAATAACACTTTCGTCAAATAACCTTGCAAAATTGCTGATTATGAGTTAAAATATCGGTATGAGAAAAATATTTATGCCAATTTTAATTTGTTTTTTGCTTTTAGTCACTTTTGTTTCACCAAGTTACAACACCATGGCTTTTGCTGACACGGTAAAGCAAGTGACTGTTGTTCTACCAACACCAATATACAAGCAACCATCAATAAAAAGTGAGTTTTATACTTATCAAACACTAGAAAATGGTGAAATGGTGACAAAAGACATCATGCTAAGCGAGGGGACAGTTTTGACACTTGATACATCTACTGCACAAACTGATCCAACTTTTTATAAAATCATAATATATGGCATTGTTGAAAATGTGACAGAAAATGAAACTGGCTATGTCCTTAAGGCTCACACATTGGACAGCTCAGTATCCTCACCAGAAAAAACCCTTGATGACAATGCAACTATAAAAAATGACAACACAATGGTTTATTCATATGATGTAAGCCAAGACAAGTACACCGAAACGGGCATAGTGCTAAATAAGGATACACCTGTCAGAGTGCTTGATGGCTATGACACAAATAAACAATATACATACATTTCATTTTATGGTGAAAATAATGAAATTTTGATGTATTATGTTGAAACGGCAAATTTAAATGTACCAGGTATAAATTGGTCAATCATTGTGGCAATTTCAACACTTATAACCTGCTTGGCAATTCTTAGTATAATTTTGAGAATAAAAGGCAGAA
The DNA here is from genome assembly GCA_944383375.1 of uncultured Clostridia bacterium. Lineage (GTDB taxonomy): Bacteria > Bacillota > Clostridia > Christensenellales > UBA1242 > UBA5893. The sequence goes on along the minus strand of CALWPG010000010.1, from coordinate 7,165 downwards.
AAAAGAAAAAGACGAAATAAAAACATCGCATGGATGTATACATGCGATGTTTTTTAATTTCTAGCTATCAGACGAATGACCCCTTTTTTATTTATAATTTTTTTGATAATACAGTGCCAGTCGCATATCTTCAGGGAGGGTTTCTTCTGTGAGTGTTGGATTTTGCTTGTAGATAAGTTCTGGGCGAATAAACAGTTTTTTTGCAATGTCCCAAATTTTTTCACCTACTTTTCCAAAATATATTTCAATTGCACAATCTTTTTCTGGCAAAGGTTCAGTCTTTTCTATGTCTGAAATAACAGCACCCTGAGTTGTTTTGCATACATTTGAGTGAACAAGGAGCACAGCATCAACATACACATCTCTACCCTTTTTAACCATCACATCGACATCACAAGCAGTGACATGGGTATCAAACATTACATCACCGTCAATTTCAGTTTGATAACTTACAACAAATGGTATTTCAACATCAATTGAATTAGGTCTAGATTCCTCATCATTGAAGTAGATAAGATTACTTGTCAAAACTCCACTAAGGTTGTATGTTCCACTATCAATGTATTCGTTTGTAATCACTGCTTTCGAATAGTTGACGGCAAGTAGTTTATCTATTCTTGGTTCATCATCAGAAAGAAGCAAGCTTCCTTCGATTTTTTTATCAAACACAATAGGCTCGCATGTAAGGGTATTTTCAAAACTTTGTGTGGTTGTGGTGAGAACATTTTCCGTACTGAAAAGATCGGCAGGAATTGTTACAGTATTGACTCCGTAAACAAGAATGCGTACATCAAGAGGAATGGTTATACTGAGTTTAACTTCTTCTGAGTTTTCGCTTACAGTTGTTTTAACCTCACAACTATTGTCATCTATCATGACATCAAGCAAACTACCCTTTGTAGAATATGAACATTCAACTTCTTGTTTGACTTCCGTCTTATTATAAACTGTGCGTATTTGTGGTTCTTCGGTGTCTGTAACATATGTTATTTTGCTAACCAAAGTGGCACAAAGTGTCACAAAACCGTCATTGCTTTCAGCGCTGGTTAGATGTACATCACTTGTTGTAGATATCACACTACGAACAGGCTCTTTAACACTTACCTCTATATTTTCCATCCAATTTGAATTGCAAGTGCCAAGAAGTGTCTGATATGTCATATCCTCCATAGTCGTACAAACGTCATCTGAAGTTTCAGAAAGATATGGCACCTCAACTACTGAAACAGCATAAACACAAAGCGTCACTTCATATTCCACAGATGCGACATTGTTATTTAATGCTGTAACTTTAGAGTCAATATTTTGAACTTTAGCTAATATATGAGATTGAGGAGTTATTTCATTACTCGTCACTTTTAAAGAATATGGCGAGCAATATTGAGCATTGCCAACAAGACCACTCTCAGTTTCGTACACAATGGTGACAAGTGCATTACCACTAATATTTGCTTCACCATTAAGTGCCTCAGTTTGTGGCAATCCACTGGACACATTCACGGCAAGTACTTTTGCTATGTTCTCCGTACTATCAATAGTCACAGAACATTCAAATGATGAGGTGACATCATTTAACCTTACCTTTTTTACAGAAAAAAACTTATCGTATGAATTATTATTCGCCATAATCCCTCCATATTTCCAATATGCTATAATGTATTTCAAGTTTTTGGCATTTAGAACAAAAAATAAAAAAAAGATGCAACTTGGGTTAGAATTGCATCTTTTTATAAATTCACAAATTGGGTTAATCTTTGCGAAATAGTCTGGGTTAAAAATTATTGTTCAATTTTTGAAACTACACCACTACCAACTGTTCTGCCACCTTCACGAATAGCGAAGCGCAAACCTTCTTCAATAGCGATAGGAGTGATAAGCTCAATTTCCATTGTAACGTTGTCACCAGGCATAACCATTTCAACGCCCTCTGGGAGTTTGATTGTACCAGTAACGTCAGTTGTTCTGAAATAGAATTGTGGACGATAACCATTGAAGAATGGAGTATGACGGCCACCTTCTTCTTTCTTGAGTACGTAAACTTGAGCACTGAATTTTGTGTGTGGTTTGATTGAACCAGGTTTTGCAAGAACTTGTCCTCTTTCGATTTCATTTCTTTGGATACCACGAAGAAGAAGTCCTACGTTGTCTCCTGCTTGAGCTTCATCAAGAAGTTTTCTGAACATTTCAACACCGGTAACAACTGTTTGTTTACCACTGTCTTTCATACCAACGATTTCAACTGTGTCGTTGAGTTTGATTGTTCCTCTCTCAACTCTACCTGTTGCAACAGTACCACGACCTGTGATTGTGAATACGTCTTCAACTGGCATCAAGAATGGTTTGTCTGTTTCACGAACTGGGTCTGGAATGTATGTGTCGATGGTGTCAAGAAGTTCTTGGATAGGTTTTAACCATTCGCTGTTCATGTCACCAGCTTCACATGCTTCACATGCTTTGAGTGCAGAACCTTTGATGATAGGAGTTGTGTCTCCTGGGAAATCATATGATGTCAAAAGTTCACGGATTTCCATTTCAACAAGGTCAGCGAGCTCTGGATCAGCTTGATCCATTTTGTTCATGAATACAACGATGTATGGAACACCAACCTGACGAGCAAGCAAGATGTGCTCTCTTGTCTGTGGCATTGGACCATCTGCTGCTGAAACAACAAGGATAGCTCCGTCCATCTGTGCGGCACCTGTAATCATGTTCTTAACATAGTCTGCGTGTCCTGGGCAGTCTACGTGTGCATAGTGCCTTTTTTCTGTTTGGTACTCAACATGCGCTGTGTTGATTGTGATACCTCTTGCTTTTTCTTCTGGTGCCTTGTCGATGTCTTCATATTTCATCTTTTCAGCAAGGCCTTTAAGTGCGCAATATTGGCAAATAGCAGAAGTAAGAGTTGTTTTACCATGGTCAACGTGTCCAATGGTACCAATGTTTACGTGGGTCTTACTTCTATCGAATTTTTCCTTAGCCATTTTAAAATAATCTCCTTTTTTAAATTAGTCGTAATGATTTTAACATAGTTTTTGTTTTTTGCAAAACATTTTTAATAAATATTTTTTTATTTGAAAGTCGTATATTTAAACGACTTTTAGCCTTTTCCAAGCAACAACATTACATGCCCTAAGTTAAAACACAAGGCTCGCATGTGCAACTATAAAATTACCTAAAAGCAAGCAAGACAAGGCTCGACATGTCAGAGTATAAGGGCAAATTTGTATTTTTGCAAGAAATTGGCAAGAAACAAGAAAGACAAGGCTCGACAAGGGCGACCACGCAGGAGTTTAGTTGCCTAAATGACTGTGTGGGCGCGCTTGACAGTAAACGCAGTATTTCGCAGTTTATTGTCAATTTCTCTTGCGTTCGCCAACAATCTTCTCTGTAATAGACCTAGGCACCTCTTGATACTTAAGTGGTTCCATAACGAAGGTACCACGTCCTTGGGTTTGAGAACGAAGATCGGTCGCATAACCGAACATTTCTGCTAGTGGCACTTCTGCACGAACACGTTGATATCCTGGAATTGAGTCATTTCCAAGCAGTATACCACGACGTGATGTGAGGTTGCCCATGACTGTTCCAAGGTATTCATCTGGAACGTCAACTTCAACTTTCATGATAGGCTCAAGTAGCACTGGATCTGCTTTGGCTGCACCCTCTTTGAATGCAAGTGATCCCGCGATCTTAAACGCCATTTCACTGGAGTCGACATCATGGTATGATCCGTCGAAAACAGTTGCTCTGAAGTCAATTGTCTCATAACCAGCGATAACACCGTTCATTCTAGCTTCATCAATACCTTTGTTGACAGGTTGAATAAATTCTTTTGGAATTGACCCACCAACAGTCTTATCAACAAATTCATAGCCAGAACCTGGCTCAAGTGGTTCAAACTTAACCCAGCAGTGACCGTATTGACCTTTACCACCGCTTTGACGAACAAATTTACCTTCTGCCTCAACAGTTTTTCTGATTGTCTCACGGTATGCAACTTGTGGTTTGCCGACATTGGCTTCAACCTTAAACTCGCGAAGAAGTCTATCAACGATGATTTCAAGGTGCAACTCACCCATACCAGAAATCAAGGTTTGTCCAGTTTCTTGATCGGTTTGAACTCTAAATGATGGATCTTCTCTTGAAAGTTTTCCAAGTGCAATAGCCATCTTTTCTTGCATATCCTTTGTTTTAGGTTCGATGGCAAGTTGGATAACTGGCTCTGGGAACTTCATACTTTCAAGTTGGATTGGGTGATCTTCATCGCAAAGAGTGTGTCCTGTGATGGTGTCTTTGAGTCCTACTATTGCGGCTATATCGCCTGCTTTTACTTCGCTTATTTCAGTACGATTGTTTGCGTGCATACGGATAAGTCTACCAACACGTTCAGTTTTACCTGTGTTTGCATTGTAAACATATGATCCTGCTTTGAGTACACCACTGTATACACGGAAGAACGTAAGTGTTCCAACATATGGGTCAGTTGCAATTTTGAATGCAAGGCCTGCAAGTGGTGCATTGAAGTCTGGATGGCGAACTTCTTCCTCTCCAGTCTCTGGATTGATGCCCTTTATGGACTCAATATCAGTTGGAGCAGGTAGATAATCTACCATTGCGTCAAGAAGGTTTTGAACACCTTTGTTTTTGTATGAAGAACCACAAAGCATTGGTGTAACTTGTTTTGCGATGGTTGCTTTTCTTATTGCTTTTTTCAGTTCGTCAAGAGTAATCTCTTCACCACCAAAATATTTTTCCAAAAGTGCATCGTCAGTTTCAACGATAGCTTCGATAAGCTCATCGTGACGTTTTTGTGCCTCTGCTTTGTATTCCTCAGGTATTTCAACTTCATCAACAATTTTTCCAAAATCATCTTCTGGAATATATGCCTTCATTGTTAAAAGATCAATTATACCTTTGAAAGTATCAGCCATACCAATTGGCATTTGAAGTGGCAATGGCTTTGTGTGAAGTCTATCTCTAACTGATTCAACGCATTTGTCAAAATATGCATCATCTCTGTCCATTTTGTTTACAAAGATGATTACAGGAACTTTGCATTCGTTTGCTTGACGCCAAACTGTTTCGGTCTGTGGTTGAACTTTATCACGCGCACTAAGCACCAAAACTGCACCATCAAGAACCTTTAATGAACGCAAAACTTCAATTGTGAAGTCAACGTGTCCCGGAGTGTCGATGATATTGATTTTGTGATTTTTCCAATGGCAAGTTGTACAAGCAGAAGTTATGGTTATACCACGTTCTTGTTCTTGTGCCATCCAGTCCATTGTTGCAGCACCATCGTGCACTTCACCAATTTTATGGTTGATACCAGTGTAGAAAAGAATTCTTTCTGTTGTTGTCGTTTTGCCGGCATCGATGTGAGCCATGATACCAACGTTACGAGTGAATTTCAAACTCTCTTCTGCCATTAATTTTCTCCTTTATTATAAATTTTTCTATTATTTTTTTACTTTTAAACACATAAGTTTGTTTTTGTTACAATTAAAATATATTTGCATTTTGCTCGCCAATCTTGTCATTTCAAACATCCACATGTCACTTCAAACGAAGTGAGAAATCTCTCAACTTTTCACCCTCGGCGAAGTGGAAAACGCAAAATTGTGCGACAGAGATAATATCTCAATTTTTTGGGAATTTTACAAGAAAGGCAAGACTCTCCATCTCTCCCGTAAAACACAAAATTGTGAGGTAAAGACGAGGCTCGACATGTCGTGACACGCAGGAGTTTAGTTAACCTAAATGACTGTGTGGAACGGCATGGCAGAAACGAAGTATTTGCCCACAATTTTGTGTTTTACCAGCGATAGTGAGCAAAAGCCTTGTTAGCCTCAGCCATCCTGTGCATCTCATCTCTACGTTTGATGGCACTGCCTTGGTTGTTGTAAGCATCCATGAGTTCGCCTGCAACTTTTGCTTCCATTGTGCGTTCACCATTGCGTTTTCTTGCAAACTGAACAATCCAACGAATAGCAAGGGTTTGACGGCGCTCTGGTCGAATTTCCATAGGAACTTGGTATGTTGCACCACCAACACGTCTACCCTTTGTTTCCAAAACAGGTTTTACATTTTCAACAGCTTGTGTGAAAACATCAATTGGGTCGCCACCTGTTTTGTCTTTGATTATGTCAAAAGCGCCATATACTATGTGTTGAGCAATACCCTTTTTACCATCATACATAACTTGGTTAATGAATTTTGTAACAAGTTTGTTGTGGAATTTTGGATCTGGCAAAACATCTCTTTTTGGCACTCCACTTCTTCTTGGCATTTTGATTCTCCTTTTAATAAATTTGTTATAGATTAGTTAGATTTTGGTTTTTTTGCACCGTATTTTGAACGGCTTTGCATACGTTTTGCAACACCGGCTGTGTCAAGACTTCCACGGATTATGTGATATCTCACACCAGGAAGGTCCTTAACTCTGCCACCACGAACAAGAACAACACTGTGCTCTTGAAGGTTGTGACCAATGCCTGGAATGTAGCAAGTGCCTTCTTGACCATTTGAGAGTTTAACTCTGGCGATCTTACGAAGAGCTGAGTTAGGTTTTTTAGGTGTAGTGGTTTTAACAGAAAGGCAAACACCACGTTTTTGAGGACTATTTTCAAGAAGTGGGGATTTACTTTTTTTGTCAAAAGTCTTTCTACCTTTACGAACTAACTGATTGATTGTAGGCATTTTGTTCCTCCTTTTTTAAGATTTTCAACATATAAACAAAAAAGGCAAATACGGAACAAACCCATATTTGCCAGTTGTCATGCTAAAAGAATTTAACACAACATGCAAAGTGCAAAAGCACTATTCGGTAAACTATGGAAAGTTTGTTACCTGCTGTTTGTTAATGTTGGCCTAATATAAATTAGGACTTGAGTTTAATAAAAAACCTTACAAAGGATACCAAACTTTGCCACGTTTGTCAACAACATTTATATAAAAATTCACTAATTCTTTGTCATTTCGAGCGATAGCGAGAAATCTCAGAGATTCCTCGTCGTTCTACTCCTCGGAATGACACGGTGGCATTACTCAATGACAACGCAGTTTTTGCCCACATTTTTTGCCTATAACTATTTTGCCCCCTGTTCAAGAAGAAATCGCTGGCGCATCATGCCGCTCTTCTTGTGCTCGGACTTCATGCATTGTT
>CALWPG010000009.1 GCA_944383375.1 uncultured Clostridia bacterium | reverse complement strand
ACCCCAACTTGTCCTGTCCTAATTTTCCCCGCTTCGCTTACAAGTCCATTCATCATTATTCCGTGGACTTTTAACAAATCGCTAATAGCATAAGGATGATCTATATTTTCAAGTTCTTTATACGCCAAGTTTGCATTTTGAACTGCAACTATATCTTCCTTTGGTCCAAGCACTCGTTTTCCATCAATAACATCAGTCACCTGCTCTATTGAAAGCGTGTTGTTTTCAATTGCAAGAGAAGAATGAATAGATTTAATTCTATTCACCCTACGAAGTCTCGGCAATTTCTCAAGTTCATTAACTCCAGAAAGTTTTCCCAAATTCTCCATAATTTCGGAAACTAACTCCAACATTTCATCAGTTATTTCATAAGGCGGAATATATTTTTCGTCCATAAAGAATATCTCCATTTTTTGTTAATATGATTATACCCTATTCTCATATCAAAAGTCAATTATCTTGTATATTTTCTTATATACTTTCTTGTATATTATTTTTAATCAGGCCCAACTCAAACATAAAAACTTTAATTTACACTACATTTAGTTTTAGATAGTCTCAGATAGTCTAAAATAGGCAGAGTTTTTATTGGAAAATGAGCATAGGTGTCGGTAGGTGTCAGCAGATTTTTTGAATTGACAGCAAATGAAAAAATACTAGCGATTTTGCTAGTATTTTTGCAGCGTTTTGAGATGTAGAGCAGAATATAGGTTTTGGTATAGGTATGTTGGAAACTACCAGTATCATTAGAGATTTTTTTGCCACTTTTTATAAAAAACTCAAAAGACTGAAACTTCCTATCTTTTTCTGCCTATTTCTATGTATTTGGGATCAAATGAATTTTCTCTTAAGCTTTTTCATAGTAGACTAACTCTTTCTTATTAAAAAATGGACTCGCTAAATATATTCTCATTTATTCTCTCGATAATTTAATTATAATAAGAGCATGACTACTAAGTTTTTATGTGTTTTATTTTTGAAAATATGTGATGTGTATCATAAGTCTTGTCTTTTAAATAGAACAATTTTTGTATGTTGTAAATTGCATATAATAAAACAATAAATATGCCAATAACAGACAATGTGTAGATCCAATTGATGGTAAACCAACCATATTTTGCGCGGTCTCCAATATATAAAAATTCAAAAGGAACACCATTAGAATCGTAAATGTAAAAGTAGTTTATGCTATAGCCCAAAACATCATTAAAATATGAGTTTAAAACTATTGCAGGAATTAACAACATGACCAAAACACCAAGGCCCCACAAAAATGATTTAAAGTTTATTCTAACAATTTTTAACATAACCGAATATAGTCCACCTAAAACAATAAAGACATGTCCCCAAATGTAGGCTTGTGCTCTGATTGAACCAAAAATGTTTATGTAACCTTCTAGTGCATCAGCATAAATTAATGAAGCGAATGCTGCAACAACATTGAGAGTCCAAAGAATTGAGGTTGCAATTTTGCTTCTGCACACCAATGCGACAAACACCATAATGTTTCCAAAATGACAAACTTGAAGAGGAATAATTTCTGGGTCAAAACCTTCATAAATAAAAATTTCAACATTTCTTGCAATTAAAATCAATAGCGAAATTATGCTAATAACAACCCCAACAATGTATCTTGTTTTATAACTTTTGTTTCTTAATATGAAGTATAATGGAATAAATATTATTATAGGCAATAACATTATAACAAAATGAAACCATGACCACATCTCAAATTTCATATAAAATTTTTCACCACCGATTTTACAAAAAATTTCAAATAATAACAAAATAGTACAAAAGTATGTTAGTTTATATAAAATTGTTTTGTCAACTAAAATTATTTCATTTTCTTCGCTGATTTTTTGATTTTGCTGTGGTAAAAATAGTTTACAATCACAGGTTTTGCTTCAAAAGGCTTTAAGAAACTATCATCATTAGTTTTATATTCAAGCCCCTGCTCTTTTGCAAAACTTTGTAGTTCGGCATCTAGTTCTTGCCAATATAGGTCACTATTTTTGTTGAAAATTTCATCATAAAGTGGATAGAGTTCTGGTATTTTTGCCTTATGTAATTCATTATCACAGGTTTAAATGTTTCACGCAAATTTAAGTTTTCAAGCCTTTCAGTAGAAACGCCTTTATCCATATCGTTTTTGAAATTTTCGTCTAATGTATTTATTGACCACGAAACACGAGCATTTGGAAAGGATTTTATAAGCTCTAAATCTCTCAAAATCAAATCACTTTTTGTTGCAATAGAAAGTTTTGCACCACTGCCCTTTAATTCTTCAAGCAGTGCTTTTGTTCTCTCAAATTCCTTTTCACAAGGTTGATATGGGTCGGTGACAGAACAAATAAAAAGTTCTTTTCCATTATATTTTTGTGGGTTTTTGATTTTATCCCAATATTTCACATCAACAAACGAGCCCCAATCTTCGTTGTGTCCTGTAAAACGCTTCATAAAGCAGGCATAACAGTATTTGCAGGAATGTTCACAACCAACATAGGGATTGACAGAATAATCGCAAACAGGCAAATTTGATTTTGTTATTATTTCCTTGACTTTTATTTTGTTTATTATCATTTCCACATGCCAAAGCGAATTTGTTTGTCTAAACTAGGATATATTGCTCTAACACCCTCTCTTCTGGATTTGCATATCCAATGCCGATAAAGACAGGCATCATATATGAAGGTGGAACTTTTAGTTTTTCTTTTACAATGTCGTGTTCTTTGTTTAGTGGTATTCTCATAGAGCAAGACAGGCCTTCGGCAGTTGCTGCCAAAAAATATTTTCAACCACACACCAAATAGTAGCAAATGGGTTTAACTTTGAAACATATTCACCATTTAACTCTTTTGATTTAAAGAGTGGGATGATGACATATGGTACGTTTTTAAGCATAGAGAACTGTCTTGGCACAGCATAGCCATACATTTTTTGCCCGAGTGTAATAGGATAAGGTCTAGGAAAATTTAAATATTTATCGGCATCAAACTTGTCAGCACTCACCAGATTTTAAAGCACCAAAATATCATATAAAGACAATTCTTCGTCATAACAAATTGATTGTTTGTTTTTAAAAATATTCATATTTTTAAATCGCTTCTGTTTTTGCAAATAATCAAACACAAGATTATAAATTACATCAATAATAATTTCCTCAATGTAAACATCACCTACATGCCAGGCATTTAATAATTTATCATAGAGATCATAATTTTGATTAAAAAATTCTTCTACCAAGTTATAAAGTTTACGATAATTTTTTCCCCTATACTCTTTGTTGATGTTTTTTGGATTGATTAAAATTTCTGTGTCAATAAGTTTATAAATATTTTCGTTAATTATTTTCAATAATTCTTCAGCTTCAATAGTTGGATACAAATATTCCTTAACTTTAGTTTTATTATAATGCATTTTTATCTCCTTTACCTGTAATCATTTGGATTGATTATTTTTATTTTGTCAGATAGTGTGATAACTTAATCACACTTTTTTTTATGATCTTTGTTGGTCGAGTTTCCTTTTCAATTCCTGCATGCGCAAGGCACAACAGCAACAACTTCTACCCTACTCTCGTCATAACCCCAAGGAAGAGATTTTTGACGTTGTCCTGTTAAACAAGCGGTTCATATCTACAAAATAAATACAATTTTCTCCTAAATTTCGGGTTTTCCATAAATAGTATATAAAATTTTAGTTAAAAATCAAATCAAATACCCTCTTTTCCTTAAATAGTTAAACAGTAAATGCCGGCTAAAATGTTTATAAAAGGAAAAAACTATATAGGAGAAAAGAATGAAATTAAACAAAGCATTCTCATTAAGAGTTAGAGAATTATTAAAAGAAAAACATATGACACAATATAAACTTGCTCAAGAAACAGGCTTATATCACAGCACTATGACTGACATTTTAAATTGCAAGTATGAAACACCTAATTTTATGAATGTGGCACTTATTGTAAGAGAGTTAGGTTTATCTTTTTCAGAATTTTTTAATAGTCCACTTTTTGATTTTGACAAATTGGAAATTAAAGAGAAATAAATGTTGGATTTTATAAATTTAGTTAAAGAGATTTTAGAAGATAAAGGACTGACAACTAAAAACTTGTTTGATGATGGTGTTATTTCGGAAAATACTTTTTATAAATATAAACACCGCTATCCAAATTTAGCGACACTACTTAAAATTGCGAATTATTTATGTGTGAGCGTTGATTATTTGTTTGGGTTAAGTGACGAAAATAAATTCAAGCCTTACTCACTAAAACAAAAGAATTTGTATAGTACCATTGTTTCTTTAATAGAAAATGCTGGTTTATCTCAACGGCAATTTAGTAAAGATTTGAATTATTCAAGAGTAAATTTATTGCGTTGGAAGAAAGGAACAAGTCCAAATGTGCAATCACTAATTGAAATAGCCAAATATTTTAATATACCGATAGATGATTTGTTAGAGAAAGAGTAACTCACTAAAATAGTGTCACTTTTTATAATGCACAATCACAGAATTATCCTGAGAGATGTATTCCGCCAATATGATGTTTTTTAGATCTTTTTTGGTGACAATATTGCAATGTTTGTAGAGCCAATTGACACTTTTTTGCATTTGATTTAATACATCCTGATTCACCTTTCCATCTATAATTGGATACATAGCCGGACTTGACTTTTGGATTTTGGGCTTTATCAAATCAGAGACCACTGTCGGTTTTTCTTCTCCGCGTGGAAGTATGCTTATTGATCCGTCAGTTTCAAAAAATATGAAAGCAATATCGTTTAAATCAAAAAAACCCTTGGCCCTACAAAGTCCAAGCATGTCATTGATATCTAACTTTGATTTTTTAAGACTATTATAATTTACTTTTCCATTTGTCACGAGTTCTATCTGCCTCCCTTTGAAAAATTGTTTCAAAGGCGTTTTTCTTTCAAAAAAGTCTACAAGACTAGAAAAAATAAAAAAGATACCCATGCCAATTGCATAAAAATACCAAGGTGTTTCGGCGTCGGTGCACCACTGCGCAGCAATACTTCCTATGCTTATGCCTACAACATAGTCCACAACAGTTAGCTGAGCAACCTGTTTTTTGCCAAGAAGTTTTGCAATGATAAACAAATATATAAAAGAAAAAACTGAATTTAATAAAACTTTAACTATATTTGGCAATGTCCCTTATCCTTTTTAAATTAGTATTTTCAAATTGCCAATATATATTAATATTTTTAAACCAAATTACCCGATGCTGACTTTATCATACGATTGAATAGTCCTTCAACCATATTCCCGTTGTCAATATATTGAGCAATGATAAGATCATAACATTCATGGTCACGAAGAGCTTTGAAAATATTATGACTAACCTCGTCGCTATCTTTTCCTACATCGACAACATTCATACCTGCGAACTTGTGCATATCTGCATGTTTGCAAAAAATTATAACTTTTTTACCCTTATTTGACTCATTTTTGTAATTTTTTTAATATTTTCAACAATATTATTTTTTACCAGTATCATATCACACTTTGGCTTATAGTGAGTGTATTTCGTTCCAGGACTTTCAATTTTGGATCCAACCTTAACATTTTCATGCACCAGGCAGTGCAAAGAGGAACTTAGCATTTCTTCGTTTATTTTACCTGGTCGCAAGATGTATACTTCATTATTCTCAACTTTGACAACCGTGCTTTCAATTCCAACATCTGTCTGCCCGCCATCAATAATAAGAGAAATTTTACCATTCATGTCGTCAAAAACATGCTTGGCAGTTGTTGGACTTGGTCGCTTTGAAGTGTTTGCACTTGGCGCACAAATGGGTTTATGTGTTCTCCTTATAAAACTACGTGCCACTTTGTTTTGTGGAATTCTGACTGCAATAGTATCTCCGCCTGCGCTAACTATCTGTGAAACCAATGAATTTTTTTTCAAAACCAAACTAATAGGTCCTGGCATGAAATCTTTTATGATTTTTCTTTCAAGCATATTGATGCTTTTTACATATTTTTTTATATCTTTTTTATTTGCAAGATGAACAATCAGCGGATTGTTACCCGGACGACCCTTTGCGACATAGATTTTTTTCACTGCATCATCGTTTGTCGCATCGGCACTAAGACCATAAACTGTCTCAGTGGCAAAGGCAACCAATTCTCCATCATTGATCAAATTTGCCGCTTTGTTTAATGCGTATGTTGTTGGCTTTAAAATTTTTGTAATCATAGTTTATTTCCTCTGTTAATTTAAAACTAAGTATAACACTTTGATTATAATATCTCAAGTTGCCTACCAAATTTGTTCATCATATCTCTTTTATATGATAAAAGTGAATGGGTGTATCTTTGGAGAGTTATCATGGGATTTTTGTGGCCAAGAATTTCGGAAACGGTTTTGACATCCATTCCAAACTCAAGTGCACGAGTTGCAAAGGTGTGACGAAGAGAATGGAAATTTTTGTGGCATATATTTAGTCTACACAATATTCTTTCAAAAGTTCTTTGATATGACCTTGTGCCTACCATTTGATTGTTTTTTGTTGTTATAATGTATTTTGAAGACGATTTTTTCTTAATTTTTTTCAATTTTTGAACAATTTGTTTAGGCAAAGGTATAACTCTATGTGAATTTTTAGTTTTAGGAGTGTCCACGATAATTTTAATTTTTCCATTTATTTTTCCTTGATATGCAGACTTTGTAACCGACAATAAATTTTTTTCGAAATCAACATCTTTCCATTCAAGTGCCAAAAGTTCACCTATTCTAAGTCCAGTGTAAAGACAAATAATAATTCCTATATAATTTGACTTTTTGCTTTCTGCACAATATTTGACGATTTTTTCCTGCTCCAATTTTTCAAAAGCCGTAACAGAGCTTTCATGTTGATAAGGTAACCTTATATGTTTTGCATAGTTTTTTGATGTAATTTCAAGCAAATTCGCTTCATAAATTGCTTGTTTTAGTATATTTGCTATTAATACCACGGTGCTTGATGATAGTGCCCCTCCGGTCTTTAAATTACCTTTTTCAAGTTTTTGTTGAATGAAACTTTGTAAAACAACAATATTTAATTGGTCAAGTTCATATTCTCCAAGTTTTGGTTTTATGTGTTTTTCCACTACATCCAAATAAGTATTTAAACTCCTTTTTTTAATATTGTATTTTAATCCCCCGTTTGTCCAAGCATCAAGCCAGTCTTTTAATTTCATATTTACCTCCGAAAATATTGTAAAATATCTTACTTTCAAAGGGAATACAAAAAAATGACACATGCTTTGTGTCATTTTAAATTCTTTTACAATTTGTTATGATGCAGTGTCCAAGCTTTGTTCTCGACAAGAACTTAAATAGATGGAAAATGCAAGCAAGAATTCAGCAGGATAGTACAATACTAAACATACGGTTCCAACCACAGGCAAAGAGGCAAAAACATTCAAAAGTAACATTAAATCGCTTAAGAAAAACATTACGCTTCCGATTAGTATGATGATATTCAAAATATTTTTTTCACGAATTAAATTGGAAATCGCCTTGCCCACCATCATGGAAATTATGAGATCATAGACAACACATACAATTTCCATGAGTATTCCACCAAAATCAAAAATAGGCACAAGGACTATAAATAACATTGATGGAATAAAGATCATAGCTCCGTACAAAAGGTCAATATATTTAAATTTTGCAATTGCACAATAGGAAATGAAGAAGAACACATGACCAATAGCAAACAAAATTGCACCAGAAATAAAATGTATTTCAAGAATGATGTCTCCCAGCATGGCAAATACAAGCCCTATCAACATCAATATTGGAAACTTGAGTTTAGCTTTAGTTTTTATAGCAAAACTAAGATTCATGATGCCAATTATCACAAAAAATGCACTGGCTATTGACTTTGTTACAAGTGTATCTGTAATTATGTAGGCGATATCAAATGCAATTAGAGCCAAAAGTAACAAAAAATTAATAATAAATATATTTTTTTTCATATTTTTTTCCTTTTTTTTAATATTTAATCTTTACATACCTGCAAATAAATTGTCTGTAAATCTTTTGCCGTGTAAAGCACCGGCACAGGATAGAGAGGATTGGCCTCTTTTTCTGCCGTTTTTGCAAGTTCTTCGATGTCTTCTTTTTTAAGTTTCTCAATATATTTTGGTATGGACATAAGGTCATTTAACTTTTCAATATGTCTAATAAATATTTCACTTGCCTCTTCTTTTGGCGTATCTGGTGCACACAAGCCGAGATAAACGCATATCTGTTTAAGTTTTTTGTGAATCTTTTTGCCATACTTTTTCAATACGAATGGTAGCAAAATAGCATTTGCTTCACCATGTGCAACATTGTATTTACCACCCAAGGAATGGGCGATGGCATGAACATATCCAACATACGACTTTGTAAAGGCTAGTCCAGCAAGATAAGAAGCTTTCAGCATCTTCTGCCTTGCCGTGAGGTCTCGTCCATTTTCATATACTTTAAATAGATTGTCAAACACAAGAGAGATTGCCTCAAGCGCATACTTTTTTGTGCTTTTTGTCAAACTGTTGCCTATATAAGCCTCAATTGCATGCGTCAAAGCATCCATGCCAGTTGTGGCAGTGATATGTGGTGGAAGTCCAACAGTAAGTTTTGCATCCAATATTGCAAAACTAGGGATCAGTGGGAAATCATTTATGGCATATTTGTGTCTTGTTTTGCTATCGGTAATCACACTGGCAATGGTGGTTTCACTTCCGGTTCCAGCCGTTGTTGGTATACAGGTGAGTAGTGGAATTTTCTTTCTAACCTTTAATATCCCTTGCATTTGATTCAAAGATTTTTTAGGTCTAGCAATTCTTGCCCCAATTGCCTTTGCACAATCCATAATGGAGCCGCCACCAAATGCAATTATTGCCTGACAATGATTTTCATTATAAAAAACAACACCTTCCTCCACATTGTCAGTGGTTGGATTTGCGACGGTTTTGTCATAGATATAGATATCAAATCCACCACTTTCAAGTGTGTTTTTCAAATTATCCAAAAGTCCAAGAGAAATCAGTGTCTTATCTGCAACAACCAAGATGCGCTTGATGTCGTTTTGTTTTAGAGTCTGACTTAGTGCTTCATAATCGTCAAGCAGTTTTGGTTCATGATATGGCAAAAATGGTATGGCTATTTTTAAAATGAATTGATATGTCCTGCAATAAATTTTTTTGAATATATTCATAAATCACCTTTTATACTTTTTAAAAAGTATAACATTTGGTGATTTTTATTACAAATATAATTTAAAAAAATCAATTTCAAACTAACAAATTTCAATATTTGTGCTATTTTTTTATATTTTTATCGTCAATTTCACGAACTTTTTTTTCTAACAGATTTGCATACGTGTTTGCCATTTTTTCATCTTCACTTTCAACCATAACTCTTATAACTTTTTCAGTACCAGATTTTCTCACCAAAACTCTGACACTTTGATTGTTTTTACTCTCAATCTCATCAATCAATTGTTTCAATGTTTTATCTTCAAATATCATGTCCTTATCTTTAACTTTGATGCTTATATTTACCTGCGGATATAACTTTACATCGCAAAGGGCAGAAAATTTACAATTGTTTTTCTTTAAAACACCGGCAAGCTGAATTCCCGCTAAAATTCCATCTCCAGTTGGAAGATGATTTAAAAGAATAATGTGCCCAGACTTTTCGCCTCCCAAAATTGAATTTGTTTCAAGCATCTTCTCAATTACATATTTGTCGCCGATGTTTGCAAGTGCTATATTAATTGAATGCTTGTTCAATTGTTTTTGTATTCCCAGATTTGTAACCAACGTTCCGATGACAATATCATTTTTAAGCTTGTTTTCCTTTTTGAGTTGTTTTGCCAAGACGTAAATAATCTTATCACCATCAACTTCATCACCATTTTCATCCACAGCAATCAGCCTATCACTATCGCCATCAAATGCCAAACCAATATCTGCATTATGGTTTTTGACACTTTCCTGGAGCTGTCTTGTGTTTGTGGCTCCACAATTCACATTAATTTTTTCTCCGTCCATTTTTGAATTTATCACAAAAACTTTTGCACCTAATTTGCGAAAAACAGTTGGCGCAACTTTACAACTTGCTCCATGACAGCAATCAAGCACTATTTTTAAATTTTTTAAGTCGATATCAAGGCTGTTTTGCAAAAAGTCAATATATTTTCTTACTAATTTGGGATTAAAAATGTAATTTTTTAAATTCATCGCCTCGCATTTTATGTATTGTCCAAAATGATTTTCCAAATCCTGCTCTAAAATGTCACCTAGTTTTTGGCCATAACTATTGAAAACTTTTATTCCATTATTATCAGGTGGATTATGCGATGCACTAATCATTACGCCAAAGTCAAAACCTAAATGTTTCGTCAAATAAGCAACACCAGGAGTTGGGCATATGCCCAAATCAACAACTGTTCCACCACCATACAAAACGCCAAGACTAAAAGCAAGAGTTAAATAATCATTACTTAGTCTTGTATCTTTGCCAATAATAATTCTTGGCTTTGATTTCAATGCACAAAGTGAGTTGCCACAATCAAAAGCAATTTTATGGTCAACATCTTCAAAAATTTTTCCTCTTATGCCATCTGTGCCAAAATATTTCATCAATCATTCTCCTTTAGATACTTGTTCGCCCTATTTGGTTTTATAGTTTCTCTTTGCCTAGCTATCACAAAATCATCGACATTTGTATCCTTTGTGAGTGTTGATCCGGCACAAATATATGTTTTATCGGCAACACTAAGTGGTGCTATGAGATTACAATTACTGCCTAAAAAACAATTTTTGCCAACTTTAATCTTGTTTTTTACCTTGCCATTATAATTAGCAAAAATTACTCCGCACCCCACATTTGTATTTTCTCCAACTTCTGCATCGCCGATATATGCGAGATGACTCGCCTTGACACCAGTATTCAAAATTGAATTTTTGACCTCTACAAAATTGCCTATTTTGCATTTTTTACAAATTTTAGTGTTAGGTCTAAGCCTTGCGAATGGCCCTACTTTGACCTCATCTTCAATTTCGCAATTTTGCAAATGACTGTGGCTAACTTCACATCCTGATCCAATTATACTATCTTGTATGAAGTTAAAAGGGTACAAAATGGTGTTATCGCCAATTGTTGTGTTCCCAATTACAACGTTAAAGGGAAAAATTTTAACATCTTTTCCTATTTTTACACTTTCGTCAATATAAATATTATCCATGAAAAATAACCCTCTCATATTCTTATATGAAAGTTTGTGCGAATTGTTCATCAAATAAAAAAACACCGACGAGCGGTTAGAGCATTTTAAAAATCGCTCTATGCTTGTCAGTATCTATTTTTTATCTTTCAAGATCATCTGTAGAATTTTTTGAATCTGTAGTGTTGCGTGGCTCACTTTTTGAGACATCGGTTGAATTCTTAACATCGTAATCTATGTTGATATTATGATCTTTTGTTGCAACATCACTATAATCCTGTGTTTCAACATGCGTTTTATTACTATCATATTCATCTACAGTTGGCTCAGATTGCATTTCAGACCTTAATTTTAAGGCATTGACTTTTGTTTCACATAGAATTGAAGAATTATAAAATCCATATCCAAAAAGGAGACAACCAAACATGGTTATAAGCCCTGTCACAACACCTCCAAGAAACATCACTGGCACACCTGCAAGAATTGCTGCAACAAATAAACCATAACCAATCCACTTGAAAGCCTTTGCTGTATTTGAATAATTTTTAATTTCTTTCAAAAGTTTATTTTTATTGTTATTTTCCATAATTTCACTCCGTATTTATACTATCATACAAACTTGGATTAGTCAATACACAAATTTAAATGCCTATTCTTTTTTATCATTGTACAAATGGTTGAGGTCAAGATCAACAAATTGTTCGTCTTCACTTTTGTGGTCAATGCCTTGAGAGCTTTCGATCTCTATGTCTCCAAAGGGAATGTATTCTTCTGTTTCCTCTGATTTATTTTCCACCTGCATAGGTTGATTCATCTGCTTTAATTTCTCTAGATTTTCTTCATATTCCTTTTGAAATTTTTTTGGCAACTGATATATGACATCGCTTATTTCAACAAGCTCTAGTCCCTTTTTCTCAAGCTTTTTTGATAACTCTTCCTTAATAGTACTTACAATCGCTTCATTTGAATTCACGAATTCAAAAAGTGCAAAATTATATTTATTCAAAATAGAAACCACATAGTCAGAAATTATTACCTTTATCAATCTTTCTGATTCTTTCGGTTTTAGATATGCATACTCACTCAATAGACCATCCATCAAACTTGGAACATTTATAACTTTTAGTGTAATTCTACACTTAAGTCCTACTTTAAAAATTCCGCTTGATAGCTGGCCAAGTTCTGCTTTATCCAAAGTTGTAAAGTCCAATTCAAAAGGAGAAAGGTTTACAAAATAAGCATCAGCTTTGAATTTTTTCTTTATCTTGCCATTTTTATCAAGTTTGTTTATCTTCAATTTTCTGCAACAAACAGGCAATGTTGAAATGCTCAAATAATGTTCTCCGCAAGAAAAACAATCCAATGCCTTTCCATTGTGACCAAGTGCGAAACTGAAGTCATCTGGAACGGTGACCTTGCCATCTAGTTTAATAACTCCATTTTTGGTTTTTACAGGAGAAACCAAACCCGTCACACTTTCGGGTGAAAAAGTTATATCACTTGAAAATATATTTTTAAGTTTACTAAATATTCCCATACACTCAATATATCATATAAACAAAATTTTGGCAAATATGAATAATATCCTTGTCCAAATAATAAATTAAAACTAGGAGGCAAAATGAAACTTTCAGAAATAATTGGCAAACAGGTTTTTGATATATATAATGCAAAAAATGTCGGAACTATACATGATGCTTGTTTTGACGACAAGTACAAAAAAATATTGGGCTTTTATTTTTTTGATCAAGACGAAAATGAGTTTTTTCTCAAAAACTCAAATATCTATGCCATAGGCGATTATATAACAATAAAAAATTCAGATAAGATTTCTTCTGATTTTTCACTAGACAATCCACTTTCTCCTCTTGGTAAAAATGTTATTGACATAGATGGTAAAGACTATGGGTTACTTTGTGACATCGAATTTAATGAAAAATATGAAGTAACTGCTTTTTTAACAAATAGTAAACAATTTTCATTGTCCGAAATTTTAAATCTACTAACAAATGTCGTGGTCTGCGATAATAAACAAGTAAAATTACAAAATTTCAAGCCAAAAAATAAAAATACCACTCATGTCAACCTTGATAATCTAACTGTTTCAATGATGAGAATTGAAAGTGAAGAACAAGTACAAGAACTCAAACTTATGCCCAAAAAACTGACTGTAAATAGTGATGTTTTGCTTGGTAAAAAACTAACTAAAGATATCATGGGTAAAAACAATGAACTAATATTAAAGCAAAACCAAACCATCACTGCAAAACAATTGGTTGTTGCGAAACAACATGATAAATTAAATGAACTTTTCTATAGTGTGTATTAAAAAAAATTCTACGAAACTCGTAGAATTTATTTTTTGTCACCTTTTCCAAAAGTATCACCAATAGTTTCTAATGATTTACCCAAAGATTTTTTTGACTTTGAGAAATAATATGACCCTCTATCCTTATAACCTCTTGCGAGCTTATATGCGTTTTCTTTTGATTGTTGCTCTTTCTCCGCTCTTTCTCTAGATCTATTTCTCTTTTCCACTTCTTTATTGTAACGCTTCAAACTATCAGCATCATTATCATCTTGAGCAATGCCACTATCGATGGCATTAGCAGCTTTAGTTCTTTCATTTTGCGCATATTGTTCTTGAGTCATGCCGTAGAATTCTGTCATGGTATCACGAACTGCGTCAGCTTGCGTTCTAGACTGGAGCAATGCCTGGTCATTGGCTACCAAGTTACCCCCTTCAGTTTTCCAAGCTTCAAATGTCTCATCATTGCCAACAGGATGATAATTATTGTAGTAATCTCTAAGTGCTTGCTCATCACCACCAGAAGTTTTCATCGCATCGACATAGGAGCCAACACCGGTATTTGCAAGGAAGTCTTTTTGATTCATGCTTCCACCATGTTCCCTATAATCATTAAATGATCCCCTTAAGTTTTGAGCCTGTCTATCTCCGTAATCCCTTCTAGCATTTTTTTCACGAGTATCTAAAACTCTTGTCTTAATTTCATCATCGCTTGTATTTCCACGTTTCGAACTAAATGACTCTCTTATCTTATGTGCACCTCCAGCAACAGACATACCACCTGCCGCAGCATATCTAGTTGCACCAGCGGCCAAATTAACTCCCGCTCCGGTCAGATGTACGCCCGCAATGGCAGTTCCAGCCGCTGCTCTGCCAATGACTTTACCAGTGTTTTCTATGTCACTAGCCATTTTTGACGCATTTTCCAATAATCCTTCTCCACCACCAAGCATACCAGAAACCATCTTTTCAATGCTCTGTATGGACTTAAGTGCCGCCAAAATGAATACTGCTTGAATTATCAAATCGGCCCACAAAAGACTACTTAAATTGGTACTAAAGAATGTGAAGGTATTAAAGATTGGTATGATGATATAAAACAAATTAACCAACAGCACCAAAATGTATAGAGATATAACATAATATACGAATTTCTTTCTCCACTCTGTAAAAGCCTTTCCATCATCAAGTGGCATAAAGGATAATGTAATCGGGCTTAAGAACAACAGTGCCAAAAGTGTTATAGTTCTATTAACAACTGCAAATACAAGAGAAATTAATATCTTTCCACCGGTCAAGATAAACGCTAGTGCCAAGATAGAGTTGTAACTTTGTATATCGTAATAGTATGTAATTAGTGGAATGTTGCTTCTATCAAAGTAAGTCACTACATCTCCACTGGCATTGCCCCAAAGCGAAGTATAGTCGTAATTGGCCAGTCTCTGTGGTTGACTAAGCTTAGCATTGAGCATAAACAAATCGTCAACAAGTGCCGCCGCCGATGCCTGTGAATCTTGAACTATAATACCAAAGTTATAAGTGCCCTCTTCAGGAGTGTCAGTTGATGTGACCATTTCATAAAATCCCAGATCGTTTCTAAGCCTGTTGGTTTGATAAAGGCAGGCTCGATTCATTATCCCAGATATAGATGTCGTGGACGTGCTTACCGCGTCACCCCAAAATATATAATAATTGTAAGACCCATTGGTGGCTTGAAGCCCTTGACTTACCGTATCGTCAATTGTTACCAAACTGGTCGTTTGAGGACTGACAACTTGATCTACGACAAATAACATAATATTTCCAAACCAGATACCAAAGTAACTTGCTATTGGCACTATTGCAAACATCAGTATTGCCTTAATTGCATTCCAAATTATTTTTCCCTTTGAGTTGCCAGGTTTTTTACCACCACCTGGAACATCTTTGTCAGGATTCATCTCACTTCTTATCATTGCGGCAATGGTTGTTACAAATAACAGTATGGCCGACAAAATTACAAGACTCCAAAATGCCACAGCAATGACAGAATAGGAATTGTCACCAGAAATAAATGTGTGTTTTATTATTTGGAAGAATAAGTCTCCAGAGCCACCCAGTTGAATACCCCCAACTATTTCGCCTTCAACAGGTGTGCCGTTTAGTGAATATGTATCAAGTCCCGCAAGCAAACGAAACATAAGTTGTGCCAGGTCAAATAGTGTGAAACAGCACTGAGCCAAGAAATATAAAAGTTGCTGCAGTAATGTTAAAAGCCCACCTAAAATATCCATCAAAGTGCCTCCTTTAAAATAGTCTTTGTCACTTTGTGTTTATTATAACAAATAAATGTTTGTTTGTACATAGATTTTTTTAAAAAATAAATATAAATTAATTAATAATAGAAAAATTTCGGCATGAAAACATGCCGAAAATTTAATATTTTTTGCAAATTACCATCTAATCATAGTTGTTGTCGTTGGGTCCTCTGGTGCTGGAATAAAAGCAGGTAAAATAGTGTTAATGAATAATTTAAAGAACAAAATTAAACCAATTGTAATAGCAAGACCAACAATGACATTGATAAGTCTCTTCTTTGCTTCTTCACGTTTTTCTGTTGAATCTGCACGTGCCATCTGCACACCAAGGACAACAGCATAAATCATGCCAGCAGCACCAACTACAATAAGCAAAGGATACAAAAGAGTATCAACGGCACTGACAATTGTTTTTACCCAACCCCAAGATTCGGGAAGATTATCAACACCAAGCATACTTCTCCCACCAAGAAGATATGTAGTCATTTTTGTTAATAACATGTTCATATTTTCCTCCAAAAATTTAATTATTTATTTGCAAAAAATATAAAAATATGCATCTTGCAAACTTAATTACGTTACCATAGTATCACACATTTTTGTATTTGCAAAACATTTTTCAAATATTTTTTTATTATTTTTTATTTTCTATTGAAAAAATTAATTGTTATAAATAAATTTATTGAATTTTGATAAAAATACAAAAAGGATTTTTTATTTTTAATTGACTTGTATACTTTTGCTAACGTATAATAAATTTAATAAAAACAAGGAGAAATCATGAAAAAGAAGTTCATAAATTCTTTGATTATACTCGTCGCATTTTACATCATTGGTGTTGTTGTATCAATGGTAACCGGCGATAGCCCAAACATCTCGCAAGTTCTTGGTGGAACATATACCCTGATAATCTTAGGTGTCGGCATTTTGATTACAATAATTTATTTAACTTCGTCTAACAAAAATTATGCTGAAGACAATGATGGTTTTACAGGTAAAACGCAAAGCGGACAACAGATGGATCAGCACTATGAAGCAAGATTTGTAACAGAGCAAGAACTTTTAACCAATCCAGTATTCATGCCTACAACATTTAGACAACTTCCAAAACTCAAAAAGACTGGCGTTATGATTAGAAGTTTGTACAAACATGGTCAAATGTACATAAACATGTACAATCCTATTCATACCCTAATCATAGGTACTACAGGTTCTGGTAAAACAACATTTATTTTGGACCCAGCGATAAGGGTTTATGCGCATTCTGCCGAAAAACCTTGCATGGTCATTACTGACCCAAAAGGTGAACTTTACAATAACCACTCTATTCAACTTAGAGAAGAGGGATACCGAATTATAACCATTGACCTCAGAAATCCATATTCTTCAACAAGGTGGAACCCTATGGAGCACGCTTTCAATATGTACACGCGTGCACACAAGCTTGAAAGCGAAGTCAAGGTGTACAAGGGTGCGCCTCCACAACAGGTTAAAGGGTACAAGATTATCTCAGACAAATATGGTGACCAATGGTACGGATTCAATGGCATTGCATATCCAACTCAAGAGGCACTAAAATCTGATTTGGAAGCAAAAAAGCAATCACTCATCAATGAAGCTGAAAATGAACTACGTGAAATTGCCTCAACAATAGTAACAGTGGAAAGCAAAACGGACCAAGGCTGGGAACGTGGTGCACAGGACTTTTTGTATGGGCTTATGCTTGCCATGCTTGAAGACAGCCAAAATCCAGAACTTGGAATGACAAAAGAAAAGTTTAATTTTTATAATCTTGTCAAAATTGCCACATATCGTGATACCGATGGCGACAATATGATGAAAACATTGCAACAGTACACGTCTGGCAGAGATATGCTCAGTAAAGTTCCTGCCCTCACCAGCACTGTCGTAAACAATGCTCCAAACACAACACGAAGTTACCTAGGTGTATTGCAACCAAAAATTGCTGTTTTTCAAGACATGGGTATTTGTTATTGCACAAGTGGTACAGATGTGAGTTTTGATGACTTTACAGATATGCCAACAGTACTTTTCATCAAGGTTCCCGACGAAAAGGAAAGCAGGCACTCAATTGCAACCATGTGTATTTCGCAACTTTATAAAACACTAATTGAAACTGCTTCTCAAAAACCAAATTTACAACTTCCACGACCTGTTTATTTCCTGCTGGATGAATTTGCAAACCTACCAAAAATTGAAAAAATGGACACCATAATCACAGTTGCAAGAAGTCGTAGAATATTTTTTGAATTGGTCATCCAATCGTATAGCCAGCTTGATAATAAGTATACGAAAGAAGTTGCAGACACAATAAAAGGAAACTGTAATATTCAAATATTTATTGGAACTGAAGACCAAAAAACAAGAGAGGAATTTTCAAAGATCTGTGGTGAGGTCACACTAAAGACCAAAAATGTTTCACAAAATCAATCTGATAAAAGCGACAAAGAAGGCAGCAAGACAATCGGTTCGCAAATTGTAACCAGACCACTTATTGAACCTTATGAACTTGGTCAATTGCCTTATGATGTGAATATAGTGAAAATTTACGGTCAACCACCTATCAAAACCAAAATGACACAGTATTTCAACAATCCTGTACTGGATCAAAGAAAAGCCGCCGAGGAATACGCACCAAGCAAGCACCTTGACGAACGCGCAATATTTTATGACATCAAAAAACGAAATGCAAAAACCTTTAAAAAATCAAGCATATTTGATGATTTTGATTTTTAAAAAATATTTCCCAAAATTAATTTGGGAATTTTTTTTATTTGCATATTCAAAAATAAATTGAAATAATGAATTGAAATAAATAAAAAATTATTAAATATTTTAATTGTATTCTTGCATACCAAATAATTATTTAAGCAACGTGAAATAATAATTATAAAATAATTATTAAATAAATATACACAATATATTTGTCAAAATATTTTAAAATGTGTTATATTTTTATTGAAATATTTGGTTTTTGGAGTGAACTATGGTTAAAAAAATAAATAAAATATGGACATTTTTATTTGCATTTACTTTTTGCATTTTGGGTCTAGCCTTTATTTGTTTGCCAGATAATGCAAACTCAAATGTCTATGCAGAGGGAGAAAATGAATATTTTTCTGTAACGCAATATTCACAATACGACCCTGCTAGCGAAGAAGGAAATATAGTAGCTACAATTGCAGATGGTGGGGTTGCCTACGCATCGCTTGGACATGCAGTTGTGGTGAATTTTAGTTCTCCTAACGGAGATATAAACGTAGTTACCTCCTCAATCCTTTACAACGGTACAAGCTACACTAATGAACAGTTAGAAAGCTTTGGCATAATTATTGATTATGGAATTGGTGACAGTTTTAGGCTGACCTCTCAAATTAGCAATTCACTCACACCATATGGAAAGTATGAATTGGTTCTAAATTACATACTTACCTCGGACGGTGTTCAAACCAATCAGAGGATAACCTATACTTTTTACATAGTACAAAACTCCAACTACTACAGTGGGACTGCGGTTAGTACCATAATATCAAACGCATATCCTTTAAATGCTCCAACATATGACAGAGCCTACCAGTACCAATATCAATATGAAGGATCAAATCAGTTACCTACCCTGATCTTTGACAAAACAAATATCCAACTTTCGATAACCAAAACATTTCAACAAATCACTACCACACAAACCATAACCTATGATGGTCAAAATTTGATATCAAGTGGTGATGATGTAGTGATAGTTGTTGAAAGTAATGATAGCAATTTAGTTACATTGTATTTTAATGACCTCGGATTTTACACAATTAACTACAATTTCACATATGTTTACGGCAACAATGTTGACGTAATACCACAATCAACAACAAATGCAATAAGGCGTAGTGACTGCATAGAAATATTTGGCTATCAACTTTTTTACAGTAATGTAACCACATCTTCTGCTGAAGAATTTAAGACGATTAACAGAGGCATCATTTCCAACCCAACCGATGTCACATATCTTTCCGGCAACTCATTCAACTTGTCACTGGATAACACTGAGCAAACAGCAATTCAAAATATTGTTACTCAACTTGAAAATAACTCAATAACAATTCAAAGCACCAACCAGCAGCCGGTTCAATTTAGTTACAATGTACAAATGTTCACAAACAGTGATAGTTCAGTTTTGGACACACAAAGTGGATATTGGAGATTGTCATATTCCAACAACAGGTATATCATTTCTGACAAACACCCATTTGAAAACAGCCCTTTTACATCGGATGGAATATATCTGCTTAAAGTGGTTTACAAAAATAATTCACAGATCGGTGGCGTGAATGCTGATGAATCTTGTGCATCTTCAAGCATTGGTGACGGTGCAACAGAAAAGCTTCGTGTACAATGGTTTTTATTTGAAATTACAAGTAATTCTGCACAGATGCAAATTACCTCAAACGGAACTCAACTTCTTGATGGAAGTTACACAAAAGATGTTGTACAAATCCAAAAAAGTGCTATAAGCTCAGTCTTTGATGCACAAACAAGACTTGAAATTTCTTTCCAAGCAAATTACACAGGCTCATATACCACACTTCATGTGGTTGAGGATGGGCAAAGTGTTCAAGTGGATCAAAATGGAAATTACATTGCAACCATGTACTATGGCAAAAATTTAAGCAGAAGTTATTCTTCCACTTTCACCATAGATACCACACCTATAGAAAATATCCAGATTTTCTCAGTTTCAAGCATTGACTCTGCCTACTATTATAGAAATAGCGAAATAGACTTTTTGACCAATCAACCTATTTGCGTATCGTGGAATGAAAAGCAAAGTGGGAGTACAATAACCGCGAGTTATAAATATATACCTATGGTAGCTGACACAGATGCAAACTTTACTTCATCAATACTTAGAGAGTATCAGTCATACGATGGTGTGCCTGCCTCCTACTACTTTGACTATAACGGTGGTGATTTAACCTCCATAAATTATGTCAACACTCAAAACTATGACTACATACCAGCACAGACAGGTAGTGTGCTTACACAATCAGGAATGTACATATTTTACCTAGTGGACAGCGCGGGGAATGAACAATATTTCGCATTTATAATAGACACATCAGAAAATAATATTTTGCAAGAAATTGAAGGAGAATTTGTTGAGCCAACTGATCTTAACATCATATCAAGTGACGCAACCATTTATTGGGGACAATACAAGTACATTAGATTTAATAATATCATTCACAATGGGGCTCAATTTGGTGGCGATGCGCATCTTGCGTACATATTAAATAATACTAATATCTTCCAAGATTATTTCAGTGTACTTACAATCAATACCCAAAACACATGTTTTGCAAGAATTGAGATAGATCAAAATGTACTTTTGGATAGAAGTGATAGTAACCAACCATTTTTTATACCTAGTGAAGATATTGTGAACAACTCATACACAATAAACTTCACCACGGTTGATGAAAATGGAGAAGTTGTGGCTCTTGAAAATGATTATCTATTCTATACTCGAGATGCTTCAAATACAAAAACGCTGGCAGGTCTTGATGAGATTTCCGTCGAAAATTACTTAACAAATTATTCTGGATCTCACATTGTGAGAGTTTCATCCGATGCATCACAAACGATTTTATCTTACACTTCAAATAACAGTACAGCAGCCTTAATTCAAGATTCCTACTCCCCTGTGCCTCATGTTGATACACAGACTGGATATAACCAAAAAGATAAATACTACAGACCTACAAATGTATCCACGCTAAGTGATAGTAGTGAAATATTAACACTGCTATTTAATGCAACCCCTGAAGAAGGTGTGGTGGAGGTCAGCAGCATGACGTACACATTCAGTCCCTTCACTGCGAAGCAAATCGATGGAACAAATGTTTACACATATGTTTTCGAGCAGCCATCTGATCCCGTGGTTATATATTCCAAGGCCAATCCTTCACAAAACTTAGCCACCCTAACTGAAAATGGACAATATGCTTGGCAAGTAAACAGAGAATATGTTCCAAGTGGACCATCGGGGTATTATAGAACACGTGCAGGAAAATATACCATCACTAGAGTATACGATATGTTGTCAAGCACTCAGGACAGAATAAATGACACATATGACTATATGATACGCACCTTCACATTCGTGATTGATAGAAATGGGGTAATAACCACACCTTCAGTTGTTGATAGTACAGGAAATACTTTCAGTTATGTTGGTGAATCAATAAAACTGCAAGTACTTGAAGACGAAGAAGACAGAATGTTTTTCAAGGACATTTTCTTGGCTGAAAATGATCCTAACGGTGAAAATGTCATACTTACTACTAACAAACTACCAGTATTCGTGTATGTGCCAGCAGTAAAATATGGGTATAGCATACAGGATGGCGCAACATTCAATACGGAAAACACAATAAATAGTTGGGCTAACAATTCAAACGATGAGACTTTGGCAAGTACAATATCTTCATATGCTCTTAGCGCTGAAATCAAATACAGTTACGAACGTTCCACACTGGAACAGTCCACGACAATCTACAGAAGTAGTGGAGTTTCTTCTGATGGATATTTGATATTCAATGACACAGTTTCTGGGCGTTCATTTACACAAGTAGGATTTTACAAAGTAACCATAAGACAAGGATATTATGGTTATGGAAATGTGAACCAATTCAGTTTTGTGTTTGAAATTACAGAAAATGAGCCATCATTTAACATAGTTGATCCTCAAACAAATGCAGAATATGAATCTAATAGTGGTACATATTACACCAATGATAGCACAGTTAGACTTTCTTGGAGCGATCCAGAAAACCAATTCATGGCAAAGATTGACAGCAGTCAAATTACCTATCAAGTTAACGGAGTGACATACAACGTTCCAGAAAGTGACATTGTCACCAGTGGACTAAACCACTATGTAGACATCAATCTCTTAAATATAAGTGGCGCCTTTGTCCACAATAACTACATAACCTTCAATATGCAATATGAAGGTCGAGAATCAGATTATAATGAAGGCCAATTCCGTGCCAGCAGAACACTTTGCATAGATATCGTTGCACCAACAGCAAACATTGATAGATTAATCGCTTTAAATGGTATCTCACAAAACTTAGTTAGAAATGTACAAGAAAGATACAATACATCAGTCAGCGCAGGCCTTTATAGATATTATTCTTTTGCTGTTGATGTTTCTCAAATTGAAAGTATAATTGACCTAACCTCACATACAAATGGCGAAGCATATACCATTTTGTACAGATTTTTTGAAACTGTTGTTGATGGAAGAACAATCTACACCAAATATAATGATATATATACACAAGAAACATCAGTGACGGCTATTGAAAACTCTACTAATAACTTTACTAGACTAGACCCTAATTCGCTTTCAAACATTATATCTAACCTAAGCACTCACACAAGACCTTATATAGAGATTGTTGAAATCGATATGGCTGGGAATATCACAGTTTATACAATTTATCTCACAAATGTGGAAAATCTAGCACAAACCCAGCTCACGCCTATAACTTTTGAAAATAACGCAACTCCGGATGTTTTCTTGTATTCTGATTTAAACTATAATATTGATGTTTTTGCAAAAAGTTCATTTGTTTTGACAGGTGTGGACATGATGGGATTTGACTGGAATCAAATCACTGTAAACGGAGTATCCTATCTCAAAACTCCTTATTCAAATGGAAGCTACTATAACCTTGCTACATATAACTCACAAAACCCAAGTCTAAGCGAAATTCCCCTTTCTCAGTTCGCAAGACTTAGTGCAAGCACTCAAAAACAAAACATTACAATTTCATATGTTCCATATTATACAGACATCAATCTTTCCTGTTCGGTTTTAAACACATCACTTTCTGTGATGCACACAAGCACCACTTCGGCTTATCAAAATGAGGAAGGAATATTGATAAGGATTCCAGCGACTTCTTCAGCACAAGATGCAACCATATATGCAACAAATGTTGAGATAGTTCAATATGTTCGAAATCAAAATAATGAATTTGAGCAAAGATATGTATACTCCAAAAATTCTGATACATATTTTGCAAGTATGCAAACATCACTTGATATCAGCGACCTTGTCACGTCAACTTATGTAACCTATATGGGAAGCACATACTTAAAAATAATAATCACTTCTCCAACAAACAACAGATATTATAGATATTACATACAAGACAACTTTGGCGATTCCTATTCATTCAGCAACATTTATGGCTCAGAAATCATTGAAAATGAACTGACCAGTGAAGTGCCTTTGGTTGAAAACTACGAAAATGGTACAAGTTACTACTATTCAACAAAAAGCATCAACTTTAGTTATAATATAGAAAAAGATATTGTTTTAGTAACGGCTACAACAAGTTCTGCAGTTCGAAGTTTCAATCTTAGCAATGACAGTGATAGGACATTGTTTGAGTCGCTTGGATATGGACGTGTACTCATATCTTCGAACGGCATTGTGCACACAATTGTCTTCAATGCTCCAAGACAGGACATGGTTGAAGGTGTTGTAGGTGGAGAAATAACATTCTCACTTAACATTTACGAAGCTTTCGCTGAAATAAGCACTGGAATGCCTTATCGAACGATAAACTTAAGGATATATAATATTATCCCAAGGATAACCCTACTAGACAGTTCGAACAACTCACAAAACAACTTGTTCAACCATGACACAATGTATGGAAATGAGATAAGAATAATGTTTGAACAAACCACAGGTCGTATACCTTGCCTAGTATTCTTGGAATATGAAGATGGAACAATAACTCAAATAAACTCTGGTTTTACAGTTAGCGAACCTCAAACATATTCAATTATAATAAGATTTCAAGAAATATTTACCGATAGGATTTATGACATATATTTGGATTTTACTATTTCAGATAACGATGAAGACTTCTATCAAGTCGTGTATCACAGTGGCAACAACTCATATGTCGCCTCTCCTACTGGCAATTCCTTCACATTCACACAAGGCAATATACAAAGGAATATTACAACACATTATATTTTAAACACAGATGATTTTGAAATAGTATACAACACAGAACAAGACATCCAAATCACTGAGCCAGAGATAATTCCAACAAGTGGCTATACAACATATATCTACACAATTTCAAACAGAGCCAGCCAAACTGCTACGGTATATTTCGAGCGTACAATTGCAATAACAATAATCCCAGCAACCACAAACATACTCAGCAGATTTTCGCATTACAATAATGAAGGTACACTTACAAACTTTTCAACAACAGGCACGGTTACAACATTTGCAGTCAGTGTGGAAGAAAGCAATACATCTTATAAGCGCATTGCTTGGCAATCATATTATGGTATACCAGAAAATTATATAACCGTTACAGTTTACTTCGGTGACAATCAAACTGTATACAATCCACGTCTTTCAACCGAAAATGGCTTGACTACCATGACATTGTCCTCATCAGGAACGTACTATTTAACTTTTAAGGATGTTGCAGGAAATGTTCATATGTTCACAGCACTTGAAAATACCTATACCATAAGATACCTTAGAAGTGTGATATACTATGCTAATGGCCAATCTCCAATAAACAATGCTGTCTATGATGATACTGTGACAATAACTATTCCAGAATCTACATTGAGTTATTATGACCAAAATGCACAGCCTCGAATAACAGTGCTTAAAAATGGAGAAAGTTACACACCAACATCTGATAGATATAATAGGACATTCACCTTTAATGAAGCTGGATTGTACAGAGTATCTTTCTCGGCGGCTATTACTGACACTCAAACAGGAACGACAACCAATATAAATGAAGAACCATTATACTTTTTGATAATTCGTCCAAATGAATCAAGATGGTCTATGGAGTTTAGCCAATATGCGAATTATTATGTTGAAAGAGTAATAAAAGATGGTCAAGACATCACCGACAGCATAACCAATGAAAACATGGGACAACTTGTTTACAAACAGGTAACAAATGCCGATGGCACAACAAGTGTTAAAGCATACCTTGCAAACTTGCTTATCTCCATGAATGATGCTGTAACAGGAGCCGGCCATTACACAATAACAATAAATTGCGACAATGAATTTGGCCAAAACTTCACATACAGTTTTTGGATCAACGACGCGACTCCTCCAATACAGGTTTCAATTGAAGAAAATCAATCTACAACAGATCCAATAACGGTATCTTTTAACACTCAAGATCTGCTAAACAGTGTTGGAGACTGCATACTAAGAATAGCTGGCATGGACGACTTCATTCTCTCCTCACAACGGCTGGCAGATGGACAATTGCAAACTTACTATACTTTCACTATCCAAGCTTCTGGCACATATGACATACAACTGTTGACGGAAAGTGGCAGACTGCTGTATTCATACAGAGTGACAAAGACAGAACCACTAAACACCGTTTCAATCATATTGATTGTGGTTTCATGCTTGGTTGTTGTTGGACTTACAGTCATGTTCATTCTGCTTAGAAAGAGAATGAAAATAAGATAATAATTCTTGTAAAAAACCACCTTCGCTACAAGCGAAAGTGGTTTTTTATACTTTATTACACAAATAAATTGCAAATAATACCAACAACGCAACCTACTATATACAATGAAAATAAAATTAAAATATTTGTCCAAATATGCTTTCTATTTTTTGTAAACAATACAACTATTCCAATACCACTTCCAGCACAAAGTCCTGCCATCATAGCTCCAAAGGTGATACCTCCAGCCATAAACAATTCTACCAAAAACACTGAGGACGCACAAGATGGTATAAGTCCCACTAGCGCTGCCAAAAATGGTTGTACAAATTTATTTGATGTGAAGATATTGCTTAAATTTTCTATGCCCAGATACTCCACTACCAAACCAATAATAAGTGAGGCTACAAACAAAAAAGCAGTGATTTGAAGTGTATGGATAAGTGCATCCAAAAAGATATTATCCACACAATGGTCGTGGTCCTTGTGTACTGTATGCACATGTGAGCAAGTCGTAAGTTCGCAATCATGATCATGCTCTTGCTTAAAGCCATCTTCGCTTATGTTTTGTTTACCACGGATAAGTTTATAGAAGATATCGAACAAATAACCAACCAAAATTGCAACCACTAACTTTATACCAATCATAATTAGAAGTGGTACAATATAGTTAGGATCACTTAACATAAGTGGAATTGCCTCATCGCTGGTAGCAATCATGACAGCAATAAGCGTTCCAATCGTAACAGCCTTTTTAGAGTAGAGATCACTCATCACCACTGAAAAACCACATTGTGGCACAACACCCAAAACTGAACCAATCAACGGTCCATAATATTTGGTTTTTTTCATTACGTTAACATATTTATTATTGCTATTGTGCCCTATGTAACATACAAGCAGATAAACCAAATAAAGTATAGGCACAACTTTCAAAGTATCAATTACAGCATCAAGTAAAACATCCCAAAACATTATTCACCAGCCTTGCCTTTTTGCTTTACGTTATCTGGATTAGCCTTTATCTTCTGCTTATAAACAATAAGTGCATTGCCACTTTTTTGTCTGATGCGTCCGCCAATTTGTTGACCGACAAAACTATGTCCCATAAGTTCATCAATCTTGCCACCATTGAGTGTTCCAACCTCTGCACTATCACAGATATGTGATACCGTTCCACTATTGATCACACCTACGCGCACATTATCAAGAATATATTCAATTGTTCCATGATTCATTGTTGTAATTTGAGCATCATTTGAAATTGCGAAAATGTTACCACCATTCAAGGTACCAACCTTTGCATTTTCACGAACAAAATATATATTTGCATTATTGATTGTTGTTATCTTTGTCTTTCCGTCAATAAATTTAATGTTGCCATTATTGATTGTCCCAATCTTTGCTTTTGATGAAATATAATCAATATTGCAGGAATTTATGCTTTTAATTTTGACATTGCCTCCCACTGTAAAAATATATCCACTTTCAATCAATCCTATTTGAGCTTTTCCACTTATGTAATATATTTCACCGCTATGCAAAATATTTATGCGAGCTTTATTTGAAATTGTCGAAAAAGTGGTGTCGGTGGCTTCCAAAACTATGGCACTTCCCGAAAGTGAAACATTTTTACAGCCGTTTAAAATATAAACACCATTAAAAAGGCTTATATTCTCTTTAGCCTCGTATATCTTAGGTTGAATTACCTTTGTCTTCTTTAACATAATACAAACTCCTGATGTTTGTATTATAACACATATTTGTGTCCAAGCAAGTTTTTTTTAATTACTATTTATAAAACTCTCAACGTCGACACCAATATTTACATATCTTAAAAAATCTTGTCTATCAGCAAGTGTGTCCAAAAAGTCCATAAATCTATGATAATGGCTATACAAAATTCTATACACTCCAATCACATCTGTTTTATTCTCACGCATTTTTTGTAATGCCAAAGCAACATCTTTTTTAATCACTTCGTTTATTTTTTGTTGCATATTATCTGAAAGTTTTAATAGTTTAACTGACTTTTGTGTGTTATTTTGTTGAATCAATTCCACTGGAGATAATGTGAGTGAAATTTCAAAAGTTATATATGGTCTGCCATTAATAAAGGAAACAACTGGTTTAATTGATTGGTTTTGAATTGAAAATGTGACTGTTGCATCCACAAGCCCTTGTTCGCTTATACCATCAATATCTATAATTTTTTGTAGATTATTTTCAACCAACCAATTTACACCATTCATCTCTTGCTCTGTGAATAGATATGCGAACTTGCCATCTTTAAAAACTGCATGCTGAGTTTTATATGAAATCACATTGTTTTGCTCAGAAGTTTGCCCACTTTGTCCACCACTCTGACTACTTTGTCCACTACTTTGTTCAGCGCCCTGACTACTGCTCTCTATACCCTGTGTCTTGTCATTTTCAAGCACCACATATCCAAGTGTAGAAACACCAATGTCCGAGTAATATCCTTTTAAAAATGCATCTATACTTATGTCTTTGGTGTATGTTTCATTGAATTCATTATTTATCATCTCTCTCATCTTGTAGGAAGATGATTGCTCCATCTTTAGAGCATTATCCAATACATCACTTGCTTTCCCTTCACACATTAAAAGTGGTACAGTGTTTGATACATTTCCAGTTACGATCAATGTACTTAGCACATCTGCAACATTGACGTCTGAAAAGTCTCGTGAGATAACCACATATCCAACATGTCCCATTCTTACACGCCTACCAATTGAAGCTTCTAGGCTACTTATTGCATTTGCTAATGTATTAGCTGTACCCTGTATAAGCTTTGAATTTTCATTCATTTCCGATTTTGAAATATTGGAAAGTGCCAGCACAGAAACTGAAATTTCTTCGTCGTTTTTATCCACCCCAATTGCAGTAACTATTGCACTACGAAAACTAAGAGATGGCATTGTTATTGCCGATGGCAAAAACAATATCAAAACCAATATGAAATAACATAATGCTGTGTAATTCTTAATTTTGCTTAAACTTTTTTTTAGCCATGCCATTTTCCTTCTCCTTGTCAAATAATAACAAACCTATATAAAATAGCGGAATTATTATCCATGCAAAAATTCCCATGTATTTTAAATAATTAAACACAAAACTAATTATGAGCTCAAGATTATAAAATACGAATAGCTGCAATGAAAGTATGCAGAGCGTGATAAAGATTAAAGCATGAACTTTGTTTTCATAACCGACAATTTTTTCATATATGGTCTTAGCCGTGGTAACATAAATGGCGCCTTGAAAGAAAATGATAAACATATACACCAAGATTGCTATTATATCTATATTCCCTGAATTGCCAATATTTCTGTTATACTGCGTTATATCCGCGATTGCATCTTTGTGTAGAAATGCAGTTACATTAAACAGTCTGATATAAATAACATATAAAGCCAGTACAATCAACAATGTTATAATCACAAATGAAAAAATTATTTTTTTCATATTTTTTTGATATTTAATTTTATCTGCAAGAATTGTAACAAATAAAAAATCAGAAAACCAAAATCCAACATTAAAACAAGAATTTAAAATATTGTTAATATCTTCTTTAAAAATTGGCCCCATTTCACCAAATGTAAAGGTTATTTCTGATAAAAATAAACAAAAAATTAAACCAATAAAAATAAAGACAAAACCAAATTCACATGTTCTAGCAGTGCTTTTTAGGCCAGAATAAGCAAGAGAAATAACCACCGGCAAAAAACTCATAAAATAAACAATAATTTGAAAATCTTCATCAACAATATCTCGCATATAAGATATAGCTTCATTATTTAGCATAATTATTTTTAAAATAAAAAGTGCAAATAAAATAATATATACTATTTTTGCAATTATTTTCCCAAATATTTTTTGTATTAATTCATAAAGTGTTAAATTGGGATATTTTTCTTTTATTTTTAGAAAAATATATAACAAAAACAAGTCGGCAACAAACATAATCACGGCGACCAATATCGCACTTGATGTCGACATCTGTACAAGCAATGAAGGCAGTGTTATCAATTTTAACGCAAGCAATGAAATGGCACAAAGACATGCTGTTTGCCTAACACTCATCTGATCTGTCATTTGTTTAGCCCCCTTTCATCATCATTGGAATGAATTGACTTTGGCCTTTGTTTCATCTGTGTCAATGGCTTTTTGTGCAATCCATCCTTAAGGTCAGAGTTTACTCTTGGCGCATAGGGTGCCAAGTTTGGAGTGCCAAATTCATTCATGGAATTTAGATAGTTGACAAAATAAATCATACCACCAACTATACCCAAAAGGCCCAAAGTTCCACCCAAAAATACAAAAACTATCCTTATTATATTGAGTTGAGGTGCTTGGTTTGGTACAGTGTAGACAGCTATCAAACTCAATGCAATCACTATGATACCGGGTGGTGAAATGAGTCCAGCCTGAACACCGGTATCGCCAAGTACCAAAGCTCCCACAATACTTGTCGCAATGCCCAAATACCTTGGCAACCTTAAACTCACTTCATAAAGCATTTGAAATAAGACTAAAATAAATAAAATTTCCAAAAATGGAGTAAAAGGCAAATTTTGAGTGGTTGCACTTATGGTCAATATATACTTTAGTGGAACCACCTGATAATGATAAAGCCTTAAACTTAAATATACTCCCGGCACAACGGTTGCCATGATTATACCAAATGCTCTGACGTAACGAATAAACGTGGCATAATGTGAATTTGTGTAATAATCGTTGCTATTTTGAATATCCTCAAACAGCATGAACGGAAATGTAATAACAATTGGCGAGCCATCGACTGCGATTGCCACTCTTCCCTCCATGAGTTTTGCAGTAACAATATCTGGTTTTTCACAGGAACCATATTGCTCAAAAAGTGAGTTTGGATGACCGACTATAAATTCAACAATGTAATGGGGATCCAAAACTGCATCAGTATTTATTTTTTTTATTTTTTTCTCTATTTTTTTAACAAGTTTTTTATCAGCCAAATTGTCCATGTAAAACATGGAAACTTGTGTATGTGAAAGTTCTCCAACAAAAAAACTTTTTATGACGAGATGTTTTGATGGCAGTTGCTTTCGCATTAGGGCTATGGTTGTTTTTATGCTCTCTGTAAAACCTTCCCTTGGACCTTGAATAGTTGGCGAAGTTGGAGGTTCTGATGGCTGACGTGTAGGCAAAAGCTCCATGTCTATCGCCAAGGCTTGTTGGTCGCCGTCGATAAATAATAGTACCTTGTTTCGAAGCAAACTTTTTGTAAATTGGCTTTTCTCAATTTTTTCAATTTCCACGGCTTTTATGACACTTTGAGATAAAATATCCAAACTCACCTCTCCAGAATAATCAAGTAACGGAGAAATCACAGAATGCACAAAAAGTGTTTTATCCACTGTACTTTTTATAAACAAAAGATAGACATCTTTTCCAGAAACACTGAGTTTTCTCTCCAAAATGTCAGGGTTATTATTTAGTTGTTTTTTTATATCTTCTATTATCTTCATAAAAAAACATGCTACCTTTTTTGTTAGTATGTTTTTTATTAAAAAATATATTCTCTTTTAATTAACTGTAACATTCACCCAGTCTGAAGACAAAAGACACACATCATCACCAAGTGCTCTGATAAGCAAATTGTTGACACTTTGTGAATTGATGTAAGGCATTAGGTCAATGGAAATATTACCTTTTACATTTGTTTTGTAAATATACAAGCCACCATTTATGTTTAATTCAAAAACTAAATTTGCAACCAAGTCATCATCATATGTAAATGTTAATAAATTCTCACTTCTGTTGTAGGTCACATCACTTGGTGTGGCTAAAGTCTTTACATTTGCATACTCAATGACAGTACTAAGATCACTATCAACATAATAACTATCTTGCATTCCTACAGCCTGGACATAGACAAAGTAATTTTTTGCAGGCAGTGTGTCGAATTGTGATAGGTTAAACTCCACAGTTTGAGTATCACTTGATGGTTGGTCCACCGTAAAGAAAGTCAAAGCTCCATCATTTGTGCCATAGTAAACCCTATAGCCACCAGCCATGCCAACTCTTTCCCAAACCAATTTGTCATCTTGTTTGGTGGCATTTGGTGTTTGTAGTGTTTGATAATACTGGTATACATAAACTTCGGATAAATCTGAGTTTTGTGCCTCGTTTTCTCCTATGTATCTTGCCCTAATCTGATAAACTCCAGGAGTTTTAAGATATTGCGTCAATGTCAAACTTGGTGAATTTGACCTTATGCTTTGCGGCTGTTCACCCTGAGCTTGCAAAACAAACTCATATATAACTGCATCTGCATTTGCATCAACGCTTACAATTGTTCTATCACTAAGTGAAGTAACATTGACTTGTGGAGAGTCCATTTTTGTGTATCTTGGCAAAAGACCAAGCACCAACCCAACCGTCAAACCTACTACACACAAGGCAACCACCACAGAGATTATGATTATACTTTTTTTGCTTAGCTTTTTCTTTTGTTTCTCTTTTTTGTCATCACTTTTTGATTGTTCATCGTGTTTAAGTGACTTCAAAATATCAACTGACTCAGTTGGTGGTTGGTCAATTTGCTTTTCTTGTTTTTTTTGTTCAAACTTCTTACGAATATGCTCTGGCATCTGTTTGAGAGTTTGTCTTTGTTCTTCCATTTGCACCTTTTACACAATTTATTTTATACAATTTATTATAAAATAACAAAATGTTGCTGTCAAACAAATACATCTCAAATATATTGACAAAATTTTAAGTGCATTTTATACTAAACAAAAAGAGGTACCTATGAAAAAATTCTTTAGTGATTTCAAAAAATTCATTACACGTGGGAACGTTGTTGATATGGCAATTGGTGTCATTGTTGCAAGTGCATTCACTGCCATTGTAACAGCACTTACAAATGGAATCATCATGCCATTTATCAATTATCTGTTGTCACTGGGCGGAACGGGACTTGACAGCGCTTATACTTTTTTAAAAAGAGTTGTGGACGAAAACGGAGCAGTTGACCTTGCAAATAGCATTTACATCGATTGGGGCTCATTCATAACAGCAATCATAAACTTCTTGCTCGTTGCCTTTGTACTTTTCTGCATACTCAGGATATTCATGAAATCCAAAGGATTTTTGCAAAAACAAATAAGCGAAATGCCAAACAAAGAGGAGAAAAAGCAACTCAAAACCTTGGGCGTAAATATGAAAAATCGCCGTGAAGTCATTGCAAAAACAGCTGAACTTCGTGAACAGAAAAAACAAGAGGCAGAAGAAAAAGCAAAACTTGAGCACCAACCAACCACCGAGGAACTGCTCACCGACATAAAATTGCTTTTGGAAAAACAAAACAATCAAGAAAAATGACATGTGGTGTCATTTCGATCTCCCAATTCTGTCATTTCGAACGAAGTGAGAAATCTCAACCACGCATCATCCCAATGCTACGCACTTCGGAATGACAAACAGCAGTTTTTGCCCACATGGGCATATTTTTTTTTGTCAATAATATATTATACTAGGAGTATAATATGTTGAAAGAGAATATTTTAAGACTTGTAAACAGAAATGATTTGAGTATCACAGGTGTTGAAAAGGTGATTTCGTTTTCACCAAACGAAGTCAACTTGATGGCTCTTGATTGCGAAATAAAAATAATTGGAAAAGAACTTCAAACCATAAAATTGGATGAGGAAAATGGAGATTTGGTTTTAAGTGGTGTAATAGATAGTATAAAATGGAGCAACAAAAAAGAAAAACAAAGTCTTCTTAAAAGAATTTTCAAATGATACTTTTTGAAACACTTTCACAATCTTATATAATTTTATGGATAATTTTATGTGGCTTTGGCTGTGGCCTGTTTTTTGACATCGCATATATGATTACTTTTTTATGCAATAACAACAAGGTTGTCAAAAATATATTGGAATTTGTTGCTGTAATACTTAGTTTTATGGTCCTATTTTTAATCAATCAAGCTCTTCTCTTTGGCCAATTTAGATTGTATGTTATCTTGTTCTTTATGATATTTTTGATATTGGAACAACTCACTTTGGGAAAAATTATTGCCAAAACCAGAAATTGGTGCTATCATATTTTCAAGAAAGTCACACAAAGGTTACAAAAGATATGCAAGAAAGCAAAAAATTCAAAACCACATTAATTATCATGAGCATAGTTGTTTGCTGTTTTTTGCTGATCGGCATAATCCAAACTTTTGTCTTAAATGCAAAAAATAATGAACTAGATGGGCTTAAAGACAATAATTCTCAACTTGAACAAGAATATAATTATTACAAACAAATACATGACTACATGTGCACTCGCACAGATGAACATGATGTTGATGATTGCATGATAAACAACAACTATCTGGAGGAATATTACAAAATGCACGGCTATGGTGGCGAAGATGACAAAATAATAAATTAAAGGCTTGAAATTCCTCAAGCCTTTTTCTTTGAATGAATCTTTAATTTTGCACCACAATATTCGCAAGATGAGATATTTTCACCCACACTAAGTGTTGCCCCACAATATGGACATTTGTGTGTCACAACCACCTCTTTGTTTTCTTCAATTGGTTTTAAGTACTTTTGGTCAACAAGAAGATAGCCCGTCAAATATCGCTTTGAAATTAAATAATTGACTCTACCCAGTATTTCCCTAGGCTTTTTGCCTAAGTTGTTGGCAATGTCATCCAACACAAAAATATTGTCAATTTCAATACATTCCAAAACAGCCAAATAGGAAGACTGTTCACCATATCTTATCCAAACCAAAGGAGCACCATAAAAACCCATAACGGTGGCAATAATGCCAATAACCAAAAGCCATGTCATGCCATTTACGGCACCAAATATGATGCCCAAAATGCCAAGCACAAAACCTATGGACAGCAAAAGCGCAAATATTAATGTCTTTGTGTGAGATTGTTTTAACTTTTTCATATATATAATATAATAACATACATCACAATAAAATGCAAAAAAAAATTAGCAACAATCCACCATTCTAGCGTCATTTTGAGAGTAGCACTGAGAAAGCTCAAAAAAACACATCAGAAATCCTATGTGTTTTTTGTATATTTTTATTTTCTTGTGTACTGTGTGTATGTTCCATCTTTGCCTGAAACTGTTACACTTTCAATTATGTTGAAATTTGTCGAATTCAAGTATCCACCTGTAACACTTAATCCCGTCTTAATGTAAATCACCTCTCCTTGGGTAATATTCTCATACAACCCTCCAATATCTATTCCTGAGCTTAATATATTTGCCAAGGCTTGTCCCTCCACAATAATCGAACTCAAACTATTGCAGTTTGAAAATGATTTAGAATACATAGGCAAGCTTGAATTCTCATAATCTTGCTTGAAATTGATTATGTTCTCTGACAAAACTATTGTGGTTAAATATTTACATCCATTAAATGCATCGCCAGAAATCGTTTCCACACTAGTAGGGATAGCATAAGAAGTTGATACATTTTCACTTGGATAATATATCAATTCTGTTTTATCTTTGTTGAACAAAACCCCACTTTCATCATCAGAATAATATAAATTATTTTCATCAACATCAACTGTTTGCAAGTTTGCATTTCTAAATGCCATTTCGCCAATATTTTTCACAGTACTAGGAATATTTATAGATGTTATACCAGAATCCCAAAATGCATATTTCCCAATACTCGTCACCCCTTCTGGAAGCGTAATTGAAGTTATAAGGTCATATCCATCAAAAGCAGATGCACCAATTTTTGTCACCCCCTCCAAAACAATGTCACCTTCAACTAATACATCATTTTCATACAGCAAAGCACCATGAGATAAAGGATTTGGAGTGTGAAAATCACGTTTATTATCGTTTAAAGTTATAAAATCTATTTCGGCCCAGGCATCAAGATCTTTTATGTTCACCCTTAGTCCTTCGTAACTAAAATAGCTCGTACCCCCTATAAACCGTTTCAGTGTGGTTGGAATATCTAGTGTAGTTATTGCATCACACATGCCCAAAGCATCTTCTCCTATAGTTGTCACACCTTCTGGTATAACAATTTCTGTTAGTGCTGAACAACCTCGGAATGTATGTTCTCCAATAATTTTTTGACTTTCTGGAATGGTTATTGAAGTCAGCGAACTGCAGCCTTCAAAGGCTCCAGAAAATATAAACTTTACGTCCGTTATATCAACTGAAGTTAAGTTTGTGTCTGGCGCCTTAACATAATACTTTGTCTGCCCATCTTTTGCTGTCACAGTACCATCAAAGTTTTTACTTGTGGTTAATGTATTATACCATTGTGTGTCCGAAATAGCATAGCTAACATATGTCAAATCACTTGGAAAATTTATTTGTTCAACTGTTGGAGGGAACAATGTAAATGTAGAAGAAGTTAATGAATTGTCAACAGATCCTATACTAGTTAGTGTATAATCATTATCGTTACCTTCAATAACGGTTAGATAAGAAATATTGGTGAACTTTATTGGGAAGTAAGACTGGTACTGACTTAATTCTTCTTGCGTGGTAGCACTTCCAATACTAATTAATTTATTGAAATATCCCTCAGAAATATTGCCACTCATCGCATCCATTATAGCTGAGGGATTAGGCTCTACTATTTCCCCATCAACTTCTAAGGTTAAAGAATTTACAAAACCAAACACCAATTCATAAACTGGCGCCAAAAGAACATATCCTCCCATATTTCCAAGCGGTAACATATTTTGAACATAAAAGTCATAGCTTATTTCACATTGCGATGGGAATTCCACATCTATATCTGTTGCGGCTGAATTTGCACTTGCCCACGAAAATAGAAGTTGATTTTCAGCATTTCCTAGTGAAGATGTTATGTTTACAAACCTAAAAAGGTGAAACATCTCAAATTCGCTTTCGCTTGACATCAGCGCCATGATTTCATTAACATCTGCAAAGTGCATTGTTTTGGTGTCGGACAAGATTGTCCCCACACTTTCTGGTATGTCTACAATAGTGTCCGTGCCCGTATAAGATAATAGTGATGCAGTTTTGTTTTGTTCATCAAAAGTGAAAAGCATATCTGTTATCTCTTCAGCGACAAACTCACCCATGCCAATGGTTATATTAAAATTAAAGGATTGATTTACTGACTGCACAGCATT
Source organism: uncultured Clostridia bacterium (assembly GCA_944383375.1). Taxonomy (GTDB): domain Bacteria; phylum Bacillota; class Clostridia; order Christensenellales; family UBA1242; genus UBA5893. Next base: position 63 of record CALWPG010000009.1, on the reverse strand, counting down.
GTCCAGTGCCATGGCTATTATTATGTACTCTGTGGTGGTTGATGTTTCTGTTTTACCCTGAAT
>CALWPG010000008.1 GCA_944383375.1 uncultured Clostridia bacterium | reverse complement strand
CAACAGGGCAAAACTTGTTATTGAAATGTTGGCATATCGAATTAAAAAATACATTGGCTCATATGCTGCTGCAATGGGTGGTCTCGATGGAATCGCTTTCACGGGTGGTGTTGGCGAAAATCAGGAAGACGTAAGAGAATTGGCTACACAGGGTCTTGAATTTTTGGGTGTTGAACTTGATGTTGACAAAAACTACCATCTGCCACGTGGAACGGTTGAGGAGTTGTCAACAAAAAATAGTAAAGTTAAGATTTTTAGAATTCCAACGAACGAAGAATTGGTTATAGCGCGCGATTGCAAAAGACTTTGTAATAAATAGAAATTTTTGTTGACATATTGAGTAAATTTTTATATAATAAACAAAGTAAATAACTGCCTTCAATGGCAAGTTGATATAGAGGAGGATAAAATGGCAGTTCCAAAACGTAAGGTATCAAAGGCAAGAAGGAATAAAAGAAATTCTGCAAACTTCAAAGCTAGTGTAGTAACACTTGTAGAATGTCCAGAATGCCATTCACAAAAACAGCCACACAAAGTATGTCCACATTGTGGGTATTATAACGGCAAAAAAATTGTGGAGACCGAAAAACAAGTTAAAGCTAATTAAAGACGAAAAGCAAGATAACACTTGCTTTTTTTGTTTCATTGTACTAATATTATTAGTGTTATATATACTTAACATCTTAGGAGTTGAAGATGAAAATAGTAATCGATGCATTTGGTGGTGACCATGCACCCAATTCGGTTGTTGATGGTACAGTGATGGCTTTAAAAAAATTTGAAGATATTGAGATAGTTTTAACTGGTGATGAAAATAAACTTAATGATATATTGAAGACAAAAAAATATGATAAGAGTAGATTAGAGATTATACATGCCCCGGACGTAATAACCAATGATGACATCCCAACTGATGCAATTAAACATAAAACAAATTCTTCACTTGTAGTTGCCTTTGATTACTTAAAAAATAACAACGACTGTGTCGCTCTTATAAGTGCCGGCTCAACAGGGGCAGTTTTGACAGGTGGATTTTTGAAAATTGGCAGGATAAAAGGTGTTTCAAGACCTGCTTTGGCTCCTTTTTTTCCTACAAGTAAGGGTGGTATGGTATGCCTTGTGGATTGTGGGGCAAATGTTGAATGTAAACCTCTAAACCTTTGTCATTTTGCTATGATGGGTTCGCTTTATTATAAAATAATGTTTGGTGTTGAAAATCCAAAAGTTGCTTTGCTTTCAAATGGTTCTGAAGAAAAGAAAGGCAATGAGCTATGCAAACAGACATATCCTATTTTAAAACAACTTCCTATAAACTTTATAGGAAATGTCGAAGCAAGATACTTTATGACTGGGGATGTGGACGTTATGGTCACGGACGGATTTTCGGGCAACATTCTTTTGAAAGCGGTGGAGGGTGCCGTTAAATTTACCACGAAAGTTATGAAACAAGCCATGCTCAGCACATTTATGAGTAAGATAGGAGCATTATTTTGTAAGAAATCCTTAGGTAAAATAAAAGATAAATTAGATTATAATAAATACGGTGGTTCTCTGTTTATTGGTTGCAAAAAAACAATAATAAAATCACATGGTTCAAGCAAAGATGTTACTATTTGTGCAGCCATTGAACAAGCTAGGAAACTTGAATTAAATCATGTAAATGACCATATCAAGGAAATGATAGAAAATATGCCCCAAATAGAGATAAATTCTGAGGAACATGATGGCTAATGTCAAAAATTATATATTCAACAACGAAAAACTTTTCGAACAGGCCTTAACTCATTCTTCTTTTGGTAGTAATAATTATGAGCGCTTGGAATTTTTAGGGGATAGTATACTGGATTTTGTAATTGCCAAGTATTATTTTAAGGATAATAACCTTAGTGAAGGATTGCTATCAAGAATGAGAGCTCACACTGTCTCTCAAGATAATTTATGTCAAGTTTTTGATAATCTCAATTTGAAAAAATATGTAAAACTTGGCAATAGTTGCAAAAGATTGACAAATTCAATGAAATGCGACATGTTTGAAGCCTTAGTTGCTGCAATATTTCTTGATTCTAACCTTGAAACCTGTGAAAAATTTGTTTTAGATACAATATTTTTGGATAATGAAAAATCTTTAAAGCTATTGGACAGTAAGTCCAAGTTGCAGGAGATTGCTCAAGCTAAAAAACTAACAGTTAGTTATGAAGTGGTAAGTCAAACAGGACAATCACATCAGCCGATATTTACAGTAAAGGCCAAAATGGGAAAATTTGATGCAACTGCGAAAAACAAAAATAAACAAATTGCCGAGAAAATGGCGGCGCAAAAAATTTTGGACAAAATTGACGAGGAGAAAAATTAATGAATTTTAAGCAAATTGAACTTGCTGGATTTAAATCTTTTGCAGACAAAACAGTCATTAAGTTTGATTCTGGCATTACCGCGATAGTTGGGCCTAATGGCTGTGGGAAAAGTAATGTTAGTGATGCAATACGTTGGGTCCTTGGCGAACAGAGTAGCAAAATGCTACGTGGTTCAAGCATGCAAGATGTTATTTTTAACGGCACGGAAAAGCGAAAAAGTTTATCATATTGTGAAGTGACTTTAATTTTTAACAATTCAGATAGATATTTTAATTATGATAATGATGAAGTTGCCATTACACGTAAGTTGTATCGAAGTGGGGAAAGTACTTATCTTATAAACAGGACACCAGTTAGACTCAAGGTTATTGTAAATTTATTATACGATTCTGGTATCGGTAAAGATGGTTATTCTATTATTGGACAAGGTAAAGTTGACGAAATTTTATCGTCAAAACCAGAAAATAGACGTGCCATTTTTGAAGATGCCGCCGGAATTGCCAAATTTAAGTCTCGTAAAGTTGATGCAGAAAGAAAGCTTGAAAGAACGCGAGATAATTTGTCTCGTGCCGGTGATATTTTGGCTGAACTAGAAAGACAAATGGGCCCTCTTAAAAAACAAGCTGAAAATGCTAAAATTTGGCTTGAACTTAAGGATAGGTTAAAAGATTTAGAAGTAAACGCTTATGTTTATAGTTACAATAATGCAAACGTTACAAAACAACAAATAAATACCAAACTTAGTGCAATTGAAGAGGAATTGATTCAAAGGCAGGGTGAGTTAAGTGATTGCTCAAAAAAATATGACGATTATACAGAAGATGTGAACGGAATTGACCAAAAAATAAATGCTGGTCATGAATCTATTTTACATTTGACTGTGGAACTTGAAAAACAATCAGGTGAAGCAAATGTCATTAGAGAAAGAATATCAAATCTTAATGATTCAAAATCAAAAATTAATATTGATTTGCTAAATAGTACAAATGTAATTGAAAAAGACACAGCTGAGTTGAATTTTAAACGAGAAAAATATAATGAAGTTGTAGAAAATCTACAAAAATTAAATTTAGCATATGATGAGATTTCAAACAACTACTTAAAAATTGTAGATGAACTTAGTTTACATGAGGACCAAACTCAAGATTCACAACAAAAAATGATAGATGCTTTGGATAGACTTACAGACATAAAAGCAAATTTCAGCAAGTATAAAGCGGAAAGGGATATGCTTAAAGATAACCTTGTGCAACTTGACTTGCAAATAGATTCTCTTACTAAAAGTGTTTCTGAAAAGACAACTGCCAAACGAGAAGTTGAAGATAGTGTACATAAATTAAAACTTCAAAAAGATGAAGCCGAACAAAATTTAGTCAATGCTCGAAAAAAACAAGAACAATTAAAAAATGATATCCAAACACTTCAGGAAGATAGATATCGTTTAAGCTCAAAGCTTCAGGTATATGAAAATCGTAAAAACCTTCTAGAAGAGATGCAGAAGGAATATGATGGTTATTCTTATGCTGTAAAAAAGCTTTTAAAAGAGAGTGAAAGAAATAGTACTTTAAGAAGCAAAATGGTTGGTGTTTTAGCATCACTCATTCATGTTCCTGAAAAATATGAAACAGCGATTGAAATTGCGCTTGGAAATGCTGTTCAAAACATAGTAACCTTTGATGAACAGAACGCAAAAGATCTTATCAATTATCTTAAACATAACGAATTTGGGAGGGCAACTTTTTTGCCTATAACAAAATTAAGACCTCGCTCAATTGATAAAGATGATGTAAAAGCGCTTACATTTGCTGGTTGCTTTGGCCTTGCTTGCGATTTAATTACCTACAACGATAACATCAAAAATGTAATTTCAAATTTGCTTGGAACAACTATTATCGTTGACAATTTAGACACTGCAATAACCATATCAAACAAAACCAAATTGTCTTACAAAATTGTGACACTGGATGGAGATGTTATCAATCCTCAAGGTTCTATGACCGGAGGTTCCAAAAAACATGAGGTCGCCAATCTTATAAGTCGTGATAGAGAAATCAAAACTATTTCAACAGAACTTGTAAAGTTAAAACAAGAACTTGAACAAAAATCAAATAATGTCACACGGACACAAAAGGAGTATGATCAACTTAAATTTGAAATCAATAAGTTGTTTGAAGTAAAAAATTCTTCTGAAATCAATTATGCGAAAGAAAATGAAAAACTTTCATCTTTTGCATCAATACTTGATGACGAACTTCAAGAGCAACTTACTTTAAAAACCCAAAGAAACAATGTCGCAATTAGAATTGAAACTTTGACAAAAGAGTTGGAAAGTATAGATGAACTTGAAAACACAGCCATGCAAAATCGAAGTTCCGCAAATAAGTTTATTGAAGAGAGACAAGCAAAATTTCAGGAGTTAAAACAAAAAAGAGATGAGATAAATGCCCAAATGACACAGGTAAAAGTGGAGATTGCATCACTTGAGGCACAAAAAGCTTCTTTTGAACAAGATTTTGATCGTCTGGAAGAGGAAATCAGAGTCAACAATGCACTAAAAACAAATTTCCAAAGCGATTTAGATAAACTTGATAAAACAATTTATGAAGCTGAAAACATAATAAAAATGCAAATCGAAACTCAAGCAAATGAAGAAGCGAAGTCCAGACTTACTGCAATGCGTGAACAAATGCAGGAACTGGAAAATAAAAAGCAAACACTGCAAAGCGAAATCCAAAAACTCAATGATAGAAAAATGCAAATAATGGATAATATAACTAAACTTAGTGACAAGCGTACAAATGCACAGCATCAGCTTGAAAAAGTTGATACAGAAATAGAGCAGATGCAGGAAAGGATTTATGAAGAATATTCACTAACATACACTTCATGTCAGCCATTTGTAAGACAAGATTTCAATTTAGACGAAGCAATGCCTCAGATCGCAAAGGTTAAATCAGATATATCAAGGCTTGGTTATGTTAACGTACACGCGATTGAAGATGTCAAACTCCTCATGGAAAGATATGATGGATTAAAAGAGCAAACTGACGATCTTTTAAAAGCTGAAGAAAATTTAACAAAAGTTATTGAAGAATTATCACAGGAGATGACAGAAAGGTTTAAAACTGAATTTGACAAAATAAACGAGCATTTCAAAACAACATTTAAAGAGTTGTTCGGTGGTGGCAATGCAAAGCTTGAACTTACTGATCCTAATAACATTTTGGAATCTGGAGTGGACATCGTGGCAGAACCTCCTGGTAAAAAATTGCAAAACATCACGCTTCTTTCTGGTGGTGAAAAAGCATTAACGGCTATTGCTATTTTATTTGCAATATTAAAATTAAGACCAATGCCATTTTGCTTATTGGATGAAATTGAAGCCGCATTGGACGATTCAAATGTTGGTCGCTTTGCTGAATATCTTAGAAGATTCAGTAAGATTACACAGTTCATTGTAATCACCCATAGAAAGCCAACCATGGAACTAGCTGACTGCCTTTATGGTGTTACTATGGAAGAAAAAGGTGTTTCAAAAATGGTTAGCGTCCAGCTTGCAGATGCTCTTAAAAATGTGGAGGAAAAAAATAATGGGACTTTTTAAAAAAATTTCACAGGCTTTAAAAAGAACAAAAGAGGCCATTTCGCGGAAACTAGACGCGCTTTTATCAGGTGGTGAATTAAATGATGACTTTTATGAAGAGCTTACAGATATTTTAATATCATCCGATGTGGGATTTGCGTGTAGTGAAGAAATTGTGGAGAGGTTGAGACTTTATGCGAGAAAGAATAAAATTCGCACGGCCGATGAAGTAAAAAAAGCATTAAAAACTATTCTACAAGACATAATGACCCAAACTCCCCATATTGAGATCCAATATCCAGCAATTATAACCGTTGTCGGGGTAAATGGAGTTGGAAAGACTACAACTATAGGGAAGCTTGCAAATTTTTATAAAAAACAAAAAAAAGAAGTTACCTTGGTTGCGGGAGATACATTCCGGGCTGCTGCAAGTGACCAATTAAGCGAATGGGCAAATAGAAATAAAGTGCGTATTGTTAAACATGCAGAGGGTACAGATGCTGCGGCCGTAGTTTTTGATGGTGTGTCCAGTGCGAAAGCGAAAGGTACCGATGTGCTAATAATAGATACTGCTGGTAGACTTCAAACAAAAACCAATTTAATGGAAGAATTAAGAAAAATTGATAAAGTCATAACAAAGGAATATCCCAAAGCTAACAAGTACACATTTATAGTGCTTGATGCAACAACGGGTCAAAATGCTCTCAGTCAAATAAAACATTTCAATGAATACGTTGACATATCTGGCATAATATTAACTAAACTAGATGGAACTGCAAAAGGTGGTGTCGTCTTTGCCATTGCTCAAGAATTAAATCTTCCCGTTGTTTTTGTTGGCACGGGAGAAACTATTGATGATATTGAAGTTTTTGACGCGAAAGAGTTTGTGGATAACATATTTTAAAAATATTGTGGTTTTCACAATATTTTTTTATAATAAAAACAAACAAAATATAATTAAAATTAACAAAACAAAAGAAATTAGTAAAAACTTAAAAGTAATGAAAAAATAATTACACAAATTGATAAATATAAAAGTCTTTAAAAAAAATTTTTGTACAAGCAAAATTCGACACATTTCAACATATAGATAATCTCAAAGGAGATTATATGATATTTGAAAATTTTGTATTGTTTATGAACAAAATTCTTATGTTTTCATCTTACATAAACAATGCGCAGGGATTTCCAAAGCCACTGACTCCTCAAGAGGAGAAAGAATGCTTTGAGAAATTCAAAAAAGGCGACATGGCTGCACGGGATAAACTTATCAATCACAATTTGAGATTGGTCGCACATATTGTTAAAAAATATTCCGGAAGTGGAGAAGCTGATGATTTGATTTCTGTCGGCTCGATTGGCCTAATTAAGGCGATAAACTCTTTTGAATATGGAAAGGGTACACAACTTTCTACATATGCTGCTCGTTGTATTGAAAATGAAATTTTAATGTTACTAAGATTAAATAAAAAACACAAAAAGGTATATTCTCTTGAAGAAAGTTTGGGACAGGACAAAGATGGAAATGACATTGAATTAGCAGATATAATCCCTTCGGGTGAGGAAGAAGTTTTTAAAGTTGTAGAAAATAATATTTTAACCGAAAAAATAATTGAAGTTATAGATAAACATTTGACTGATAGAGAAGCAAAAATAATAAAAATGAGATATGGTATAAATGGGACTGCAGCACTAACACAAAGAGAAGTAGCAGAGAAATTAGGCATATCGCGTTCTTATATTTCAAGAATTGAAACCAAAGCATTAAAAATAATAAAGAATAATATGGGAAATATTTTTTAATTTTATTTATTTTTGTTTAAAAATAAATTGTATTTTGTCAATAAATAATATATTATATTTTTAAAGGGTATACGATGACTAAAGAAGTTTTTATAAAATACGTTCAAGAGCTTATTTTGCCTCTTTTTACAGGTTCGCATATTGCTGGAGAAGATGTCTCTACAAATAGAGATAGCGAAGTCGCACAGGGCAATGGGGGAACCATGCTTGTCAAGCCTCATAAAGAGGATGAATATCGTTTGATTATTAAAAGAAGTCAACCTTTTAAAAATAATGACATTGAACTAATGCATGCCATTATAGCAGAACTCGATAAAATCAGCGAGTATGGGATTGAAGATCAAACTTATAAACAACGTCTTCAAACACTTGCCATGGAAAAAGCAATATGCAATTCACTTTCTGAAGTTTCTAGTGACGTACTTCTAGGAGTTATACAAGAGCTTGACAAGTATGCACGAAAAACATATGAGGGACACACCATAAGTTTTGGAATAGTTATAAATGAATATAATAATTGTTCAGAAAGGGTGGATACACTTTATTATGCAAACTTATTCAAAAGGGACTTCTTTACAGTTATTTCCAATGGGATGCAAAGTTGTATAGAAATTGATAAAGAAGGATATCTTCTCGGTCACGTGATGTTTGAAAAATTGAGATTTGTTCCTACAATTTCACCATATGATTATATTGGTGTTGCAAAATATTGTAACGAAAAACGTGTCGGGATAATTTTACTTGATAGTGGCGAAATTTTGCTTTTTAAAAACCACGAACTTATGTATTCAAAAAAAAGGGGAATTTGGTGCAGTTATTGTCACGACGAAATAATCCAACTTTTGTCAAATAGAACTACACACACAATAAAAGAAATAAGAAAAGCAATATATTTTACTGCATTGGATTGTTCTTTTTCTGGAAATGGTGGATGCTTAGCTTATGTTAATAAAGATGAACTTGAAAATGCGTTGACACACATTGACATAAACGATATTATGGATGAAAAATATTTTAATATTAAAAAACAGCAATTGCTTGAAGAATCTCGAAAATTATATAACCTTGATAAAAAACCACCAATAGAGGAGGATATATCGTATCAAGATTATATAAAAACAAGATCCTTAACAAAATCTGATGCTCTTAAGCAATGCATAGCTGGTCGAAAATTTCATGAGTTAAATAGAAAACTAAGGCAAGAATTAACAGCAATAGATGGGGCTACAATTATTGACTTTGATGGAACTATAATAGCGATTGGAGCAATTATACAAATAGAGGCGGGATCTTCTGGTGGTGGAAGATTGGCGGCTGCTAAAACCCTTGCAAAATATGGTGTTTCAATAAAAATTTCAGCCGATGGAATAATGCAAGCATTCATTAAAGATAGAAAAAATAATAATATTAGGCCAATTTTTGTCGTGGGGTAATACTTGACTAAGTAGACTATATGTGGTAGAATATGCACGTAGTTAGCCAGATGACCGCAGTGTAACTGTTATGGTTACAATGAGGAAAGTCCGAGCCTTATAGAACAGGGTGCCAGTTAATTGCTGGTGAAGGCGACTTTAAGGAAAGTGCAACAGAAAATATACCGCCCACATAATCGTGAGTAAGGTTGAAATGGAGGTGTAAGAGACCACCGGCTGTTTGGTAACAAATAGCGCATTGTAAACCCCACCCAAGGCAAGGTTAAAAAAGACACATATGTTGTTCGCATCGTCTTTTAAAAATACCGCTTGATTGCAATGGAGACATTGCAACTAGATAGATGGTCATCAAATACAGAACTCGGCTTATAGACTAACTATACAAAATTGATATGTAGCTTTTACATATCTTTTTTTTGTCTATAATATCAATATGATTATTTATATTTCATTAATGGTGATATTTTTATTATGTTTTAAAATTAAGAAAAAGTGTGGAATTTTAAAAAGTAAAAAAATTTATAAAATATCAATAAGTAAAGGTTGTTATTATTCAAAAAAACTTTTATTAAACTTTTTTGAGTATAAAAATTATGATATACCTCTTAAAAAACTTAAATATATTGATCATATAATTTCTTGCGTAAAATATGCTGGTGTAAAGGCTTATAATGATGATATTGATATAAAAACGTTAAAAAATTTTGGTATTGACATTTCATTGCCTATTTTATATTTCGAAAAAATTGATAAATTTATTTTAGATTGTATAAAAATTTCAAAAAATTATGTAAATTTTAATGCGATTACAGATATTAAATATAAAGATCAATCAGATTTATTTTTGTATTTGGATAAACAATTCTGCAGTTTATCTTTGTTTACTGGAATAATGAATTTAAACAAATACACAATATCAAAATTTAAGATAGTAAAAAGTCAATTCATGGATTGTAGCATTCAAATTGATAAAAATGTAGCAAAACCTAAAAATATTGTAAACGATAATTTTATGGTATACGAATATATTCACCAAAATGTAACTTTGAAAATATCTCAATTTGAGTATTTCGGAAATTATTATCACATTGAAATCATAAATAAGGAAGACATTAACCACGATGTTGATATAAAAATTGATTTTGAAACTGATAGAGATATATGTGTAAAAAAAGTCTCTAAGGGTATATTTATTAAACATATTTTAAATAATCAAAGCCAATATTTATTATCAAACAAAAGCTTGAAATATCTTGTTGAGATTGACAAATTTTTAATTCCCAAAATTAGATTAGCAAAAAATATTAATATAAAAGCAAAATCCTCATGTGATTTTATAATATATTACGGCAATAAACAATTGGATGAAAATGCTTTAAACAAATCAATCGATAATTACAAAGATTATTTGAAAAAACTTCTTAATTTTGCAATAAATTCAAAAGATATGAAACTAAATTATTTAATAAATAGCCTTTTGCCAAGGAAAGTAACAAAGGTTAACTATAACAAAATCAATTCGATATCGTTTAAGGAAGTTTCAACTTTATTTATAAAACAGAAAATTGATGCATTAGACTATTATATGTGGCTTAAAGAAACATATTTTGGAATTTTGGCAACAAAGTATAAAATTAAAATTTTACCTTTGTATGATCAAAATTTTGAAGCATCAATTGTACTTGATGGAAAAAAGTATCTTATTGATGTAAAAAGAAGCAATGATGGTGCAAAATATTTAATTTTAGATGACGTAAAATTTCATAATATTAATTCTGTGGCAGTAAAACATTTGTCGGCTTGTGACAAATTACAAATAATAACATGACTATTATTAAAGAAATACAAATAGATTACCAAAAACTTGATAGTGAGCATCAAATATGTTATACTCAGAGTATAAGGTGATATGATAAGGAGTATAGAATTGGATAATCTATTTGAAAATTTACATAATGATAAAAAACCGCTTGCAGAGAGAATGCGACCAAAATCTCTAGAAGACTTTGCAGGACAAAAACATATATTGGGGCCGAGTAAATTACTACGTAGACTCATTGAAGCAAAACGAGTTCCAAGCGTAATTTTTTATGGCCCACCGGGAACTGGCAAGACAACACTTGCTAGAATTATTGCAGATACTAGCAACTCAAATTTCGTAAAACTTAATGCAATATCAAGTGGAGTTGCTGATGTTAAAGCAGTTATAGAACAGGCTAAAAGCAACTTTGAACTGTACGGAAAGAAAACCTACTTACTACTAGATGAGTGTCATAGATGGAGCAAGGCACAAAGCGATTCATTACTTGCAGCGCTTGAAAACGGATATGTGATTTTTGTTGGATGCACGACAGAAAATCCAAGTTATAGTATGACAAGAGCAATAGTTTCTAGATGCTCTGTATTTGAGTTCAAAAGACTAGGAATTGCTGATGTTAAAGCAGTCTTAAACAGAGCAATGAAAGAAGATGAAATGCTCAAAAAGTTTAAGATAAAAATAGATGATGATGCAATGACCTATTTTGCTACTGCTTGCGGTGGAGATGTTAGAAGTGCCTTAAATGGACTCGAAATAGGGGTTATAACGACCAGTGTAAACAAGGACGGAGAAATAGTCATAAACAAAGAAATTGCGGCAGAATGCTTGCAAAAGAAAGCATTAAGTCTAAATGAAGATGTCTATTATCATTTGTTAAGTGCCTTCTGCAAGAGTCTTCGAGGCAGTGATGCTACTGCTGCACTTTACTATGCAAACCGTTTAATCGAAGCTGGAATTGAACCACAGGTGCTAGCCAGAAGGACAATAGCACATGCGTCGGAAGATGTCGGTTTATCTGCTCCAAATGCTTTATTGCAGGCATGTGCAAGTTTGTATGCATTAGACCATTTAGGAATGCCAGAAGGCAATTTAGCACTTACTCAAGCAATAATTTATGTGTGTGAATCACCAAAAGATAATAGAGTTGTTGTTGCTATGAATATGGCACAAGATGATGCAAGAAATCATCCAGATGATAATATACCAGATTATTTACAAAACCATACTGAGGCAAGCAAAAAATACAAGTATCCTCATGATTATGGTGGTTATGTCGAGCAACAATATTTGCCAAATTCATTGAAAGATAGGAAGTATTTTATTAGAAAAAATAAAGGAGAAAAGCGATGATAACAATTCAAACTGAAATTGATGAAAAATCCCAAAAGTCACTGACTAAAATATCAAAAATAGTGTATTTAACTTTGATGATAATTGGTGCTATTGGACTTTTGCTCTATGTTGCACTTGGCACCATATACGAAAACCCATATTTGGATGTTTTACTTCTTTTTGCTATCCCTTTTGGTTTTGGTCTTGTTTTTTACATTACCATAAATAAAAACATAAAAAAGATGACCGAAAACAAATTTACTAATGAATATACTTTTAATAATGACTTTATGAATATTGCTTCAGTAAAAAATGGCGAAATTGTTGGAACTCAAAAACTTTATTACAAAGATATTGTGAAAGTAAAAGAAAATGATGAATACATATTCATCTATCCAAACAAATTTAATGCTTTTATTTTAAAAAAATCAAACGCAAGCGAAGAAGAGCTGACCACTATAAAAAAATTGTTGAATTTGTCAAAATAATGATAGTTATTTGACATACATCATAATAAATAAAAAAAATGGTTTTGGTAATCCAAAATCATTTTTTTTAAATTTTTGGTTCAAAATTTTCAAAAATGACGTTGTCGCAATATTTAACCACTTTTAAATATTCTTCCTGGCTTCTAACTGTCCAAGCGATTAAAGGAAGAGTCTTGTATTTTCTGACAAAACGATTAGGAAGAGATGTTGCCTCATAAGAGATAAAGTTTGGCATGGCAATTTTGTTTAATAACATACGTTTTAGTGCAAATTTTTTTATTGATGATAACTTTTCTCCTTTAAAAAAGCCAGCAAGTTGCCCACGCAGGATTTCGGGTGCGTTGTTTTTGAACCATTCTAGAACATATGGATTAAACGATTCTATAGCATAATCACCATTATATTTTTTTAAAGTTTCCAACAATTTAGTCTCAAGTGCGCCTACTTTGCTGTTGTTTTTTATCTCAATGAGAAGTGGAACTTTGCCATCAACTAAAGATAACACTTCTTCAAGGGTTGGTATTGTGTACTTTGATTGAGCAAGAAAATATTCTTTAAGGTCATCTTTGTTTAAATTTTTCAAATATCCATCTTTACCTGTCATTCTAGACAATGTATCATCATGGAAAACAACAAGAGTACCATCTGATATCATATGAACATCAAGTTCAATAGGATAGCCGTTTATAATCGCATTATTAAAAGCACCAAGTGAGTTTTCAGGGAATTGATCGTTATGAAGTCCTCTATGTGCAATACATCTCTCAACCAACCAAGATTTAAAAATATCCATTATTTTTCCTTTTATTTTAATATATCATAAAATTAAAAAAGATGTCTACAAAATTTATTAAAATGTAAATTTTGGTTTGATTTTTTCTCAATTATATATATACTTATCTTGCAGAGGAAATACAACTAAATGATTGAAAAACAAACTAACATAAGAAATTTTTGCATTATTGCTCATATCGATCACGGGAAGAGCACTCTTGCTGATCGCTTAATTGAAAAAACAGGGGCGGTCGCAACGAGAGATATGAGTGACCAACTTTTGGATAGCATGGATCTTGAACGCGAAAGGGGAATTACCATTAAACTAACGCCAACAAGGATGTACTACACTTTGGATGGCGAAGATTATATTTTGAATTTGATTGATACTCCAGGTCATGTTGACTTTACATATGAAGTGTCAAGATCTTTGGCGGCATGTGAAGGAGCAATTCTTATAGTAGATGCCTCACAAGGGGTTGAAGCACAAACCATTGCAAATACCTATCTTGCTATTGACAACAATTTAGAGATTTTACCGGTGATAAATAAAATTGATTTACCAAGCGCCCATGTAAATAGATGCCGAAAAGAAATAGAAGATGTCCTTGGTATTTATGCACAAGATTGTCCAGCAATTTCTGCGAAGGATGGTACGAATATTGAAGAAGTTATAAAACAAATCATTGAAAAAATTCCTTCACCTAAAGGTGATATAAATTCTCCTCTAAAAGCACTTATATTTGATAGCCTTTATGATAATTTTAAAGGTGCAATTTGCTTTGTTAGAATTTTTGATGGACAAGTTAAAATTGGTGACAAAATCAAAATGATGAAAACTGACAAAGTATATGAAGTCACAGAAGTTGGTATATTTACTCCAAAAATGAAGGAAATGGAAATTCTTTCAAGTGGTGATGTTGGATATATTTGTGCAAGTATAAAGAATTTGTCTGATACAAAAGTAGGCGATACCATAACAAATGCAATTAATCCAACAAAAGAGCCTTTGCCTGGATATAAAGATGTTCAACCGGTTGTGTTTAGTGGAATATTCCCAGTTGATGGAGCGAAATATGAGGATTTGAAAGATGCACTGGAAAAGCTTAAACTCAATGATGCAAGTTTGAAATTTTCACCAGAAAATTCAGTCGCACTAGGCTTTGGTTTTAGATGTGGTTTTTTGGGACTTTTGCACATGGAAATTATAACCGAAAGGCTTGAGAGAGAGTTCGGACTTGAAATTATTACTACTGCTCCTAGTGTTTCATACGATGTTTACAAAACTAATGGAGAGATGATTGAAGTCAGCAATCCTTCTATGTTGCCACCTCAGGCAGAAATTGAAAGGATTGAAGAACCAATGATAAAACTTGAAATTTATACTCCACCAAATTATGTTGGTGCCATTATGGAACTTTGTCAAGACCGACGTGGCGAATTTATTGATATGCAGTATCTTGAAAAAACTCGTGTTGTTTTAAAATACAACATGCCGTTGGCAGAAATGATATATGACTTCTTCGATAATTTAAAATCAAGAACAAAAGGATATGCAAGTCTAGATTATGAGGTTTATGGGTTCAAACCAAGTGAGCTCGTCAGATTGGATATACTTTTGAATGGTGAACCATGTGACGCACTGAGTATGATCATTCATAAAGATAAAGCATATTCTAGGGGTAGACAAATAGCAGAAAAATTAAAGAAAATTATACCACGTCAATTATTTGAAGTGCCTATTCAAGCATGTATTGGCGGAAAAGTTATCGCTCGCGAAACTGTCAGTGCAATGAGAAAGGACGTTTTGGCTAAATGTTATGGTGGCGATATTTCAAGAAAAAGGAAACTTCTTGAAAAACAAAAAGCAGGTAAAAAGCGCATGCGACAATTTGGATCTGTTGAACTTCCTGCAGAAACCTTTATAAGTATTTTAAAAACAGATGACAATGACTGACATAATGATTTATGTACACATACCGTTTTGTGACAGTAAGTGTTTTTACTGTAATTTTTCTTCTTTCGTTTGCGGTGAAGATATAAAACGGCAATATTTTGAAAAACTAAACCAAGAAATTGTCAAAAATACAGATAAGAATCTTAATGTGACTTCTATTTACATCGGTGGTGGCACACCATCTTGTGTGGATGAAAGGTATATTGCAAAGATTATTGACGCTTTGAAAACAAATTTCAGTGTTTCAAAAGATGCAGAAATATCAATTGAAGCCAATCCTTGCTCTTTAACCAATGAAAAAATAAAATCATACTTAAAATGTGGTATAAACAGAATAAGTATTGGTGTCCAATCACTTGATAATAAAAGTTTGAAGACAATAGGGAGAAAACACAGTAAAAACCAGGCTATATATGCCATTAAACTTGCAAAGCAAATTGGCTTTAAAAATATAAATGCAGATCTTCTTATCGGAATCCCGGGACAAACTTATAGTAAGCTTAAAAGATCTGCAAAGCTTCTTTTACGACAAAATATAACGCATTTAAGTGCATATATGCTGATAAACGAGCCAAACACTTTGCTTACACGTTTGATTGAAAAAGGTGGTATAAAAACTGTTTCTGAAGATGAATGTGTTACGAATTACAATAAATTGACTAAATATCTTAACAAACATGGTTTTGTTAGATATGAAATTTCCAATTTTGCAAAAGACAATTTTGAATGTAAACATAATTTAGGATATTGGCAATTAAAAAATTATTTGGGGTTTGGTGTTGCTGCTCATTCTTTTTTTGATGGCTTTAGGTATGAAAATCCCTCTAGTATTAATGATTATTTAAAGTCAAATTTTGAGTATACAAAAAATAAATTAAGTGAAGTTGAAAAAATAGAAGAGTATTTGATGCTGGGACTCAGGACAATTTATGGTGTTGACATAACAAATTTAAAGATGTTAGGATATGATATTTTGAAGCAAAAAGATAAAGAAATAAATTTTCTTTTAAAAAGTGGTTTTTTGCAGCTGAACAATAACCATATCAGCGTAAATAGTGAGCATTTTGGCGTGCTAAATCAAATTTTATTAAAATTGTTGCCATAAATTTGTTTAAAATGCTTGCAAAAAAACTAAACATATGGTAACATCTGTAAAGTAATTTTACTTGACAGGTGGCAGTATGAGTGTTGATCAAAATGTTGAACTGGGTTTACTCGTTGACATCTATGGTGATTTTCTTAGCCATAGACAACGTGAAATCCTTATAGATTATGTCAACAACGATTTGTCACTGGGTGAAATTGCCGACAAGCATAAAATAACGCGAAGTGCTGTTATGGATGCAGTTAGTAAGGCCAGACAAAAATTGTATGATTTTGAAAATAGGATCAGATATCTGAAGTTAAGGCAAGCACTTACGCAGTTAAAAGATTGTGATCCAAATCAGTTGAGGCAACAAATCATGAAGTTATTGGAGGAATATTAATGGCATTATTTACAAGTTTAAGTGAAAAGATGTCACACATATTTTCAAAGTTGACCAAAAGAGGTAAACTCACTGAACTTGAGATAAAGGAAGCAATGCGTGAGGTTAAACTCGCTTTGCTTGAGGCTGATGTAAATTATCTTGTCGTCAAAGATTTTATTAAAAAAGTTTCTGAAAAAGCAGTTGGAGATGTTGTACTAAAGAGCTTAACCCCTGGGCAACAAGTCATCAAAATTGTAAATGAAGAGCTTACTGCCTTGATGAGCAGTCCTAATCAAAAACTTGCAGTGTCACCTATGCCTCCGACTATTATCATGATGTGTGGACTTCAGGGTGCAGGAAAGACAACCATGTGTGCAAAACTTGGAGCATACCTAAAAAAATCGGGTAAAAAACCTTTGCTAGTCGCATGTGATATCTATAGACCTGCTGCTATAAACCAATTGAAAGTTGTTGGCAGTCAAGCAAAAGTTGAAGTGTTTGAAAAAGGAACTCAAAATCCTGTAAAAACTGCGAAACAGGCGATAGATTATGCTAAATCTCAGGGATTTGACACTGTTATAATCGACACTGCTGGAAGACTTCACATCAATGAAGAGCTTATGCAAGAACTAAAAAACATAAAAAAAGAAGTCTCTCCAACAGAAATTTTGCTGACTGTAGATAGCATGACGGGGCAGGATGCAGTTACTGTAGCTGAAAGCTTTAATAATGATTTGGACATTACTGGAGTCATACTTACAAAACTAGATGGAGACACACGTGGTGGTGCGGCACTTTCAATCAAAGCAATAACCCAAAAACCAATAAAGTTTTGTGGAGTTGGTGAGAAGATTGGAGATATTGAACCATTCTATGCTGACAGGATTGCTTCTCGCATTTTGGGTATGGGCGATGTTCTTAGTCTTATTGAAAAAGCTCAAGAAGCAGTGACCGAAGAGGAGCTTAAAAAATTTGAAAAAAGTTTTCGTGAGAACTCTTTTACATTTGAGGACTACTTGGCGCAATTAGAGCGCTTGAAAAAAATGGGTAACATCAATGATTTGCTAGCAATGATTCCAGGACTAAGTAGCAAACTCAAAGGTGCTCAAGTTGACGAAAATGTGCTTAAAAAGAACAAGGCCATAATACAGAGCATGACAAAAAAAGAAAGACTTAATCCCGATCTCATTAAGGGTAGCCAACGAAAAAGAATAGCAAACGGAAGCGGGACCACAATACAAGATGTCAATATGTTGCTTAAGCAATTCGAGCAGTCAAAAGAAATGATGAAACAAATGAAATCAAAAAAAGGAATTGCAAAGTTTTTTAATTAGTTATATTAATAAAATTAATATATAAAAAATCATAAAAGGAGAAATAAAATGGCATTAAAAATTAGATTAACAAGACTTGGAGACAAAAAAGCACCATTTTACAGAGTAGTTGTTGCAGATTCAAGGTCACCAAGAGATGGAAAATTTGTTGAAGTTATTGGAACTTACAATCCACTCACAGACCCTGCAGAAATCAAGATTGACAATGAAAAAGCTGCACAATGGCTAAAAAACGGTGCTCAACCAACAGAAACAGCCAAGGAACTGTTGATAAAAAGTGGTGTAATTGAAAGAACCACAAAATAAAGGAGAATTATGGAGCAATTAGTTGAATATATTGTCAAAAGTTTAGTTGACAATAAGGATGCTGTTAGAATTACAACAGAAAGAGATGGTAGCGAAATAAACATAATTGTCAATGTGGCTGAAGAAGATGTTGGCAAGGTCATTGGTAAAAATGGAAGAATTGCACAATCTATTAGGGCAATCGTTAAATCTGTTTCTGCTAAAGAAAGAATAAGATATAATGTAAAAATAAATAAATAGGCATTTTTTGCCTGTTTTTTATATGGAGAGCATATGAGATTAATTGGCACGATCGTTAAACCTCAAGGGATAAAAGGAGAATTAAAGATATATCCAGCAGATACAAATATGGATATATATAAAAATCTAAAACATTTAAGTATAGACGGAAACATTTTGCTTGTTAAAAAGCTTAGTTTTCGTCAAGGTTTTATCTATGCCTTTTTGGAGGGAATAAAAGATAGAAATGAAGCCGAAAATTATAGGAATAAAAAGGTTTATGCCGATGATGAGGAACTTGACATAAAGGAAGGCACATATTTTGTGGACGATTTGATAGGAATGAATGTCGTTGACGATCAAAACAATTTTTTAGGAACAATAAGCGATGTTCAAAGCTATGGTGCTACAGATGTCATTACAATATTGGATGAAAATATGAGGGAGTTTATGTTACCACATTTAAAGTCAATTTTTTTGGGCATAACTGATAACCAAATGCAAGTAAATAAAAAATTATTTGAAGAGATGAGGGTATGGTCAGAATAAACATATTAACATTATTCCCAGAGATGTTTTCTGCACTAAACTGTAGTGTAATCAAAAAGGCATTAGAAAAAAAATTATTTGAAATCAACGTAGTTGACATACGTGATTTTTCCAATGATGTGCATAAAAAATGTGATGATTATCCCTATGGTGGTGGCGCAGGTATGGTTATGATGGCTCAACCAATTGTAGATGCTTTCAAAAGTTTAAACTTAACTTCTCCAAAAGTTATATTTACAAGTCCTAGAGGTAAATTATTCAACCAAAGCATGGCAAAGGAATTTGCGAAAAATGAAGATATAGTAATTTTGTGTGGGCACTATGAAGGAGTTGACCAAAGAGTAATCGAAATTTTGGGTGCAGAAGAAATCTCAATTGGAGATTACATTTTAACCGGTGGAGAATTACCAGCGATGGTAATTATTGATGCATTGGCTAGAAATATTGAGGGGGTTATCAATAACCAATCTTTGGAGGAAGAAAGTTTTTCCACTGGACTTTTGGAGTATCCTCAATTCACACGACCTGAAATTTTTGAAAATAAAGCAGTTCCAAATGTGCTTTTATCGGGTAATCATAAGGACATACAAAGCTGGAGATTTGATAAGGCATTAGAAATTACAAAACGCAACAGAAAAGATCTTTTTGTCCAATACTGCAAAAATAATTATAGGCTAATTGATGCCAAATCAAAAGATTTTGAAAGATTGGTTTCCTATAAAAAAAATAATGTTTTTGATTATGCCAATGATGCCAACGATAAGGAAGTCAAAAAAATTAAAGAAAATATAAAATCATATAAAATAATTGCGATAAAAGACAAGAAGATTGGTTTTGTTTGTATCAAAAAAATCGATGATGGCATTTTGTTGGACGAGATGTATATTGATGAAGATTATAGGAACAACAAAATAGGTACAGATATAATTGAAAATTTGGTAAAAGAAAATAAAATTGTTTATCTTTGGGTTTGCAAAAACAATCTGAAAGCCATAAAATTATATAAGAATTTAGGTTTTGAGATTGTGGAAGAAAATTCATCAAAATATAAAATGAAATACACTAGAAAGGATAAAAAATAGTGGCAAATAAAGTTAATTGGTTTCCAGGGCATATGGCAAAAACATTGGCGCAAATGTCCAAGGAAATAAAAAATGTGGATATGGTCATATATGTTCTGGATGCCAGAGCGCCTTTATCATGCCTTAATCCTAAATTTGATGATCTTTGCGAAAATAAACCAATTTTGTATGTTATAAATAAAGCGGATTTGGCAGATGACAGTGTATCATTATACGTTAAAAATATGCTTGCACAAAAAGATAATTGCGATTGTATACTTTTGAACAGCACTCAGAGTGGTACAAGCAAAATTATTGAGCCTATAATGAAAAAACTTTGTGAAAAAAAAATACAAAAGTATGAAAAGAAAGAACTCAATATTCCTTTAAGGGCTATGGTTATTGGTGTACCAAATTGTGGTAAAAGCACACTTATAAACAATATGTGTGGCATAAAAAAAACAAAGACAGGAGATAAGGCCGGAGTCACAAGGGGTAAACAATGGGTAGCCTTGAAAAATGGTTTTGAAATTTTGGACACTCCTGGTACACTTTGGCCAAATCTTGAAGATCAAGATGTTGCAAAAAAGTTATGTTTGCTTGGAAGCATAAGAGATGAAATTGTTGACATGAATGATTTGAGTTTGTATCTTGTAAGTATAGTACAAAAATATTATCCAACTTTATTACAACAAAGGTATGGCATAGTTTTGGGAGAAGATTCAATTTCAACACTGGATAATATCGCACAAAAAAAACATTTTTTGGTTAAGGGTGGTGACATTGACTATGATAGAACTTGTGCTATGATTATAGATGATTTTAGAAAAGCTAGATTTGGTAAAATTAGTTTAGATCAGGTGAGAAATGTTTGAATACGAAGATAGGCTCAAAGCAGAGGGATATACTTTAATTGCAGGAATTGATGAGGCTGGCAGAGGTCCACTCGCGGGACCTGTTGTTTGTGCTATTGCACTGATGCCATTAGAAAAAGAAAAAATAATTGACGGAGTAAATGATAGCAAAAAGTTGACTGCGAAGGTAAGAGAAAAATTATACGACAATATAATAAATACGGCGATATCTTACAGAATTGAAGTTGTTGATAATAAAAAAATAGATGAAATCAACATTCTCAACGCAACCAAGCAAGGCATGACAAATTGTATAAATAACATTAGTATAACACCAGATATTGTGCTTATAGATGCTGTCAAGATCCAAACTCCTGTAAAAACTATTTCCATTATAAAGGGCGATGAAAAAAGTTATAGCATTGCTTGTGCATCAATACTTGCTAAAGTTTATCGAGACAGACTTATGCAAAATTATGACAAACTATATCCAAATTATGAATTTGCAAAGCATAAGGGATACGCGACAAGAAAACATATAGAACTGTTAAAGAAGTTTGGAAAGTGCGACTTACATAGAGATTCTTTTATAAAAAATTTTACAGGTGAGATATGAACACAAAAATTCCCGGTAGACGTGGTGAGGCTTTGGCTTTCAACTATTTGGTTGAGAAAAATTACAAAATTTTAAATACAAATTTTTCTTGCAAATTGGGCGAAATAGATATTATCGCTCAAAAAGATGGTTACATCATTTTTGTTGAAGTGAAAGCAAGATCTTCTAATGCATTTGGAGCACCACGAGAGGCCGTTACATATTCCAAGCAGCAGCACATAAAAAGGACAGCGCTTTACTACTTACAAAAAACCAACAACTTAGATAAATTTTGTAGGTTTGATGTAATCGAAATCCTAGGCGATAAAATTAATCATATTCAGGACGCGTTTATGTAGTTGTAAAAAATTATAAAAATATTGTAAAAACACTTGAAAAAAAAATATATATGTGTTATCTTTTTAGAGACTTCGAATGGTCCGCTGGCAAATTTTTTTTTGTTTATGAACATTTAGGTAATATAATAGGAGGAAAAGTCGGTGAATATTATAGACATTATCGAGAAAGAGAATTTGAAAGATGATGCACCAGTATTTAATATTGGCGACACTGTTAAGGTTTGGGTCAAAATTAAAGAAGGTGATAAACAAAGACTTCAGGCATTTGAAGGAGTTGTTATTGCACGAAAAAATGGTAGTGTTAGAGAAACTTTCACTGTGAGAAGAATTTCTTATGGTGTTGGTGTGGAAAGAACATTTCCTTTGCATTCTCCACTTATCGACCATGTAGATATAGTTCGTAAAGGTCAGCCAAGACGTGCTAAATTGTACTATGTTCGTAATCTTACGGGCAAGGCCGCAAAAATTAAATCAGCAGACAATAACTAATCATGCAGTTTTAAAAACGCGTACACAAACTTTATTTGGTTTGTGTTTTTTTTAGTTTTTTGTTTTGTTAAAAGTTTTGTGGGTGTTATACTTACCAAAAAGGTTTATTATGTTAGCAAAAGTTTTAAGTTTTGGTTTACAAGGGATTGAAGGTTATAAAGTTACAGTTGAAGTAGACATCTCTGCAGGGCTTCCTAAGTTTGATATAGTTGGTTTGGGTGATACAGCCATAAAAGAAGCCAAAGAGCGTGTAAGATCAGCAATAAGAAATTCAGGTTTAAAATATCCTATAAGCGCAATTACTTGTAATTTAGCACCAGCTGATAAGAAAAAAGAGGGTACTTTTTACGACTTATCAATTGCTGTTGCCATCCTTTGTGCATCATCAGTTATTGATCATAACAAAGTTGGTGATACAATTATCTTGGGTGAATTGTCATTAAATGGTGAAGTTAAAAAGGTAACTGGACTTTTACCTCTTTTGATTGCTGCAAAAGAAAAGGGTTATAAACATTTCATTATTCCAAAAGAAAATTATTTTGAAGCAAGTTTTATTTCAGACATAGATGTGAAAGTAACGAATACACTTGAAGAACTTGTGAACTCATTTCGAGATGACAGTGATGTTACATTAGAGGTTGTCAAACCATCCAATTATGAGACCTTAAAACAAAGTAAGCCGGCTTCTTATCTTGATATGAAAAACGTAAAAGGTCAATTTAGTGCAAAAAGGGCACTTGAAATTGCTGCAGCTGGTGGACACAACATACTAATGATTGGACCTCCTGGAAGTGGAAAAACTATGCTTGCAAAATGCTTTGCTGGTATTCTTCCTGATATGACTTTTGATGAGGCTTTGGAGGTTACAAAAATACATAGTGTTGCAGGTGAACTTGATTTAAGTGATGGAATAATTCTATCTAGACCATTTAGAACGCCACATCACACAGCAACTTCAATAAGTTTGGTGGGTGGTGGTTCACAGGTAAGACCTGGTGAGATAAGTTTAGCACACAATGGAGTACTTTTTCTCGATGAACTTCCTGAGTATTCCCGTCATTTCATAGAAACTATGAGACAGCCTTTGGAGGATGGTCAAATTACTATAGCCAGAGCAAAACAAACGGTCACTTATCCAGCTTCTTTTTTGCTAATAGCAAGCATGAACCCTTGCCCTTGTGGTAATTATGGTTCGAAAAAGGAAGAGTGCAGGTGTACACCTTCACAAATTCATAATTACTTGTCAAAACTTAGCGGTCCTATAATGGATAGAATTGATTTGCATATTGAAGTTGATAGTGTTTCCTATGATGATTTGCATACCAAAGAGGAGTGTGAAAGTTCGCAGGACATCAAAAAAAGAGTTGACAAAGCACGCCAGATTCAATTAAAAAGATTTGAGGGAACGAAGGTATACTCAAATGCTAAGATGGATGTTACCCAAACAAAGAAGTATTGTGTTTTGAGCGATGAGTGTCAAAGTATACTTAGAATGGCATTTGATAACCTTCATCTCACGGCAAGAGCACATGATAGAATATTAAAAGTTGCAAGGACGATTGCCGACCTCGATGGAGAGGAAAATATTTTGCCTCAGCACATCGCAGAGGCTATTCAATATCGCTCACTTGATAGGAAATATTGGTTAAATGATTGATTTAGAAGACAAAGCATATTTATTTTTCTCAGCAATGGAACTTACAGTTAAAAGATGCTGCGAAATTGTATCTCACTATAATAATGCATCATCTGCATTGACTGCGTTATATAATGGTGACAATTTTTGGGTGGAATTCCTTAAAGAAGATTATCAAAAATACAAAGATCGTCTTGAAAATTTTTCATTTGATACTCTTGAAAAATATCTTGAGAAAAAACATGTTGGATACATCACAATAACTCATTCCAATTATCCTCAAAAGTTAAAACGCTTGGATGAGCCACCTTATATAATTTACTATATTGGTGATGTGACTTTACTGGAAAAACAATGTTTTGCAATAGTGGGTTCGCGAGCTCCAACATATTATGGTAGAGAGATTACCGAACTTTTTAGCAAAGAGTTGGCAAAGGGTGGTTTCACAATTGTAAGTGGTCTCTCCACTGGAGTGGATAAAATAGCACATGAAACAACATTAAAGGTTAAAGGCAAGACGATTGCCGTTCTTGGAAATGGCTTCCAAAAAATGTATCCTAAATCTAATATTGGTTTAGCTAGAGAGATTGCGCAAAATGGATTATTGATTACGGAATATTATCCTACATTTCAAGCAAGAAATTATTCTTTTCCACAAAGGAATAGAATAATTGCAGCACTTTGTGATGGCGTTCTTTTGACAGAAGCGGCGAAGAAAAGTGGTGCCCTTCATACTAAAAACTATGCTTTAGATATAGGAATTGATGTGTTTAGTGTTCCAGGAAATATTACAAGTGCAAAAAGTGAGGGAACAAACAACATTATAAAATTTGGGCATGCACAATTGGTGACCTCTCCAAATGATATTTTGCAACAATATGGAATGAGGACAACAAAAACCAAGAAGGCAAAAATTGAATTAAACTTTGATGAAAACAAAATATATAATTACTTAAAAGACGGAGAAAAGAGTTTTGATGATATTCAAATGCACACAGCTATTTCTGTTCAAAGCTTAAATACTTGTTTGACAACTATGCAAATTCGTGGAATAATTAAAAAATTGCCGGGTAACTACTACGCAATATAGTCAGGAGGATTAATGAAACTAGTCGTTATAGAATCGCCAGGAAAGAGAGAAACATTACAAAAATATTTGGGTAAGGATTATCTAGTTATGTCATCAAAGGGACATGTTAGAGATTTACCATCAAAGAGCTTTGCTGTAGATTTGACTAAAAACTATGAGCCACACTACGAAATAATGCCAGACAAAAAAAATGTTATCGCTGAAATAAAAAATAAGGCAAAGAATGCCGAATTGGTTTTACTTGCAACTGACCCTGATCGTGAAGGAGAGGCTATTGCATGGCATTTGGCTTATTGCCTAGGTATTGATCCAAACACAAAATGTAGAATTGTGTTCAATGAAATTAGCAAAACTGCTGTAGAAAGAGCACTTCTAAATCCTCGTGCCATTGACCTAAATTTAGTTGACGCACAGCAAGCTAGGCGAATTTTAGATAGAATTATGGGTTACAAACTTTCGCCAATATTATGTAAAAAAATTCAGCCTAAGTTAAGTGCGGGGCGTGTACAATCTGTGTGTTTAAGACTTGTGGTTGATAGAGAAAAAGAAATTGAAAATTTTGTTCCTGAGGAATATTGGAATTTAACGGCGCAACTAAAAAAGCAACAATCAAATTCTATCTTTAAAGCTAGTTTACACGAGTTTAAAGACAAAAAAGTTAAACTTTCAAACAAAGATGAAGTAGATGAAGTTTTGGAAAATTTAAAAAATGCAACCTACAAAGTTGATTCTATAAAGAAATCCAAAACCAAATCAAAAGCTCCTGCACCTTTCACTACTTCTACTATGCAACAGGAAGCACTCAATAAACTAAATATGACCCTAAAACGTACCACAAGTGCTGCGCAACAGTTGTATGAGGGCATTGATCTTCCAGGTGAGGGTAAAGTGGCATTGATCACATACATTAGAACAGATAGTGTTAGAATAAGTGATGATGCAATCAAAATGGCTCGTGATCACATAAAAAATAATTTTGGAGACAGTTATGTGCCAGCTAAGCCTAATATCTTTACAGTTAAAGCAACGGCACAAGATGCGCACGAGGCAATAAGACCTATTTCTTTACAGAGATCACCTGATAGCATAAAAAATATAGCAAATAATGATGTGTATAAGTTATACAAACTCATTTATGAAAGATTTGTCGCATGCCAGATGAGTGAAGCATTATATGATAGTGTGACTGCTTTGATTAAAGCTGAAGATTGTACATTCAAGGCCGTTGGAAAAACTTTGGATTTCGCTGGTTGGACAGCAATGTATAAAAATGATATAAAAGATGATGATCAAAAAATTGAAGAAGGTAAATTGCCTAAACTTGAAGAAGGCGAAGTGCTTGAATTGGATAAATTATTGCCTGAGCAAAAGTTTACAAAACCACTAACAAGATATACTGAAGCGACTTTGGTTAAGGCAATGGAAGAAAAAGGAATTGGCAGACCTTCAACATATGCTCCGACTGTAACAATTATTGCATCACGTGAATACACCAAAAAGGATGGTAAATATATTGTTCCAACAGAAATCGGAAGATCGGTAACGGGATTTTTGGAGAAATACTTTAACAAGATGATCAATGTTAAATTTACTGCATACATGGAGACCAAACTTGATGAGATTGCTGAAGATAAGTGTGAATGGCAGACTGTAATAGATAATTTTTGGCATAGCTTTAAGGATTTATTAGACAATGCGAACTTTAATGCTTATGTATCTCCTAAAAAGGAACCAATAAAAACTGACATAATATGTGATAAGTGTGGCAGCAATATGGTGATACGTGAAGGAAAGTATGGAAAATTTTTGGGATGTTCCAATTATCCAAATTGTAAAAATATTAAACCATATGAGGATGAAAGTGTTCCAAAGGGAGTTTGTCCAGAATGTGGAAAGGAAGTTTTGCAAAGAAAATCCAAAAAGGGTAAAATATTTTATGCATGCACAGGCTATCCACAATGTTCATTTATGAGTTGGGACATTCCTACGGGTGAAAAATGTCCAAAATGTAATTCTCCTCTTGTAATTAAAGGGAAAAAGGTCGTTTGTTCCTCAAAACAGTGTAAGTATGTTAAAGAGTAAGGTTGTAAAAATAATAGGTGCAGGTCTTGCTGGTTGTGAAGCAGCATATTTTTTGGCTGAACATGGAATTAAAGTCAAACTATATGAAATGAAAAGCATAAAAAGGACAGAAGCACAGCAAAGTGATAATTTTGCTGAGCTTGTTTGTTCTAATAGCTTGAAAAGTGATCAAAAGACCTCCGCAAGTGGGCTTTTGAAAGCAGAATTAGAAGCACTTGACAGTCTTATCTTAAAGTGTGCAAAATTAACAAGAGTTCCTGCTGGTAATTCACTAAGTGTTGACAGAGAAAAGTTTTCACA
Source organism: uncultured Clostridia bacterium (assembly GCA_944383375.1). Classification (GTDB taxonomy): domain Bacteria; phylum Bacillota; class Clostridia; order Christensenellales; family UBA1242; genus UBA5893. Next base: position 11,455 of record CALWPG010000008.1, on the reverse strand, counting down.
GCTTATAACTAAAAAAATTAAAGAACACAAAAATATAGAAATAATTGAAGAGGTTGTAGTCAATTTCGATGTTAATATCCCAACAATAATAGCCACTGGTCCACTTTGTGATAATGCATTGTTTAAATATATCTCATCTCTCATAGGAGATGACAACTGCTACTTTTATGACGCTATCGCACCAATAGTAAGCGCTGAAAGCATAGATTATTCGCGTGCATTTTGGGCAAATAGATATGATCAAGGTGACTCAAAAGATTATTTAAATTGCTACATGTATGAAGATGAATATAAGGTTTTTGTAGAACAACTTATAAATGCTGAAAGAATAAAACTTCATTCATTTGAAAAACTAAAGGTATTTGAAGGTTGTATGCCAATTGAAATATTGGCTCAAAGAGGAGAAAAGTCGCTAAGGTACGGACCAATGAAACCAGTTGGACTTTCAAAGAAAGTTGAAGGACAAAAACCTTTTGCCATCGTTCAACTTCGTAAAGAAAATTTAGAAGGTACATATTTGAATATGGTGGGGTTTCAAACGAACTTGACATATAAGGAGCAAAAAAGAGTTTTTTCATTAATACCTGCCTTGAAAAATGCCGAGTTTGTAAGATATGGGAGCATGCATAGAAACAGTTACATCAATTCACCTAGATGTCTAAATGTGTATTCTCAATTGAAACAGTTTCCTAATATTTTTGTCGCTGGGCAGATTTCTGGTGTTGAAGGATATATGGAAAGTGTTGCAAGTGGTTTGTATTGTGCAATAAATATGTTATTATATATTAAAGGCAAACCATTACAAGGCTTGCCTGAAACAACATGTATTGGCGCTCTTATGCATTATATAAGTAGTGCTAGCGAGATAAATTTTCAACCGATGAATGCCAATTATGGCATTATTAGTGCAGAAGATATCAAAGACAAGACGATAAAAAAAGAAGAGATTTTTAAAAATTCTCAAAGAGAAATTGAAAATTTTAAGGAGAGGTTTTATGGACAATGAATTTAAGGCCACGACAATTTGTGCTGTCAAAAGAAATGGAAAAACTGCCATCTGTGGCGATGGTCAGGTGACAATGTCGCAAAGTGTAATTTTTAAAAATACTGCAAAAAAAGTTAGACGAATATATGGAGGCAAAGTAGTGGTTGGTTTTGCAGGTTCTGTTGTTGATGCTATCAGCCTTTGTGATAGATTTGAAGAGATGTTAAATAAATACTCTGGAAATTTGCTTAAAAGTGCTGTAGAACTTGCAGGGCTTTGGAGAGATGACAAGGTTGCTAAACAATTGAATGCTATGATGATAGTAGCAGATAAAGACACTATGCTTTTACTGAGTGGCAGTGGAGAAGTCTTAGAGCCTGAAGAGGGTGTTTGTGCAATAGGAAGTGGTGGTAACTATGCTTATGCGGCTGCCAAGGCATTGCTTCAAAATACAAAACTTACTGCCAAAGCTATAGCAACAAAATCGCTTTTAATTGCGAGTGAAATTTGCGTATTTACAAATTCTAATATTATTGTTGAGGAAGTATAGGAGGTGATGTTATGAGTATGACACCAAGAGAAATTGTAACGGAGTTGGACAAATATATCATAGGCCAAGATGAAGCGAAAAAAGCGGTTGCAATCGCACTTCGCAACAGGTATAGAAGAAGTAGACTTCCAAAGGAACTGCGAGATGAGATAACTCCAAAAAATATAATTATGAAAGGTCCAACAGGTGTTGGAAAAACAGAAATTGCTAGGCGGCTTGCTAAACTTGTGGGCGCTCCTTTCATAAAAATTGAAGCTACAAAATACACAGAAGTGGGATATGTTGGTCGAGATGTGGAAAGCATGGTACGCGATCTTGTATCAGTATCTGTAAGATTGGTAAAAGATGAAAAAATTCATGAAGTAGAAAAGCGTGCACAAAAAGCTGTTGATGAAAAACTCTTAAAAGTTATTTCGGACGAACTTGCAAAACAAGGTCAAAATTTAACACTTGCTGATATTGAACTAAATTATAAAAATGGAAAATACGATGACATGAATGTAGAGATAAGTGTAGTGGAAAAAGGTCAGCAGTTTGACTTTATGCCAGATCTAGGCGATATGAATATTTCAGCTATGATTGGTGGAATTTTTCCTCCAAGACGAAAAACCAGGAAAATGTCAGTTTCAAGAGCCAAAGAATGTTTGCTGGAAGATGAATCAGATAAACTAATTGATAACGAAAGTGTTTATCAAGAGGCCATAAAGAGAGCAGAGGAAGAAGGCATCATCTTTATAGATGAGATGGACAAAATTATAGGCAAGGGAAGTCAGAGTGGTCCAGATGTTTCAAGAGAAGGTGTTCAAAGGGATATTCTTCCAATCGTTGAAGGCTCAACTGTCAGCACCAAGTATGGAAATGTGAAAACTGATTTCATTCTCTTTATAGCGGCAGGCGCTTTTCATGTGTCAAAAATTGAGGATATGATTCCAGAACTTCAGGGTCGTTTTCCGATTAGAGTGGAATTAAACAGTTTAACAAAAAACGATTTTGTAAAAATTCTATCAACACCAAAGAATGCCGTAACACTTCAATATGCTAGTCTTTTGAAAGTAGATAATATCGACTTGGAGTTTACACCGGATGCGCTTGATGAAATTGCAATAGTTGCAGAATACCAAAATGAGAACATGGAAAACCTTGGAGCAAGAAGATTACACACCATAATGGAAAAACTTTTGGAAGATGTTTCATTTAATGCCAGTGGAGAATATCCATTGAGCAAAGTTGTAATTGATAGAGCTTATGTTCAAAATATTTTTGGAAAACATAATAAAAATAGTGATTTGAAAAAATATATTATATAAAGGAGAATAAACATGGAAATTTTAAACAAAGAAAATTTTAATGAAAAAGTTTTACAATCAAAAGGTGTAACTCTCGTTGACTTTTTTGCCAGTTGGTGTGGTCCTTGTAAAATGCTAGCACCAGTTTTAGAGTCTTTGAGTCAAGAAACCAAAGCTAATATTTACAAAGTTGACATTGATGAAAGCAATGAGCTTGCCAAAGAATATGGTATCATGGTTGTCCCTACAATGATAATATTTGTGGATGGAAAGCAAACGGAAAAATTTAGTGGTTATATGCAAAAGGCTGCTATTTTGGAAAAATTGAATGCTTACGAAAATTTGAATTAATCATGGCAAAAATTAGTCTTGATTTTTCATTAGTGTGATGATATACTACTATACGATAAAAGGATTTTTATATGGATAGAAAAATTTATTTAGATAATGCCTCTACTACGTACATTTCTAATGAGGTGTTAAATGAAATGATGCCTTGTTTTAGTTCAATTTATGGCAATGCAAATAGTATCCATTCATTTGGCAGAGATGCTCAGGCTATGGTTGACAGAGCAAGAGACAAAATTGCCAAAGCCATAAATGCAAATGCGTTGGAACTTTATTTTACATCTGGTGGCACTGAAGCGAACAATTGGGCTATAAAAGGAATTGCAAGAGCAAATAAGGAACGTGGAAGACATATCATTGTTTCAAAAATAGAACATGAATCTATTCTTCAAAGTTGCAAAGAACTTGAAAAGGAAGGCTTTGAAGTTACTTATCTTAACGTAGACAATGAGGGATTAGTTAAAATTGCCGAATTGTTGCATTATATAAGAAAAGATACCATTCTTGTTTCAATAATGGCAGTAAACAATGAAATTGGAACAATACAAAATATTAAAACCATCGCTTCCATCGCTCATGACAATGGAGCAATTTTCCATACCGATGCTGTACAGGCCATTGGGAATTTGAAAATCGATGTTGAAGACATGGGAATTGATGCAATGACTATAAATGCACACAAGATATACGGTCCAAAAGGTATTGGTGCATTGTATGTTAAAAAAGGCATAAACATTGAACCTTTGATCGTTGGTGGCAATCAGGAAAGAAATAGGCGTGGTGGAACTTTAAATGTTCCAAGTATTGTTGGATTTGGTAAAGCATTAGAAATAGCTTCTCGTGATTTGGTTGCCAATGTACAAAAATTAAAAACAATTAGAGACTATTTTGTTAAAAATGTTATGGAAAAAATCGAATATGTTAAGTACAACGGACACCCATATCAAAAAGTTAACAATATTGTCAATTTATCATTTGATTTAGTAGAGGGCGAAGCTGTTGCAATGATGCTGGATTTAGAAGGCATAGCGGTGTCCACTGGAGCTGCATGCGAAAGTGGAGGCGTTGAACCATCACATGTTATTCTAGCTCTTGAAAATGATGAAAATATGGCACGTAGCGCAGTTAGATTTTCTTTTTCGAAATCAACAACAAAAGATGATATAGATTATGTGGTAGAGACACTTGTCAAAGTAATAGCACGCTTGAGATCTATTTCTGCAGTTACAAAAACAGGGAGGGCAAAATAATGTATAATCAAAAGGTACTTGATATTTTCAAAAATCCCATCAATGCAGGTGGATTGCAGGGCGCAAATGGCGTTGCGAAAGTCACGGATGCCACCTTTGGTGATATTGTAAGAATTTATTTAAAAATTGATGACAACACTAAAATTATAGAAAATGCAAAGTTTAAAGCTATGGGTGGTGTTACAACAATAGTTGTGGCTAATGTACTTTGTGATTTGATTAAAGGTAAGAGTATTGATGAAATAAATACCATAACAAGCGAAGATATTCTTCAGGTAATTTCTCAGCTTCCAGAGCAAAAAATGTGTTTGGTTTCAACATTACTTGAAGCATTAAGTAGTGCCGTGGCCGATTATTATAAACGTAAAGAACGTGAAGCAAATAATCAATCTAAGAAGTAATTTATTTATGTAATAATTAAAACTTTTCTGCAAATAATACTTGCAGGGAGGTTTTTTTATGAAAGATGGAATAATCTGTGGTATTGTTATTGGCATGATTGCTGGTGCTCTTTTGTATAAGTATAATCCTCAGGCAAAAGAAATAGTCAATAAGACGGAAGATGCCGTTAAAAAGGAAGTACAGGACATGACAAAAAAAATGTCAAAACAAACCAAAACATCTAAAAAAGGCTGACCGATAGCACACAAGTAAGTGTGCTATTTTATTTTTCATAAAATAGATAAAATATTTGACTAATTGAACAAAATTAAAGTATACTACTACTGAGTATGGTTATGCGATATCAAAGAATCATGTGCCTCGATTATGGCGATGCTAGAATTGGAGTTGCATTTTCAGATCTGCTAGGATTGACAGCAAATCCATATGAAATTTATCAATCACAAGATATTGATAAAGATATTGAGTATTTGACAAATCTTGCAAAAAGCAACAACGTGTCACTCATTGTCATTGGCATGCCGTATTCACTTGATGGCTCGGAAAACCAAAGGACACAAATCACTAAATTTTTCGGCCAAAAACTAAGTGACTTTTCTGGTATTAAGGTAATGTTTGAAGATGAACGACTTTCATCCGTTGAGGCAGAGGAAATGCTAAAAGATCGGAAAATTCCTCCTACTAAGCGTAAACAATACTTGGACATGTTTTCTGCTGCTGTTATACTTGAAAGTTATTTAAAAAGTAAAGGAGATTAGATTATGGAAGAAAAAAAAGAACTTGGGATTATGGATATCCTTTTGGATGAAGACAATGAGGATCCAATTACATTATATGATGAAAATGATAGAGCAGTAAAATTTGATCAAGTTGCTATCATTCCTATGGACAATAAGCTTTATGCTATTTTAAAACCAATTGACCCATTGGAAGGTGTTGCAGATGATGAAGCAATAGTTTTTTATGTCAATGAGGATGGAGATGGTGACGCAACACTTGAAGTCGAGACCGATGAACCAACTGCTATGCTGGTTTTTGATGAATATTACAAGCTATTGGATAAAGCCGAAGGTAAATAATAATTAAATGTGATAAATTTATTTTATCACATTTTTTATGTATTAAATTTGCTTTATGTTGCATACTAGATTTGTCAAAGCAAAAACTAAATGCTTTGCAGAGGAGGTAAAACTATATGTTTGGAAGAAACAAATCTAGCCAAGGAGCTTCTAAAACTAGAGATTGTTCAGGTAGAACAAACACAAACGTAGAAGCAGGTTCTGAAATGGGCAGAAAGAATTCAAAAAATTCAAAGTCCAGTAAAGCAAACAAGTCTTCTCGTGGATAGTAAGTAGTTTTGCTGAAAAAAAGATGTTTAACATAAGTTAAGCATCTTTTTTTAATAAAATTTATTATTGAAATTAATTTGGGGTCAAATATAGTGAACTCCTTATATTTCCTGGGTTTTAGCCTTGTTAATTTGGTGCCGGGAACCGGACTTGAACCGGTACGGAGTTTCCCCCGAGGGATTTTAAGTGTTTTAAAAAAGAGGCTACAAGCCTTATAACAAAAGGGTTTCATGATTTTTTGGATATTTTTTTTGGATAAGTTTTTTCACAAGTTCTGTCGATTAAACATTTTTGTTCCGAACTTGAATCGATGAATTTTATATAAAAAAACAAGCCGTTTTTTCGGCTTGTTTTTATGAATATTTATTTGTCTTGTGTAGTTTTGACAATGTAGTCATTTATATCTTTTATTTTAAACTCCTGACTGTGCCAATATGAATTATTTAATGTTTCGTAAAATTCAATATAGCTTTGTTGAGCTTCTTTTGGTGCTTTGTCAGTCAAAAGATATATGTTTCGCTCATCATCATGGACATACCACTCTGGATTTTTTAAAAACAAAGGTTTTTCTAACAACATATTATTTTTCTCCTTTTAAATATATTTCAAGTGACTTAGCAGTGTCTGACGGATTATCACAAGTAAGCATCTCACTAAATGTTTCAGCAAAGAATTCATAGTCATTAGTTGAGCCGTATTCACTTGTTTTAATTTTGCTATTGAACTGTTGTTTACATATCATAGCAATTTTATTTGTCATTTCATTTGCTATGGTATTATCATATTTTAACGGATTTCTTGCACGTATGTCAACTTCTCCACGTTGTTCGGCTATTTGTTCTGTAAGGACTCTTTGAACATAGTGTCCCATTTCATGAGTCATTGTATGTACAAGCAAATTTTGTCTATCAGATTTTGTCCAATAGTTACCGTTTATTTGTCCTTGAACTTCCTGCTCTATCTGAATTGCATTTCGCTTTTCGTAAGTTTTATTGAAAATAATCTCAGGTCGAGTAAATGAATCAGCATCACATCTAAAACATGCTTGAATATTTGGGTTGCTAAATGTTTCAGTTCGAACTTTTAGATTTTCAACTTCTGCATAATCAGAGTATTGTCTGAACCTTGACATAATTCTATCAAGTTGTTTAAGGTTAGGGGTGAGTATTTCATCTGGAATTTTATCTGTTGATGCCATTACTTGAACATTTCTTTTTGTTAGTTTTTCAACTATTCTAGTTCGATTGTTTGTAGGTTTATCCTGATCATAAGTATCACTTACTTTTATACGCATACTTCCGCTTCTATTAAAATAACTTGAGCCTCTTCCGCCCATAAATATATCCTCCTAGTTTAAAAATTTTTTAGTTGTAATTGCATATGTGTAGCAATTTGAATAATACGGTTGTCGCCTTTTAAACTTTCTGGAATAACTCCATAGAACAATATCTTTGTTGGATTTAACTTTTCAACCATTTTTTCAAAACCTTTGCAAAAGGTGAGTAGGAAATGTGGGTTTTTGACACAGCCGACAGAACTTACTGCAAGGGTTGAGTTCTGAGGTAGTCCGTCAAAGCACCAGGAATAGGAACTTTCATCACTCCAGGTTGCATTTGGAATAACATCTATGCCATTATCTTGCCAGTACCTGGTTAGAACTCTAGCTTTATAACATTGCCATATCTGCATCGCCTTTGGCATATCTGCGTAAAGGCTGAAGTCTGGAGCGATTACTCCTTTGAACTGCTTAAGGAACTGCATATATTTTTCTGGTGCGTACCAAATTCGATCGAACTGGTAGTCGTCTATATAAAAATGCACGTAGTATTTATGTTTTTGCTCAATACCTTTAGCAACATTGAAAGGTACTACCGCATATTTGCCAAAAGTTGTCTGTGTAGGTTTTATCTCTGGGAACTCAAACTCTCCAACAAGGTTGCAGTTCTGGATGAGGGAGAGTTTGAAGTTATCCCGGTCAAAGGTTAGGTTGTTCTTTTTCATCTAAGCCTCGCTTAAATCCACTTTATTACAGTGTCGCCTTTGTAGTTTTTCTCCCAGACGAACCAGGCATAAGCTACGGCACTTCCACCACCAGCTTTCATTTCTTCGAAATTGCCATTTTTAGCACACATTACACGCTCACTAAAAACATATATAGTTTTAGGTGGGTATTGGCTAAATAGTTCTTTGTATCTTGACTTACCCTCGAGAAAAGTAAGTTTTAAAAACATATACACTTTATGTCCATCGGCAATTAATTCAAGTGCTTTTAATACAAATTCTTTTGCATATTTGTATGGTGGGTTAGTGAGTATGTCACAATGGATATCTTTAAAGCAAAATTTCAAAAAATCTTTTTTAAAATTTAATGTAAAATTTCTTTGTACAATATCACTCGAGAAGACGTGGTATCCTTTTTCTTCTAATCGTTTTGATAGATGTCCGTCACCACAAGCACATTCCCAAATGTGAGGACAGGGGTCTTCAACAGTTAAAAGCTTGTCTATAGCGATTGGATCAGTTGCGTAAAAATCTAGTTCTGCACGCTCCTTTTTTGTGTGATTGCTTGCTCCAAGCGGTGTAAAAATTTTACTCATTGTTTCTCCTTCAAATTAACATCCATATACACTCTGCAGTATTTGGAAGTGCCACGGTCTGCGTAAGGTTCTGATTTTTGCAATATGTCTATTGTTCCGGCATCTTCCAAAGACTTAAATAGTTTTGTAAATTTTGAAATCTCTTCAGGGACACCGTGTAATCTAATTTTCATTTTCTCTCTCCTTAATTACTAAATATTCAATCTCAAGGTGTTTATCGGTATATATAAAAGATCTCCTTTCTGCATTACCTTCAAAACCTGCTGACAATAAATAATCTATCTGAGCACTTGTAAGCTCAATTGGTCTATCGTGTAATAGCAGGTGATCTAATTTTATAAGTTCTCGACAAACTCTTATTTTTGAAATATTACTCATGTTTCACCACCTTTTCGAGCATATCGGATTTGATTAAATCGAATAATACGTCATATTCATTACGCACATTACTACATCCTATTAACTCTAAATGTCTACTTTTTACAAAAATCAAAACAGTGCCAGAACTATTTACATAATAAGGGTTTTTAAAATATTCATTTTTCTTATATTCCAATTCGTCAAACTTTTCAAGTTCTTTCATATCAACATTATCTTTAATTTTTAACATATTTTTCCTCCAATAAATTTAAGTTTTTGCTAATCGCAATCATCTGATTAATGAGTGACTCATTGTCCAATATGAAGTTTTGTACTCGCAATTTGACTGTGTGGAATTTGGACACACTCGGTTCAAAGGCTAATGAGTGGTCAAGACTTGTCTTTGTAGTGATGTGATTCTCCTCAATTTTAAAGGCAAGGTGAATAGTGTCACTATCTGTCATAATGCAGAAGAGGTTATCGTGTATTTTCCACCAAACGTTATTTGAATGCAGATAATCACACAGTTTGTTAGTTAGAATGTCAACCATTGTTGCCTCCTAATTTTACAGAGTCCAAGTCGGTGAATAAGTTGTTTAATTGCTCCTGGCTGTAACTTCGATTGTCGTAGTTTTGGGTTTTGCCTGGTGAGAACACTATCTTATCGTAATGACCGGCAATGACCTTGTCATAATTCTCTTTTTTTACTAGCCAGGAAAGCTTAAGGTTATTAGCCATTTTAAGAAAATCACTAGCTCGAACTCTTTCGGTTAATGCTTTAAAATCGACATAGTTTGGAATTTTAACTCCAGACTCAGCCTTTTTTGGAAATTCTTTGAGAAACAGTTCCAAATCTGTTTTAACGCACTCGGCTGGTGCATCTCTCTTTGTATCTGTGTTAGTCTTGTCTTGTGTGGTTTGTAATTTTTTGCTAACATTTTCCCCGAAAATGCTTACAATTTTGCATTTTTTGTTTACAAATTCGTATTTTTCGTATACAAAACTATACAAGTATTCTTTAACTACTCGTATGCTTGTACATCTTTGTTTGCCAAAGAAATATTTGTCTTGGATGTCAGGGGATGTGAGTATCTTATACTTTTCATACATCACCTTGTCAAACAAGCCCCGTTCCAAAGACCTCTTGACAACTCGCTCTAGGAATCTGTTATCTGTTCCAAGAGTACTGGCTAGGAGATTCAAAAGGTCCTTGTTGTAGTTTAGAAAATATCCCGCGTCGTCGTCATCGGACATTTTCATTCGAAGTAATGTGTAAACAGCAAATGCTTCTAATTTTTGATTTGCAACTCTTTTTTCGTTGAATATATTAAAATCTGACATAAAGAGCTGTTCTTGTGTTGTAAGCTTTGATTCTCGGGGAAAGAACTTGAGTGATTGACTCTTCATTTTCTTTCTCCCTTTATTTTGTTATTTATTAATTAAAACGGCTTGTATTCTTCTTCGTCAGAAGCATCAGAAATCGCTCTGGGCGAAGATTTTTTAAGTGGTTTTTCTTGTTTTTCTTCTTGTTTTAGTGCTTCAGGCTCTTTTTGTGGTTCTTTTACTATATTTGGCTGAATGTTGTGTTGTGTAGTTTTAGGAAGAAGTATAGTTACAGAGTAAAGGTCATCTGACTTTATGTAGGTGACTTGTTTCTCTGACTGTAGCATCTGAAGAACCTTAACAAGCTTATCTTCGTTGAATTTGTAGACATCGATCTCAATTACTGTGTTGCCGGTCTTTTTGTACTGGCTGGCGATGTATCTTATTACTTTTCTTGCGTACCACTGGACCTTACGCTTTTCGGAACGTTCCTGGCGTGCACGTGCTTTCTTCGTGCGTGAATTAATTATTCGTTGCATATTTTTTCTCCTTTTCTTTTTTAAAAAGCTTTCTCCAATTACGAAACCTTGTGTCTATATCGTTATAAAATTGAATAGGATTGACATTTAATATTTTTGCTAGAGCAAAAATTGTCGACGGATTGGGCTTATGTCTGAAGTTCTCCCATTTGGAGATTTCGACTTTTGTGACATTGCCACCAGTCAATTTGTTGAGTTCTTCCGCTAATTCAGTTGCAGTCATTTTTGTACGTTTTCTAGCATCCTGAATTGGGTTGGATGAAAGATATATCATGATTACCTCCTTTTATTTATTTACCAACTTTTCCAATTTTGCCAACTAACCGCTAAAAACTCCGTTTTTAGCGGTGTTTAAAAAGTTTTAATATATTTCATTATCTAAATCAGTTATTTTTTAATGAAATATGTTAAAATTAAATACATTTTTGAATTAAACTTAATTACAATTTTTAATTTTTATTGAATT
>CALWPG010000007.1 GCA_944383375.1 uncultured Clostridia bacterium | reverse complement strand
GATGACATTTTTTGTGAAAGTAATATTTAAATTCTGCGATGTGATGTTTGACATTATTGGCCAACTGCCCGCATCATACGATTGTATATAAAGCTTGCCTTCTATTTCGCTTGCCCAATTGCCATTGAATGTAGAAGTTCCATTGTCTATGATATCATAGGTGATTTCAAAATTTTGTGTGCCATAGTCAAATATCTGATCTGAGTGAGGTGTGATTGTGATACTACGTTTAATAATGTTTGCGGTCAACTCATTTGTGACAATGTAGTTAGAGATGTCGTCACCACCATATGTCAAATTGAGTGAAACATTGTTACCTACATCACTGGAGGAGAAACTTGCACTGACAGAAAGCAAATATTGCCCACCAAGTGGATTACCATCACTGTCTAAAATATTTATATCACCAAGGAAAGTATTTGAGGCATCATATTCTTTATCGCCATCTGTGATTTGGAGTGAAATAGGCTTCGCTTTGATTACAAAAGGTAACAAACTTGTCACGTTGAAAGCTTGATAATTAGAATTTTCAAGTGTATGACCAGATGTGGCAAGTTGATATTCTCCAACATCTTTTCCCAGAGCAAACTTGATTTTTCCTGTAAGTATTTCTCCGTTTGCACTGTAATCAAGAGAGGAAATGTCAACATCGGCAATATTTTGTGCATCATAAACTTTTTGTAGTATGTCTATATTGTTTTGTGTATTTTCAATTACTACGTCAAGCCTTCCTGCCTTGGTTATTACAAAAAGGTTATCTCCAGCACCTTGCGCCAAAGTTATTTGATAATTGTTGTTATCCCACTCTGATATGTGGATATCATACGACCCAAGTTCCTCACCTAGATCTCTATTAAATGTAATCACAACACTTTCACCAAATGTTGTCATAATTGTGTGGCTAAGTATTGGATCAGCTTCGCCATACATCTTGCTAAACTGTGGAATTTCTCCCACTTGAAGCTCTATCCCATATTCTGTGATTGTAAATGTGAAGCTATTATCACCAACAATTTCGTAGTACTCACTATACATAGGTGCTACGGCATAAGTGATGGTATATTCACCAACATTTCGTGGAGCCTCTTGGCCTGTATATCCATTACCCACATATTGATAATCCAAATAACTCAGTTCAACTTGCCCGCTTGAATTGATGAACGAAAGTGTTGGAATTATTGAAATTTGGGCGTTGTTGTATGTATAGATTGTCTGTATGTCTTCAAAAGATATATCAATCTGTGCTTTTACAATATTCAAATTTGTTAAAACTTCTATGTTGTAGTTATTAGTAACATTGTTTTGCTGTGCATCATAGATGATAAGCATGGATAAATCCACATTACTACTTATATTTCCAATGTGCCCACCTAATCCATTGAGACTTACACTACCTGAAAGTGTATCGCCTTGAAGTAAGCCTTCAATACTGAAGGCATTCGTATTTTCTTCATAAACAAGTGTATAACTTCCACTTTGTGAATAAGCAAAATCATAACTAATTTCAAGGTTGACATCTTTTGCAAGTATTTCGCTTTGCCCTTGAACACTAAATATATAGTTTAGTGCTGGATAGGAATTTGCATTTTGAAATTCAAATTTGACATTATGAACTCCAACATCTTTGGTGTTTACTCCATCCTCATCCACATAGTAACCATATAAAACCAGTTTGCCCCTGTCGGCACTTACGATATCCGATGGTAAATTCCTATCTTGATAGTAGTACACATAGGAATTACCATCATATATTTTGCTTGAATCATATGACACATATGTTATCGTCTTTGGAGTTATGCTCAAAGAATAGGTGTTTTGTTCAAGTTGGTAATTTAATATATCAACAACAACAGAATATTCACCGACATTGATCGCGCTATTATCCTCTGTCAAATTGCCAACAATTTCAAAACTTCCATATGTTGTATCCGAAGTAGTGATTTGCTGACGAGTACGGTTGGCATCATAGAAATAAACAGTAACTGAACTTGAAATGTCTATGCCATTGTAGGTGATGCTGTTATTTCTTAACCAAACGTCGGTGCTTGAAAGTTCAAATGCAACAATCTCAATGCTGCCAAATTTCTCATCATTAAGCTCATAGTTTATTGGCAAAATATTCTCGCCGTTTACATATATGGCTAAGGAATAAACTATCTTATATGGATCAGATTCAAATGTATAATTTCCAATTCCAACTCCAGTTGCATTTAGCGAGAAGTGTCCCTCCACAATCTGACCATTCACGAGACCGGTAAGATGAGTGCTATTAAATTGAGTTTGATGATTGCTGGTTGGGTTAAATTGATACTCAATTTCTCCAATGTTAATTTGTAAAGGACGTTTTTTGATTTGGAAATTTATTATATTGTCATCACCATAGGTAATGGTAAAATTAGGTGAGTTTGATGACAATGTCGCATTGTAAGTTCCAGCATTTAAAGGTGTATTGTCATAGGTTATTACAATTGAACTTAGTGCCTCTTCCATAATGGTAGATGGTACGACTAAGCTGTCAAAGCCAAGTAATGGTCTTATGTCTTTGATTTGAGCATCGTATGTGAAATCTATTTCTTCAACAATTATTTCAGCAACAAATGTATTAATTGTAACATTTCCACTATAGGATATGTTGTAATTTGACGTAACACTTTGTCCATCCTCGCTTAAAATTTGCATATTTGATGTATCAAGATTTGCTATGCCAAAATTGTATGTCCCTGCATCAACTCTAAGTAAAGACAGATATCCGTCAATATACTGTGTAGGAACTAATCCAAGTCCACCCACACTTAGCATATCTGCAGTTATTTGAGGATAATCACCAGAATAGACAATGTTTGCGCTTTCCGACATTGACAAAGTTATATTTCTTGCACTTATTTGTCCCGACAAAGCAAGGCTTTCATTGTCTATCGAATAGTTAAAGCTATCTTGCCCACCAAGTGACAACAATATGTTGTGAGTTCCTATATTCTCTGACGAGTATTCTCCAGTAATCTCAACAACATCACCTTGCAAGATATCCGTGCTTGTTATATCGCCCAAAACATAGTTTGTTGCATCATACACCTTATCACTATTTAGAGATACAAGGTTGATTGGTTTTGCCAAAACTTCAAAGGTGACGCTTTGAGAATATGTTGACCCGTTTATGTTGAAGGCAACATCAAAGGAGTACTGTCCAACATAGATGACAGATGTTGTCAACTCACCATTGTACATCAGATTAGTAAAAGTCGCCTCTTGGTTGATACCAGTTGGTGTGTAGACAAACTCACGAACTATGCCATCCACTGTAAGTTTTACAACAATTTCTCCATTTGCAAGTTTATCCGTCTTGTCATACACAAGATTTGAAAGTGTGCTTTGATCAAAGTCCTTAAGTTGACTTAAGATGAATATAGTTGCATCAATGGATACGTTATAGTTTGCTGTTGTGTTTTGATTAGAATGCATAATGGTAATATTTGGAATAATTTGTTCATTTGAATAATTCCCATCAGTTTGGAAGTTATCCAATTGTAAAGTGTATTCACCACCCTTACTACCATTGGTTGTTAAAGTTCCAACCACAACATGGTCTTCGCACAAATTTTGCACATCAGTTTGAAGAATATTGTAAACAATGTTGGAACCTGTAAACTCGTCAGTGTGGTTGACTTCAATTGTTATATCTCTTTTTGCAATGACAAGCCTTTCAGATGTTGTGATTAAGTCAGTAGTTTGATCGTTGAAATAAAATGTGTAGTTGCTATTATATTCACTGCTAATTGAAAGTGTTATACTATACGTTCCTGCGTTCGTTGGATTTAGTATATAAGTTGTCGTTCCCTCAAGTTGATACTGAGCATACAAAAGATTTTGCAAATGCTCCTCAACAATTGCGCCGTTATTGTTGTTTATAGATAAAGTATAAGTTGGAGTTTGTACCTCGCCGTTGTATGTTTTTTCATAGTCACTCACCAAAACAACAATCTGTGCCTTGTTTATGACCAAAGTTCCAGTTATTCCGACTATATTGAAATTGTCAATGTAACTTCCCTCAAGAGATTGGATATTTAATGCATGGAAATAATTATCCAAATTATAACTTCCGGCATTTAGGATGTTTAAAGATATACTTCCCGTGATATTAGTGGTGAAATCTGATATATCTTGCTCATTATCTTTATAAATTGCACCTAAATCTTGAGCAGAAATTTCAACTGGTTGATTTGTGTAATAAGTGTTGTATGTACTGCTTAGTTTTAGCACAATATCTCTTGCCAAAATACTTCCTTCAAAGTTCAAATAATTTGTTGGAAGTTCATAGTTATTTGCACCCGTTCCATCTGGCGAGAAAGTAAATGAAACATAGTGATCTCCAACTGTAGAAATATTATTTCCTAATATGTCCACGTAATTACCTAGGATTATGACGCTATCCCTGTCCACACTGTAAACTTCACTTCCTATTATTTCACCAACAACAAGTGATGTTCCATCATAAGATTTATCGTGGGTATAGGTTATATTTGTAATTTGTCTTTTTGAAATTGTGAATTCAAAAATGTCATTTTCAAGGTCAAGGTAATCACTTATCAGCCTCACACTATATTTACCTGCGTTGTATGCCACAGTAACACTGTTGCCGTTTTCATCTCTAAGATCGGTGAGTTGTCCTAAGTCATTTGACTCATTGAGATAGAAAGTCACGGCACGACCAAGCACAGTTGCAGTGATGTAAATATCTCTACTTGCAACAAAGTCTTTTGCACTGTAAACAAGACCTTCTATATGTGAAGTATCTATGTCGCCTACCTGGGCAGCTCTGATTTCTACACTGCCAGTTTGATTTGCATCAGAGACGGCGATGTAATTATCTAGAACACTGACACCATTTTCCAAGATGTCAAAATCAAAAAGTGTAAGGTAGTTGGATGTGGCGCCGATAGTGTAAATACCAAGTTCATATCCACTTGTTTCGTAATAACCTGCAACTGTATGTGTTGAAATAAGTCCACTTATTGTTTCACTTGTTGCAATTATGTCATTGTTCTGCAAGTTATATTGAACTAGATTTTCAGTGTAAGGCAACTGAACATCATTTCCAATATTTATTGCAAATTGGCGTCTGTTTATTGTAAATGTTCCATAGTCAGCACTACTTGATGTGCTATTATTTACATAAATCAAGTAATTTTGAGCATGATTTTCATTTATTGAAATTGTTACATTGTATGTTCCTGCATTTATAGGCAAGTCTGATTGTCCGTCATATAGAACTGTCAAAATATCCGTTTGCGAAGATGGTATGGAGCCATAGCCTGCTCTTGCTTGGTATGAATATTCTACGCCTTGACCTTGTGATGTATAGGTATTTTCTCTGTTTGTGATGTTTATTTCTATTTGACATGGATTGATAGTGTACTCACCGCTGTAACCAACTATCTGATAGTTTGTCAAAATGTTATTGTTGTCTTCAATGTTTTCGCGCAGTCTTCCAGCCGCATATAATTCTGCCAAGTCATAATTTGAGACATTTACTTCCAAAATTTCCACATTTCCGGCAAGCGTAAAGTTGATGATCTCCACATCGGTATCATCGCTTTTGAATGCTTTGAATTGCGTGAGTGCAACAGTACTATATTCACCGGTGTAGTATACACTAAATGGTGTTGTGAGTGTTAATACTATTGGCTGGCGAGAAATTGTACCACTGATTGGCGATGTCAGAGAAATGGTATAATTGAATGCCCTATCACCATCAAGCGTAAACTCAATATTGTGTGTGCCAACACTAAAGGATTGGTAATAACCCAAGATTGTGACATAATCTTTGTCAACATCAAAAATCTGTGGTGAAGTGAGATCACTTATCACATCTGTGGTAGTGTCATAATATTTGTTAAAATCACCTTCAATTTGAGTAATGGTTTTTTGGTATATGCTAAACTCTACATATCTATTTTGAGCAGAGAGCTCTTCATCTTCACTAATAACACTTAGTGTCATGCGATATCTGCCAACATCAACGGCCTCATCTTTTGCTGTGTATTCATTTTCGCTTAGAACCTCGAGATTTGAAAGTGATGCAGTGAACTGGCCAAAGGTGACTTGTTTGTCTACACCATAACCTATTTGATACAGTGTGTCATTGACGGTAAATGAAATATAGAAGTCCTCTAGGTCGGTCACGTCGCTTGCGCAATATTCAATGTTTTGAATATTAGAGGAATCAACATTTTGAATGTTTGCAACAATGACGATGACCGCGTTGTATGTAATAATATAGTTACCAGTCACGTCTTGGTTGTTTGAAAGTATGGTTATTGAAACATTTTGTGGATATACAGCAAAGTCTAAAAGAGTTTCATCTCCATCAAATACAATGCCACTTATTGAGTATCTGTCAGCCTCACGGGAATTGGTGAGCAAAGTACCAGCAAAGATATGTCCATCCACAAGTCCACCATTTCCAGAAGTTGGATCAGATATGTTTGCAGGTTGAATTTGGTAACTTGCAACATTTCCATCGTAGATGTGTGTGTAATTTACATTAACTTCAATTTGTCTATGCTGTATGATCAGCCTCACACTTGATGTAAATGACATCGTAGCCTGATTGGACTCATCCACAAGTATATAATTTGAATTTTCTTTTGCTGAAATTACAACTTTGTACACACCAACATCAATTGGAGCTATAAGAACGTCATCTTCGGTGTAATAAGTGACCTCAAAAGATGAGGCAATTTCACTTTGAATAAGTTGCCCACGATTTTCAACAGCAGTGTACTCAACAACAACGGACTGGACACTTCCGTTGTAAGTTTTCACTGCCTCTGTAACACTAACACTAATGTGTGCTCTTAAAATTTCAATGTTACCACTAACGCCAGTAATGTTGTAATTTGACAAATATGAAGTTGCACCACCCTGTGTTGAAACAGATAAATTGTAAGTTATATTTGATATATTGCTGCAATCATAATTACCTAGTTCTGTTACGCCAAAACTGATGCTTCCACTAAGTATTTCAGAGTAAAAATCATTTTCAACCAATCCAGAAATATTAAAATAGCTTATGTCTATTTCAACAGGAGAGTTTGTGTAATAACTTGTGTAAGGATTTATTTTTAGTTCAAAACTCAAATCTTTTTGTGTTATGTCTCCTGTGACATTCAATTGATCAATATAGTAAGAGCCTCTAACATTTGAAATGTTTGATGAGATGGCAAAAGTTATAGGCAAATTGTTACCCACATCTTTTTGAGAGTAGTTCCCAACAACAAAAACTTGGTCACCACTTATTATTCCATTCACGGTAAAGTTGCCAAAAGTTGTAGATCCATCATAAACTTTGCTTCTTTCGCCAATGCTGACATCAAGTTTCTTTGGTGTAATAGTGTAGGTCAAAGTCCCAGCATTTGTTAAAGTGTAATTTGTAAATTGCAAGCCAAAAGCATAGGTTCCAGCATAGATAATATCCTGTGGACTTTGAATATCACTTACTTCAGAAAGGGCATTTGTAAATGTGAAATCAGTGAATGTCACCTCACTTGTGTCATCAGAATATACAAAGGTTTTTTTATCACCAGTTACCATGTCAACAAAAGTGAGTTCAATCTGCTTAACTTGCCCATCATAAACACTTGTGGAAACTGTTAGGTCAATATTTCTAAAGTCGAGCTGACTTGGCTCAATTATGATGGCAGAATTTCTTTCAAACTGGAAGGAATAGTTTTTTGTATAATCCACTCCATCTTTACTTACAGTTATATCGCTTTGGACTTGATTTTGATCGTTTATATAGTATGTACCAACCACTCCACTTCGAGTTTTAAATGACCAATCCATTGTGTCACCATACCCAAGGGTATAACCACTGGCTAAAATCATACGATCAGTGCCAGATTGTTGATTGCTCTGAAGTTGTTGCCCATTGTCTTTAAGGTATTCAACGACAATATCATTTCCTTCTTGGTCTTTTCCCTGGTAACTAAAGTATATAGGATCAGGGAAATATATGAGGATCTCTCTTGCAACAATATAAAATCTTACATTTGACACGTCACCGGTAAGAGTGAAGTTTGTTTCATCTTCGCCACTTAATGTCAAAGTATATGAATATGTGCCCACTTGAACAGCTTTTCCATTGTCCAAGCTGCCGTCATTTGCAGTGTAAGATATTTGTACATTTGTTTTGGAAGGGACCACGGTCACATTTAATTCATTGAAAAATGCGTATTCAAGTTCGATCTCTTTACCAGTATAAGTGTATTGTTTGTTGGTATCGGTGCTGACTGTCACTACAGCTTTTTCAATTTTTAAATAGTTTTGACCCTGTTGCTCTTCAAGAATTGAGTCTATAAAAGTTAGGTTATAGTTTGTGTTATATGCATAACCTCCAATTGTTAAATTAAAGGTTTTATTGATAGAATTTAAATTATAATAAATGCCACTATTTCTTACACCCATAAAAGTAATTGAACCTGCAACAATTTCGTCATCTATAATGCCGTCAATTGTTATATTTTGAAAACCAACAATGAAATTTGAAGTAGCATCATATGTCTTGGTTGCTGCGATATATGCCGTGACATCAAGTTTGTGTATCTTGCCAGTGACTGTATTTCTAGATGAACTGATTATATAGTTGGTGTCATCCACAAGAGATACAATAATATTTTTATTATCACCGGCAGTAGCGCTTTCATATGCGTATTCAAATGCTGGTAATTTGCTTTCGTTTGTTATCACATCACCAAGAAGAGTTGTCAATGAAGGGTTATCGTAGGCAACAGCCTCACTGACACAATCAGCAGAGATATTTGTGGTTGAATCATAATCTTTTTCATCAAACAACCCGTTGTATCCAACATATATAGTCCTTTTGCTGATTGTCAACGTTGCAGATGTGCCACTTGTAATTGAAATGTTTGAATTTGTATTCTCAAAAGTAAATGAAACAATGTATGTACCTGCATCAATTGCTCCAACATTTTCTTGTAAAGATTGATAATGCAAAGTAGTTTCTTCATTTGTGTAAGTTATGCCAGTAACTTGAACATAACTTGGCAAAACTGGGCTGATGCTGTGGTACTCACCATCAAATGTGACAGTAGTTGCACCAGTCCATGAAATTTCAACTTCTTCAATGGATATTATAATACTTCCCGAAATATTAACATTTAAATTATTTATGTCTTCATTTATAATTTCCACAGAAAGGCCATTGTTGGATTGATTGTATGTTCCAACGTTTGCAGAAGTGGAAGAAACAACATAGCTAAACGAGATTGTTTCACTATGTGTACCATTATAAGATAATATCTCTCCATCGTAAACTTTACTTTGTAAGCCAATATTTAAGACAACATCTCTTTTTTCAATTATACTGTTTTCACTGTCAATAGCATCAAAGTTGAGAGTGTAATTTAATAAATTCGCGTCGGCTCTCACACCATTGATTGTCCAGTTTGATAACGTGGTATCAAGTGAACTTCCAGCATTTTTTGTCTTGTATGCACCAACTACCACTATTCTTGTACTACCAAGTGATTTCGTGATACTAGGCGTCAAGGCATTGCCATCGTACTGCTTTGTTATTACTTCACCCTCATCAAACACACCATAAGGCAAAATATTAACTTCAAGGGAGATCCCTCTCGTTTTATAAACAAGCGAATTTTGTACCATAACAGCAGTGATAGTTAAAACGTAATTGCCAGTGTCTGACACATTCAAAACACTGAGAGTATTTGATGAATTGTTTTGTTGTGCATTGTTCTTTGTCCAAGAATAGGTGTATCTTATGGCATAATCATTTGAATTGGTGACGTTATAAACAATCTCATGCGTTTGTGCATCAAAGATTCGTAAAAATTGGTTTGTTAATGGAGAATTAATTACATCGTCAATTACCTGCTCGACTTCTATGTCCGCGAGCTCATACTGTGCAACCAAAACTGCACCCTTTTTGTAACTCCAGGTGCTATCTGTTGAAATAAATGTGTTATTTGAACTTAATTTCCAGCCGATGAAGACAAAGCCTGCACGATCTACATTTTGTGGCAATACTGAACCATAAGCATCAATACTTTGTTGTACCGTCTTTTGATAGGCAAACTTAGTGCTAGTAGGATAACCCGACAATGTCTCGCCGTCTGATAGAGCATAATCTAAAGTCACTTCACTTAATGTGGTGATGTATATGTCGATACTTACTATTTTGTCCGAAACATCATACACAAAGGTGTCACTTATTTGACCTTCGGTGTAATTGACTTGAGTTAAGACATTGTTGACAAGAACTCTATCTACCCAATAGTTTTCACTCCTATTTACTGAAAATTCAAGTCTTGGATTTTGTTGGAAGTATGAGACAAAATCAACAATTTGAACACTTGCGGTGTTGTTGCCAGTAATTTGTTCAAAATCTTGGGCAAAGTAAAGTGATGCAATGGAAGAAATATCAATATTTGATTCATCATCACAATGAACGTTTACTGAAATTACAACATTTTCAAGTCCTGCATCAACAATCTGATATTCACCTTCAATTGAATAATCAAAGTTTTCCTCATTTACATCGGTGCCAGAAAGTGTAAAGGAAACAACCTCCAAATTGAGTGCGCCACCATAGGTATAAGTGCCAACGACATTTTGTGACGTTTGTAGTTTGATTGATGCACTTACACCAATACTGGTCAAAAATCTTGAACAAGAACTTTCAATAGAAATATTCTCATCACCAAGCACTATCTTTTGATTGTCATCACCGATTTTATAGTTTACTCCACTTACATTAAACGCAATTATGTATGGAGTAATTTCTCCAGTGAGCTCAGGTGTGGTATAGTTTGATGCATCTTGACCAGAAAGGGTCACAATCACCTGTTTATTCTGCCCAACATTTTTATCGGCAAATCTCATTGATGCATAAACGATATCTCCCTCAATTATGCCATTTAAAGTTACTGTATTTAAGCTTGTTGTGTTATCAAAAACTTTTGTTATGTTTGGTGTGGAAATTCCTAATTGTAGTGGTGTGATTTCAATAACTATGCTCACCTGTTCCTCAACATTTCCAACAGTGTAAACTCCCACTCCACCAGATGTTGTATCATACCCACTGAAATTTACTGTGCATGTATACTCACCACTTTGTGAAACATCTTTTAAAGTTACACTTGAACCTACATCTTGTCCATTTAGTGAAAAGGCTTGTGACACTAGGCTTATTGGCAAATTTTGCGAGAAGTTTAAAGACAGGTTATATGAATTTCCCCTATATTCCCATGTAGTTGAACTTTGTCCATCAACAAAAAGAGTTGCATCAACAGAAACCAGCTCATAGCAAGCATAGAAAGTGACATCATTACTAACGAAGTCACAAACGCTGTTGTTTGCATTATCTGTGCCATAGACCCTATATTCTTTTCCACCAACCACTGCCTTATAGTAGCCAGCAAACACGTATGAGGCACCACTAGGCGTCCACGAAGGGATTTGCGTAAAGTTGATGTTTGGCATTATATATATGTTTGAACCAAAAGCCACGGTGGCAGTCAAACTTTGATTCTCTCCTTGGAAAGTTCCAAGTCCAGCATGAATTGTCACGGTGTTATTAATTGCATTGAGCACAGGTATTAAATCGGCTTCCAAAACCATTGCTGTCCATGATCTAAACTGTCCCCAACCATTTTGTGAATCGTATGGATAATATATTTCGCCTTGATAACTCCACCCACCAAAAGTGTATCCAATTGTCGCACTCGGAGTTGAAAGTTGCGTCGTTGGAACATCTCCATAGGTCACAGTAATTGAACTTCCCGTTCTGTTTCCATTTTGATCACAATAATAAAGTGTCACATCTTTTGGCGAGAACTTTGGCGACAACACTATTTCATCTGCTGATACATTTGCCCAGTTTGTTCTAACATCAAAGACATCATCAAAGAAATCAACAGTTAAAACGTTACTTTGGGAGGTATAGCCCTCGAAATTCCACATGTTGTTGTCTACCAAAGAAGCGACAGGAAAATCTCCACCAACTATGGTGTTTGTATCATACTCTATTGTAAATTGGTTCAAATTGTCGAATCCACTTACTTGGTAGCCAAGATCTTGAACATCATCGAAAAACTCTGAGTTATCAAATGTAATGTTAAATATCTTCGCTTCATAGACGGCGATGAAATACATGAAATTTCTAATATTCATTTGCCCTTGATTGGCAACAACATTTTGACCTACTAGTGTAATTTGATCAATGCCATCATCTATCTTTGTAAGATTTGAATATGAAAGATTGCTGGTGTTTACAATATCGTCACCGACAACATAATACCAACCCAAAAATTCATAGCCTGTTTGGCCAGATTGAGTCAATTCAATTGGATTTCCATCAATATAACAAGTTTGTTGTGAAGTATTTTCTGTGCGATAAAAAGCTGTTTGCCCGTTGCGCACAAAACCATTCAAAATATTTACCTGTGCCGTTCTAAGCACAAACTCAATAATTATATCAATGCTGTCTCCATCTTCAAAATAACGAAGGGTAACATCAAACGATCCACCATCTGCAATAGGTGTGGTGTTTAAAGAGTTTTTATAAATTCTTATTGCCGAAATTTCACTGAAGTCCAAGTCAAGAGATATGCTAAAGCTATTTTCGTTATTATTTCTATCGTCAAAATATATAACGTTTTCCCCACTATTTTTGGTTATGTGTGTTCCATATGTCAAAGTTCCACTTGCAAGTTCTTTTTCACTTACTACAGTTCCCAAAACAGTGTTTTGTTGAATAACATTGATATTTGCTTCACTTACGCGAAGTTTTATTGTGACCACAATTTGACCATTTGTACGCATAGCAAATTGGCTAAATGACAGTGTTAAATTTTGTGTGCCAACGTTTGATGAGTCCCAACCTGACATTTCAAAATTGCATCCGTCATAGTCCATTTGAACGTCATATATTGATGCAAATTGTAAACCATCCAAGATAGTGAAACCAAATGTCAAAGTAGCATCTGTGGTAATTTGCTGTGAATACGTGCCCGATCCATCTGCCAAGTTTCTGCCACCCATGGTGATTAAAACATTATTTCCAACTAAGTATTGCTTCTCCAAACCCTCAATATTGAAGGTAATATTGCCACTATTTCGCGTAACACAAAATTCAAATCTTATGTTTGTGATACGATTTGTGATAGAGGTCCAAGAAAGAGGAGACATGGAGATGGTATTACCATCCCTAGTTTCACTAAAGAAGTTAGTAACAAGTTGGTCATCGTTAATATACACATTGATACGATCGTAAGTGTATCCAAATTTGACATCGACATTTTCAAACACTATGTCTGTACCATAAAGATAGTTGGAATTCAAATTTGTGTATGAAGTGTCCAAAGAATAACTTCGCCCAGAGTGGTCAAATGAAATTACAGTCGGATTACCAATAATTGTACTGCTCAAATTTGCATTGACAGTGACATTAAACTCTTGTGGTTTGACGATAACACAAATTTCATCAATGCCCATTAAGTGTTTGAATGTTATCTCAACCTCTCCAGTGGTTGCATCTATTGTTACCCAAATTTGGTTCGATACATAAATATTCGAATTTTCTCCAATGCAAGAATATAAAAAACTGTATCCGTTTGAACTCTGCATCAATCTGAGAGGTATTTCTATGCTACTCCCATTTTTTAGCGTCAATAAGAGTGCTCCACTTGCAATTTCATATCCATTTGCCAAGGTGAATGTAAATCTTGCTTGTTCATTACTTTTTACATTCAAGACTCGTGAATTTGTAATTACACTATTCTGGAATTCACCATATTTTAGTTCACCATTGGACAAATCAGCAGCAGCATAAGAAAATTCGGCAGAGTTTCTTAAAATCCATAAAGAAGAAACTGCACTATTGATAGGAACCTTTTGTGCGTTTTGATCATTTTCGTTTTGAAAATTTATGACCAAAGTGTTGTTTTCAACTTGCGTCCACTGTGCAACCAATTGACGATTTTCACTTTGATGTTCAAAATTCCAGTTCAAGCTTTCCAACTGCAATTCTGCAACGCTTGAATTTATGATGTTGTTATTAATAAATTTTTCACCATCCATGTAAAAGCCATTCAAATGGTATTCACTCCAATATGGAAAGTGATAATTATTACCAACACTTGAATTTGCGATAGATGTATTTTGTCCGTATATGGTTTGGCTACCAGTAACACATATACCATTTTCATACAATGGTCTTCCAACCATAATGTTTACAGTCAGTTCACCATAAGAGATGGTATTGTTGGAACTGCTGACTAGCCCACTATTAACAAAAGTAGGATAGTTTCCTGCCACGAGGTGATTCAGCATTGATTGATCTAAATTTTCATCGTATAAAATTAAATCAACCTGTTGAATGTTGTTGAAATAAAAATTTACTGCGCTTTCCACATTTATTTTGCCATTCCAAATATATGTGACATTACTTTCTGGCAATTGTGGAGTTGCACTGACACTTTCTCCCTCTTTGTGGACAGAGATGTTCCCAAAACCAATGCCTCCCACTATCGGAAGACTAGCATTTCCCCAACCCGACATCATCGCAAGGTAATCTATGCCATCATAGTCTTGACCGTCAAATCTAATCTTAAAACTTTCGCCATAAGGAACATATACGGTAAGCACATCAGTTTGATAGAAGCCATCTACATTGCTCATTCCGTTTGAAGTTGGTTCACTCATTTCGCTTTCGCTGTAAAGGCTTGCATAACTCTGTATTAAATGTATTTGACTGCGAATTTTTCCACCCGTGCCCTCAGTACCATTGGCGTTGACTTGGCTATATTCATTTAAACCGATGTCTACTTTCTGCCATACACCACGTGCATGTAAGTCTATGGTATAGTAGCCTGATAATTTCCCTGTGTTGAATGTTCGACTTCCAATGTTTTGACCCAAAGTCTGTAAAGTTATACCAACTGCTGCATTATCTGTGGAAATGTCAAATGATATATCGCTATTTGTATAATACGATGAAGAATTCACATAGGTTGAGTTATATGACTGACTATTTAAATCGTAAAAAGCTCCAGCCCCATATATTACATCGGTTTCTTGTGTCGCCTTAGTCGAGTCATGACGCACTGTTTTAACATAAGGGTAGTTGTAATTACTTTCATTGTAACTTGCGTTTCCGATGCTTCTATCGTTCAAGACATTATATATGAAAACATTACTTTCGCCTTCTTCACTCAAAGAGCCATTGGTGGCGTCGTAGTTGGCCTTATAATTATTCACTTCGATGTAAATATTTCCGACACCTTTCAAAATATATGCATTTACAATGCCATGCGTAATACCTGTCGTGTCAGCTGCCCAGGTGAATTGATCAAAAGATGTTGTGCTATATCTCAAGTTGTTTTGAAGTGTCCCACTAAAAATAGGAGTTATATTGCTTGCATTGGTGTACACGTCAACAATATAAGAAGTGTCACTACTTCCAGCTATACCACCAATTTGACCACTTCCACTAATGCCAACTTCACTAAAATAAAAGCTTTGACTTATGGATGCATTTGTGGCATTTCCCGACGACTTTAAGCCACATATGCCACCAAGATAAGAATTGGAGCCACCATTAATCGTAGCCGTTGAAAAACATTTGTGTATTCCGGAGTTGTACAAACTTCCAACAATGCCACCAACATATGCATTAGAAGTTCTTGTGCTATTTATGTAACCACTGACACCACAGTTGATGATTTGGACTGCCAAAGAATGACCGTTTACATAGACATAGCCCGCAATTCCTCCGACATTTGCTGCATTAGTCCTTATATTTACACCTCTTAGCACAACATTTCTTATAACTGCAATATTATTTTCGTTTTGCGAGCTGACTGTGCCAAAAAGACCTTGAGTTGAATAATTTGTGGTTTCATTTATGGTGAGTCCACTTATGGTATATCCTCTGCCGTCAAATATTCCAGAGAAAGGAGAGGAACTATTGCCTATAGGAGTCCAAATTTTACCAGACAAGTCAATATTGGATGTAAGATATACGGTGATGCCTGAATAATTATTTCCAGCATTGACATTTTTCGCAAATTGTGCCAAATCTTCGGCAGAAGAGATGGCCATTGAATTGTTTTCAACTTGAATGTTGCTAGTTTGTGTAGAAGACCAATTTTCTGAAATTGTGTCAGTCGAAAAATCTATTTCGTCATTGATATCTGTATCAATGGAAACATCATTATTACTTACATCACTGGAAATTGATAGAGTAACCTGCTCAAAATTAGATGGCAATACTATAGAGCATATTGCCGACATCGCCATAATAAAAGCGAATATTAACGAGAAAATAAAATATTTTTTACTTGGTATGTATTTTCTCATAGACAGACCTCTCTATTTAGTTTTAATTATATTATAATTATTATACTATAATTTGGCAAACGTTTAAGCAGCAAATCACTAAAGTTTTTACATAAATCTTTAAAATTTGGCAAAAAAAATATTGTACTTAAATTTGTTTTTATTTTTAGCCACTTTGTGGTAAATTGTATGTGGAGAAAACTATGAAAAAGTTGATGTACTGTGTAATGTTTGCATTTTCCTTTTTGCTTATTGGCGTTTGTGTCAGCACGTTTACAATAAATGAAATCGCTCATGCAGCATTACCCGATAATATTAGTGCACAAAGTATTTCGTCAGGGCTGTATTATAACACCATTGGTGATGCTTTAATCAGCGAAAACAATGTGTATAGTTTGGCCTTTAACAATAATTTTGCCGAGGATAAGACCATTGACACAACAAATAATCCATATGGTACTTATTATCTTGGAATTGACATTGAAACATACCCTAGAAATTACGCTGATCTTGATTATTCTGAAAAACAACAGATATATCGAGATGTACTCTCAAACATAACAATTAACGGTACTTTGATTTCTTTTAACGATAACGAAGTTACAAATCAAGGTAATTATATACTCTACGCAGATGATGACAATGCAGAATATTTTGATACATACGACAGAATGTACATAAGAATAGTCCCAATAAAAGCTGGGTCAACAAACATTTCCTGTTCCATTTACAATCTAAATACTCAAATTTCAATTGACTGTGCATATGCCAATCCAACCTCTTTGACACTCGAATATGATCAAAGTTTGTTAAACCAACTATATGAAAATTTCCAACCCGTAACTATAAACACATCGCTTAATTTTCAGGACTGGCTAAATAGCGACACCTCTTATACATATGAGTGGATGTTGGGATCACAACTTTTGACAAACACAACTTCTTCTCTTACCGTGGACAAAAGCATGATAAAGATTGGAAATTATTTGCTCACAGTAACAATTGAAGGAACTTTGCTTCAAGCATCTGTTCGCCTTGTCATAACCACTGAACAAGACTATGATGTGACAGTCACAGTGGATCAAAACTTGCTTGAACAAAATTACACAGATGTACCTGTTCCAATTGAATTTGATGCAAGCATAGCCGTTCAGGAAAGCTATGAAGTGTCTTGGTATTTGAAATCTCCAAACTCACTTATCTACTCACTGCAACCAACGACAAGTTCAAGATATACATTCATCACAACTGAACATGGTATCGGTGAATTTAAAGTATTTGCTGTTGTAAGTTATGAAAACACAAATTATTTTTCTCAACTTTATACAATAAAAATCAATCCTCGAGAAGTCCAACAAGGTCAAGTTTTTAATATCACCTACACCGAATATGTAAGTGAAAACACCGGTCTAACTGCTTATAGGTGCAGTGTTGACGCCGAAGAATATTATGAAAGTGAAGATGTAATTTGGAGTGTGAATGGAATACAGTATGCAAATGGTTTAACTTTTAATTTTGAGCCAACTCAAGCACAGGAATATATAATCTCAGTCAGAATGAGAAACACAAATGGCACATACACCACCGCACCTGCCGTTCCACTAACTGCAAGGGTAGTCCAACAGGTTGAAATGTGGGTATACATCTTAATTGCAGCCGTTGTGATTGTTATAATTTGTATCGCTTCAATATTAATTTCAAACAAAGCTAGAGAAAAAATATGGTAAACAAATACCATATTTTTTTTACTATTCTTCTATCGTAAAACGCACAAAGCTGCCTGATATCATTTGGATACTTTATGTCGAACCTATGTCATCCCGAACCAATTCTTTATGTCATCCCGAACCAATGTGAGGGATCTTTTTTGAGATTTCTCACTTCGCTTGGAATGACAAAGTGTGTCACTCAAATAACAAAGGGTATCAGAACAGACAATTTTGTGGCGTACGAGGAAATGGGATAACATCACGAATGTTGTCCACACCTGTTAGATACATCACAAGTCTTTCAAAGCCCATTCCAAAGCCCGAGTGAACACAGGAGCCAAATTTACGCAAGTTTAAATACCAATCTATTGTGTCAGTATCTATCCCAAGTTGCTTACAACGTGCAACTAAAACATCATAACTGTCTTCTCTTTGGCTACCACCTATAAGTTCACCTGCAAGAGGGACAACCAAGTCCACTGCAGCGACTGTTTTGTTGTCGTCATTCACCTTCATGTAATATGCTTTGATATCCTTAGGCCAATTTTTTATAAACACTGGACCGTTAAAATATTCCGTAATGTATCTTTCATGTTCTTTTGCTATGTCTGATTCATAAGTTGGTTCAAACTCCCATTTCTTGCCAGATTTAATCAAAATGTCAATGACATCTTTATGATCAATTCTTGTGAATTTGCTACCAATAAGCTTATTTAATTTATCCAACAAACCATTGGATACAAATTTATCCAAAAATGCCAATTCGTCTTTGCACCTATCCAAAACAAAGGATACAACATTTTTTAACATATCTTCTTCAATATCCATTAGTGTTTCAAGGTCACAAAAGGCTATTTCTGGTTCTATCATCCAAAATTCATTCGCATGAGTTTTGGTGTTGCTGTTTTCCGTTCTAAAGGTAGGTCCAAAGGTATAAATTTTTTTGAATGCCAATGCAAAAGCCTCTCCATGAAGTTGTCCACTACCCGTGATAAATGTTGTCTTTCCAAACAGGTCACAGGACATATCAACTTTTCCATCTTGGTCTTTTGGCAATTTATTAAAATCAAGTGTTGTAACTTTAAACATTTGATCACTACCCTCACAATCTGCAGTTGTAAGCAGTGGAGTGTTTACATATACATAACCATTATTTTGAAAATAACTATGGATTGCCATCGCTGCAACACTTCGAATTCTGAATACGGCATTAAACAAATTTGTTCTTGGCCTTAGATATGCAATTTCTCTCAAAAATTCAACACTGTGTCTCTTCTTTTGAAGAGGATAAGTTGCATCGGTAGCACAAAAAACATCAATGTTTGATGCAACAATTTCAAATGGTTGCTGATTTTGTGGAGTTAGTTTCACTTCGCCCTCAACAACAATAGTTGAACCCGTATTCAACCTTGAAACTTCTTCATAATTTTTTAAATTTGAATTTAATATAACCTGCGCCGATTTAAAACATGTGCCATCACTGAGATCCAAAAATCCAAATTCTTTATTGGACCTCACACTTTTTACCCAGCCACCAATTTTTACTTGTTTTTTATCATAAAAATCAAGTTTTTCATAAATTTGTTTAATATCTTCCATATTTAATCTCCTTTAATAAGCTTAGTCAGTTCCCCATTCGCACAAATAACCAATTCATGCAGTGCACGAGTGCATGAAGTATACAAAAAGTTTTTATCCAAAAACGTCTTGTAATTATCACTCGTTGCATTAGGAACTATGACCATATCAAATTCAAGTCCCTTAGCACTACAAACCGACATTATCATCACACGAGAAAGAGATGAATTTCCGTCCATCAATACCAGGTCATCAATATTACCTAGATATTCATAATACAGTTTTGCTTCTTGAGTTGTTTTGCAAATAATAGCAATTGTATCATAATTTTTCGAATTTTTCACTAAATTTTCAATAAAATTAGCTTCTTTTTCTATATTTTCAAATAAATTTATGCACACATCTTTTCCATGCCTGTCCACAGGTTGACTTTCAATACCTTTTATATTGTTGCAAAAAGTCGTGATTTCATAGGTGGAACGATATGTTCTATTAAGTGTATAAACGTTTTTTGCACCAAATGTTTTTGCATATGTGTTCACATCGTCATCTGTCATAATCTTTTCAATACATTGATTGACATCTCCAAGAATACATTTTGGACAAGTAAAAATTTCATTAAATATTTCAATCTCAAGCAGATTGTAATCTTGATATTCATCAATTATCAAATATTTTACATTTCTTTTCGTAAGTCCAAGCATGTAATGTTTGATGTACAAAACTGGAGCGATATCTTCAAAAAATAATTTATTTTGCTTAGAAAAATTAAATTTTAAACCAATTTTGTCTAAAAAATCTGAATAAATATCAATTAGTGATACCCTCTCAAACATAGAATACAAAATTCTTTTCAACCTAAAGGCAACATCATCTTGATTTTTTTCTACTTCCAATTTATCCAAAATATAGTCAACAATCCAATTTATTCTAATTGCCGGCGTCTTATTTATATATTTTTTATCATATAATTCCATAAGTTCAGCTGAAGTTATCTTAATGTCTCCTACAGCAATATCTTTAGGCCTAAAACTTAAATTTAAATATGTATTCAAATACATTTTTAAGCTATTTGCAAATTCGACACAATTTTTATATGCAACTTCATTTAGTCTTATGTTATCACTGGTTATTGCATCTAGCATTTCTTCTCTACTTTCAAATTGAGAAACATCACGAAGTTCTTCTTTTGCAAGATCCATAAAAGTCATACTCAAAGCATTTTCCTCACCTAGCGATGGTAAAACAGCAGAAATATAATCGGAAAATATACTATTTGGCGACAAAATCAATATATCACTACTAGCAAATTTATCTCTATATTTATACAAAAGGTATGCCACTTTGTGAAGTGCAATGGATGTCTTGCCACTCCCTGCCACACCTTGAACAAAAATCATGTTGTCGTCTTCACGAATTAATTTATTTTGTTCGCGTTGAATAGTTGCAATTATATTTTTCATCTTATTTGAAGCATTTTGGGCCAATTCCTGTTGCAGAATTTCATCGTTGATTGTAAGTGAACTGTCAAAAACATATTCAAGCTTTGTATCTTTAATTTTAAACTGGCGTTTATTTATTATTTCTCCGGATATCACACCACTGGGTGCAGTATAACTGGCTTTTCCAACTTCAAAGTCGTAATAAAGTGAAGATACGGGAGCGCGCCAGTCGCATATTAATGGAATTTCTCCACCATTGGTCAAATTGAATATTCCAATATAATATGAATTTTTTCTATCATTTGACAGAAAATCTATCTTCCCAAAATATGGCGATAGACGTTGCTTTTTTAGATTATAATAATGCAAAGTTTGGGTATTTATTATTGACTCTATCTTGTCCATTTCATCGCCACCCGTCACTTTTTCTTCGCCATCGATAAAATAATACTGCTCAGAATAATAGGACTTGAGCTTTTCAAGTTCTTCATTTAATATATTGATTGTTTTTTGAGTTTGAATTATTTGAGAATCTATTTCTATTAAAACTTTTTTTAAATAAAGTTTTTCATTTTCTATGTCATTAATTTCCATTTTACCACTCGCTGAGTTGTCCAAAAGATTGCAAAGAATTGTTATTTATGATATATCCACAAATATCTGTTGAATCTGAAGCACAAAAAGAACTTGATGTCAAATTAGATAACGAAATCCTGCCAGAAAAACTTTGTTTACTGGCAAGTTTCATACTATATCCCGTCATTTCTTTAAAATATCTTGCACCATAGAAATCTTGACTATTAAGTGAAATATCAATTTGAATTGCTGACCTACCACCAGATAAAGCATAATATTCTTTCTCTATTTGAATATTTTGGCCATTTTCTAAAATTGATGAAATATTTAAAACCAAATTGCTTGTCTCTGAATTAAAATTTACGGTAGCAACGCAGTTTTTAGTTTGATTGGGTATAGTCTTTTCGTATTGAATTGTATATCTGCCTGTTTGCGAATTCCTATTTATTGTCAAAGCATAGGTGTACAATGTGTCTCCATTATCATCTAGATATCTACAAGTGTACACACCATTTGAGAATTCAACTATGAGTCTACCATAAGGAGTTTGGACATAGCTATATTTCCCATTATCAGAAATCATGTTATAACATTCGATGCCGGCAAGAACCATATACTCTTCACGGCTTAAAATATCGACGTTGTTAGTTATCACATTAACTCTATTCGTTTGTTCCTGCGTTAAATTTGCAGAAGCTACGGCGGACAGCATTTCATCACAAACTGACTCCACCTGCTGTGCATAAAAATTATATACATTACTTGAGGTCGAAACTGTTATATTGGTTGTTGGCCCACCGCATGCTGACATAAATATGGCAAACATGCAAAGCATCATGGCAACCACAAATGATTTCCTTTTCATCATTCCTCCATATGATAATAGTGTACTAGATTTTTTAATTTATTACAAACAAATATCACAATTTAAGTGTTAACAAATATTGTTTATGTGGCTCTGTAACCCTGAAACTTTCAACAGCCTTTTGAATGGATTTATTATGTACAAATTTATTGCAAATAACTTTATTTTCAAAAAGCTTGACCGTTTCATCATATTTTTTTGCAAGTGCTGTGGCAAAATACCAACTTTGAGCCATTTGAACATAATATTCTTCACAATAAAAATTAACTAAACTTAGGTGTTCAATATCAAAATAATCATTTAAAAAATAATCCAATAAAATCACAATAGCAAAGCGCTTTGTAAAAGGTTTTTCACTTTTTATCCATTTTTTAACCAAATTTTCAAACTTTTTTGGATATTTTTTTACTATTTTCAAATTTGCACATGTGATGTCGCATGTTGCCCAATTGTCTATGAGTGGAATAAATTGTTCCAATTTCTCTATGCATTCATCCGCATTTTTTAAATAGCCAAGCATAAGACCATGCACATTATTCTCATCAGTGCCGTTGTGAGGGAGGCGACTTAAAAATTGCTCGCCCATCTTTGTATTGCTATAATTTTTAGCAATTTTTTTAGCAGTAGGAACGCGTAAATATATATCATTTTTTTTAGGAACTATGCATGAGGAAAATTTTGCATAACCTTCATCTTTATAATTTTGTATTGCTCTTTCAACTTCATTCATAGGATTATGGTACAATAATAAAATAAAAAAAGCAAGTTCTACTTGCTTAAATCAAAATCTTCATTTGATAAATTTTCGGCAAAATCTTTAAGATTTAAAAGTCTTTGTTTCTCTTCGTTCGTCATCTCTTTGTGCTTTAAGAATTTATAATAAATTTCTAAATCGCGTCTATTGGCATGTGAATCACCTTTCACAAAGTAGATGTGAATAAACAGGGCCAACTTCCTAAGCTCCATTGGTGTTACGTAACCATATTCTGCAGAAGGTGCATAGTATGTAAATGGTTTAAAACGTTTTTGGGAATCTGGCTGGACCAAAAGTTCGTGAGGTTTTTCCACATTATTTATGTCAGATACTTCAATAGCCTTTTCATATTCGTTTTTTGGAACAACATAGTACTTATCGCGATGTTTGAGTAAAAGCACATAGTGATTCGAAATCAGATCTGCTTGCATAGGTGTATCAAAGTCATAATCTCCACCAAAACGTGACGCGCTGTATAGTTTAGCCACATAGAGCATACTTGTTGGACGAGCCTGAAGTGTTGGATCTTTTGAAAACCTAAATAAATTTAAAATATTCATATTTCCTCCTTTTTTGCCCGAAGAGAGTATCACAGTAATGAGATTTTGTCAAGAAAAATTTTTTAGCCAAAATTTTTGAGCATTTTTTTCAAAAATTGCCTCTACTGCTTTATTGTCGTACCCAAGCAAAAACATCTGTTGTCTCACTTTCTCCATATCTTGATAATTGTTTATCCCTATAGGCAAATCTTTTGTACCATAAAAGTCACTACCTATTGCCAAATGCTCATAACCAAAATTTTGAACAAAGTAATCAATATTTTTAACTATATCAAAAATTTTTACTAATTTTTTTGTAATATATTTGCCAACAAAAAACAACCCTACAATACCATCGCATGAAATTATATCTTTAATTTGCGAATATGCGAGATTGCGTTTGTCACTTACAACATCACAAAATCCAGTATGTGAACATATAAAAGGTTTTTGAGCAACCTCCACCAATTGTGCAAAAGATTTGTAATTCAAGTGAGCGCAATCAATCAAAATATTGTTTTGTTCTAAAATGTGTACAAGTTTTTTACCCTCGTTAGTCATTTCTCCACTTCCATATGCGCCACCAGCAAATTGATTATCATTATTCCAGGTCAAGCTAACATAAAAAGGTTTAATTTTTATCAATTCATCCAAAAGACCAAAATTAAAAAATGACATATCTTCTATACAAAGTTTACAAAAATCATAATTTTTTAATATTTTTTTTGATTTTTTTAAGAATTTTAGTGGGTTTTTCAATTCAGAGGTGAAAACGGCGCTACAAATTTTCACATTATAATTTATATTTTCAAGATAACTGCACGGATCATTTAAAGCTGTTAAAAAATCATTGTGAAGATCAATCATGATTTCTCCTATATAAAAACAATTTTTTAAGTGCCTCATATTGACCATGATAAATATTTTCAAAATATTTATATGAAATAGGGTGTTTTAAATGATCATTTCCTAACTCTACTGTTAAACTAATTACATTTTTCATGGAAAGATAATCACTAAGTCCCCCCACTGAATCTTTTGATATAACACACTTATATTTCAAGTTTTTTGCAAAAAATTTAGCATATTTAAAGGTTCTTCTTTTATTTTGTTTATTCATCCCTTCAAATCCATGATATACAACCTCTCCTTTTGAATGATATGCAATTGATAGATCTATATCATGCTTATTCATCAGGGACAAAAGTGCAATGTTTTCAGGTTCGCTGTTTGCTCTCTCTCCAATATACCCACTAGCTCCGGGCAGGTATTTGCAAAACTTTCCTTTCCCCCACATAGCATCAAAATTTACATTCAAATCAACACCTCTACCGTTTGCTTTCCACATGGAAAAATCAGTTGAATTATTGTTCAACCGAAGTGTCATGGCTTTATATTTTCTTGGGACACATTCTTGACCCAACGTACACAAGTTTATACCATCGGGATTGACAAGGGGAATAAAAAAACAGCCATAATCAAGATCGTAGTCTTCAAATAATTTCATTACAACAAAAGAGGATATATATTCTCTGGCATGCATCCCGCCAGTAATAAAAAATTGCTTTCCACAAAATGTGCCTTTGTGAAAAGCAATAAGATCTTGACCATAAAAAGATTTACCATATTTGATAAAGGAATTTTTATCTATTAAATTCTTAAAAATTTTATACAGAATTTTATTATCAGTATTAGTATCATAATCCATACTTTGTATATATTCTACTTCTATCGTAGATGTGACTACAAAACAACAATTGTGATTCCTGGATTATGATTGTTGAGGTCTTCGTCTAGGTAGTGACCCGACATTGATGTCAAAATTTCCAAACATTTTCCATTTGACATATCCCACTCATTTCCAAGTAGCATATCTTTAATCTTGCCATTTTTCTTTTTATTTCTCAAGTGGTTTCTCACAGCAAAACAAATGGCCCCACCTATGCCATGAGAACCATAACCATGAATTATCTTAACAACCTTTACCCCCTCGCTTTTATAGATGTCTAGATTTATATCAAGTAAAGCGATTGCCTGCTGAACCGAGGGAGAGTTTTGCTTTAAATTTAAGACTTTAAAATCCATTTTAATTTGCTTTTTTATTTTTCTTTTTCTTTAGATAATCAATCAAAAACAACAATGCCAAAAGCACAACACCTGCCAAAAGGATAACTCCATACCATACATTATTGTTCACACGTATTGTCCAAGTTGAAATTTCTCTTGTGCTATTATCTGCAGATATATCCCACTCATGATAATACATGCCATCGGTGTAATGATACACCCTATCGGCATCGCTATGAAGTTTAGAGGAAGATGTACCATAGCTGTAGACAAATTTGTCTGGCACAACTGATGCTCTTTGCTCTTCAGTAAGTGTTGTTTTTTGCTTTAAAAGTTCAGTTGCATAATTTCTTATATACTGTGCAAGAGTTTGGTTTTCTGCGAATTGACTACTTGTTGCTCCATAGATTGTTATTCCTGTGCTCATCACTTTGTCAGTAAAGAATCCTTCT
Organism: uncultured Clostridia bacterium; assembly: GCA_944383375.1. Taxonomy (GTDB): domain Bacteria; phylum Bacillota; class Clostridia; order Christensenellales; family UBA1242; genus UBA5893. Next base: position 36,962 of record CALWPG010000007.1, on the reverse strand, counting down.
TGCGTGACACTTGTATCTTGGTTTAAAGTTTCAACTATCTCTAGATACTGCATATCCCAATTGAAGTAATAGTAATGAATTGCAGATGAAAAATTGAGCGTATATAAAATACCAATCTCTGAATAAGCAGGAACAAGATTTTCAAGTTTTGGGCAACCGGCAATTAAAATCATTTTATCTTCTGTTGTCAACGCCTGATCAGTATTTACACGCGTAACAAAGTTTTGATGCATATTGCGAAAATATCCAGTAAATTCACTTACCAAAGCTTCTCTTATTTCCAAAACAGTGGTTTCATCAACACCTAATTCAGTTAGCTCACTTCCAACAAATGGAAGATACAGCATTTGTGTCACAGTGCCATCAACGTTTTGTGCCAGAGAATAAGTGGGCGCATTTGTGCAACCACACATAAAAACAGCCATTATACAAATAATCAATGCCAAAAATCTTTTTTTCATATTCTAGATAATAACATATTTATGGCAAAAACAAAAATAATATTCAAAATTATTGATCAAAACTTGAAATTGATCTAAAAATAATATATACTAAATTGACTCGCTGATGTGGTGAAACGGCAGACACGCTAGATTCAGGGTCTAGTGCCTGTAAAGGCGTAGGAGTTCAAATCTCCTCATCAGCACCATTGGAGAAAAAACTGCGCTTTGGCACAGTTTTGCCATATACATGGCAAAACATAGTGCTTTGGCGCTTGTTTTTTCTCCTTTTCCGCGACCAATCGAAAACGTTCGTTTCGCTCATGTTTTGTCGCGACTTGGGGGAAGGAATGCTCTGCATTCCTTGTTTTTAAATAGTCTACGCTTTGGCACATTGCCACAAAAAAAGAATGCCTACTTTGGCACTCTTTTTTAATTAAGCCCCTTCACCTTCAATAATCATTTTGTCAGCTACTAAGGCTATGAATTCTCCATTGGTTGGTTTATCATTTGATGTATAAACTTTAAGTCCAAATATTGAGTTTATGTTCTCAATTTTTCCTCTATTCCACGCAACTTCAATGGCATGTCGTATTGCACGTTCAACTTTGCTGGCACTTGTGCCAAATTTTTGTGCTATTGCCGGATAAAGTTTTTTGGTGATAGAGTTTATTATTTCCGGTTGGTCAATAGCCATTTTAATTGCCTCGCGCAAAAACTGATATCCCTTTATGTGGGCAGGAATTCCAACTGTTATAAAGATATTGGAAATCTTTTCTTCCAAAATCCTGTTTCGTGGTTTAGATTGCATAGTCGTCTTTGGTTGTTCCTCAAGTCCGAACACATCATTTATTCTGCTTTCAACAATTTCTAGACTTGTTGGCTTGCAAATAAAATATGATGCACCCAAACTCATGGCTTTTGCAATAAATCCTTCATGCGATAGTGATGAAATAACAATAATCTTTGGGCGATTGATTCCCATTTTTTCGGATAGCTTGTCCATAATGACAAAGCCATCAAGATTTGGAAGAACACACTCCATTAACACAACGTCAGGTTTAAGTGCACATATATCCAAAAGTGCCTTTTGTCCGTCATCGGTGTCACCAACTATCTCAAAATCTTCTTTAGTGTTAAAATATGAAATTACCTTTTCTCTAAAATCGGTGTTATCAGCAACATAGATTTTGATTTTTCTTTTGCCTTGACTGTTTGATGTTTCCATTTGTGCTCCTTTTATTTTCACCTTTTTTATAATATCACACATAAAAATAAGTCAAAAGAGAAATTTGCCAAGAAAACGCACTAATTTTAAAATAAATTACGATTATTCTACCTATTTTGTCGATTTTTGGTAAAACATTTTGTTTGTGACAAGTTTTCCAAATATTTTGAATTATTTTGCCGTTATGTAATATATATATTTTGAGGTATTTTTATGATTTATGAAGATGATAAATTATGTCCAAAAGCCTTTGAAAAAATGGCAAAGGAATATGCACTACAAACAAAAAAAATAAAAATAATTGATGCAAAAAATAAAGAAAATTTACAAAAAATAACAAATGAAGTTTTGCAATTTTTTGATATAATTTCTTGCATTACTAATAATTTAAAAAAATTTAAGTTAAATGTAAATTATTCAAAAAAACTAGACAAAATATTAAAAAATATAAATAATTTAGAAAATTATGTAGTTGAAAATAATTATACTAAAAAAGAAAAAATGCCCTCTTCAAACTATTGTGCTCTCTTGGTGAAAATGATAATCACATCAACAGATGCAAGACAAAAATTGGACGCATTAAATGATTGCGCCCAAGATTATTCAATTTTGAAAAACAGTCTAAATGAGATAATAAAAATTTCAGCTACTATGTTTGGCGTGTGTAAATATAGAAAACTTGAAGATTAAATTAGATTGCGCTTTATAGCAGCTAGTGCATTTTTTTCAAGTCTAGACACTTGAGCTTGACTTATACCAACCTCTTCACTCACTTCCATCTGAGTTTTGCCGATAAAATATCTCATGAGAAGTATTTCCTTTTCTTTTGGGCTTAATTTTGAAACAGCATCACGAATGGCAATTTTTTCTTGTATTGCCTCATCACTATTTTTTATATCGCTTACCTGGTCCATCACCCTTACAGCCTCGTTTCCATCGCTGTATACCGGCTGATTTAAAGAAACAGTTTCACTTATCGCATCAAGCGCAAAATTTACTTGTTTGACATCCTCTCCAATCTCTGAGGCAATCTCTTCATTGCTTGGTTCCCTGTCAAATTTTTTTACAAGTTTTTCTCGTGCTCCAAGTGCTCGATAAGCAACATCTCGTAAGCTCCGCGAAACCCTTATTGAGTTGTTATCACGTAAGAAACGTCTGATCTCTCCAATTATCATTGGCACTGCATATGTGGAGAAACGGACGCCCAGCGATAGGTCGAAGTTATCAATGGCCTTCATAAGTCCAACACAACCAACCTGAAACATGTCATCGGATTTTTCTTTCTTATTGGAAAACCTTTGAACAACGCTAAGCACTAGCCTAAGATTAGCAACGACAAATTGATCACGCGCAAGTTCATCACCTTTTTTAACCTTTATCATGAGTTCGTTTAACTGTTCATTGGTAAGCTTTGGAAGTGTGGCAGTATCAACACCACAAATTGCAACTTTATTTGCCATTGTTTCTCCTTTGCCTTTTTGTTTATATGCTTTCCTAATTGAAATAAAAATATACAAAAAAAATGCCTAAAAATAATTTGAAAAAATTATAGTTAGGCAATGTATTTTTTAATTAAAAACTTGCATAAGTTGCAAACAAAGGAAATGTAAAAATAGAATATTTTATGAATATTATAATTTATTTTTTTAAATTACTTTTTCTAGATCTTTTCGCATTTTTCCAAGTATTTTCTTTTCAATTCTAGATATATAACTCTGTGAAATACCCATTATATCTGCCACTTCTTTTTGTGTCTTTTCTTCACCTCCACCAAGTCCAAAACGTAAGATCATAATTTTTCTTTCTCTGTTATTTAATTTTTGGATTATGTTCCATACTATTTGTCTTTCTGCAGATTTATCCATGTTTTTTGATACGCTCTCATCACTGTACAAAACATCTTGCAGTAGCAGTTCATTGCCATCGCTGTCAAGGTTTAATGGTTCATCTAAACTAATTTCATTTTTAAGCTTATTGGACTTTCTAAGTTGCATCAAAATCTCGTTCTCTATACATCTTGATGCATATGTTGCTAGTTTAATCTTTTTGTCAAAGTTATACGTCTGAACTGCTTTTATAAGTCCTATTGCACCTATGGAAAATAAATCCTCAATGTTTAAACCTGTATTTTCAAATTTTTTTGCAATATATACAACTAATCTTAAATTATGTTCAATTAATTTCTCCTTAGCAGTTTTATTACCAAGTGCAAGTTCTTCCAACAATACATTTTCTTCTTCAGGCTCAAGTGGACTTGGCAAAGACTCATTGCCACAAATGTACATGACAATGCTTTCCACTTCGTCGAAAAGTGATAGATTAAAATATTTTTTAATAAGCAAAAATAGTTTTTTAAACATTGTTACCTCCACAAAATAGGTTGGCATTTAAAATAACATCGCAGTCAAGACCAGAAAGTTTCACTTTGCTCAAAGCAAAAATTGGATTTTCTATCTGCAGTGATTTTTCGGAATTTTTTATCTCCAAACTATCTATATCAAAGACCAACAGACTATCATTTCCAGTGGCAGTTTTAACATTTATGTAGTGTCCATTTTTTAATCCGGTTGTGCTTTTGGTTAAAAAATTTGTAGCGGCGAACTCACTGCAAAGTTTTTGAAAAACCTTGTATCCCACAAGTGTAACCGGCCTATTATCCACAGGATCTACAAGCACATTGCCAGTGTCAAGATAGGCTTTTGTTTTGACCACTTGATCATTGTTTTTAATGACCACATCGTATATAAAATTTGAAATTTTTTTTCTTTTGTAAATTACACGTTCGCATTGTTTTATTAGATAAGTCACAATTAAAAGAACAAAAACAATTAGTATTGTTGGCAACTTCTGTTGTGTTGAAAAATCGCCATAAATACAAAAACTTATCATTAAATTGATGCCACCATAGATGGCAGTTGTAAACATAAAAATTAAATAAAGAAGAAGTTGTTTTTTTGTTTTACCAGAATATGCGACGAGAGAAATTACAAAGCCAAAGCAAATTTTTAGTAATGTTAAAAGTGGTGTATTAAGAGACAATAATGGATATACAAGCGCAATGCACGCACCAAGCAAGCTTGCGAGAATGTGTCTTGCAAGTTTAGGCTTTTGTGAAATTATCAAATATGACATTGAAATAATAAGGTAGGTAACTAGGAAATTTTCAATTAAGACATCCTCTATGTATACTATCATATTACTCCTTCCAATATTATACATAAACGTGAAGTGAACAATTATAGAGAAAAGCACGAATTGTAGCAAATTTTGGCATAAAAAAATCTCATTGCTACATCGCAACGAGATCTTTTTAATATTAATTTTTCCCACAACAATTCTTATACTTTTTTCCGCTACCACATGGGCAAGGATCATTTCGCCCAACCTCTTTTTTCTTGCTAACTGGGCTTGAGGACTTATTTGTCACCTGATCGACTGGAGTAAAAGCACGTTGTTTTGGCATTTCTTTTTTAATTTCTATCTTGGCATTAAGCAAAAATGCAGTTACATCCTCATGAATTCTGTCAACCATGTTGTCAAACATTTCAAAACCTTGACGTTTGTATTCAACAACAGGATCACGTTGTCCATATGCTTGAAGTCCAATCTCGTTTCTAAGTATTTGCATCTGGTCAATATGATCCATCCAAAGCGAATCGACAACCCTAAGCAATATCAATCGTTCAAACAAACTGAAATCTACATTGACTTCTTTTGTCTTTTCAACGTTTTCTTCATATTTTTTATTTATGATTTCCAAAATTTTCGATATGACATCACTTATTTCACAATTTTCAACAAACTTTTCATCAACCAAATTTGTGTTCTTTGGAAAAAGTTTATCCTCAAGTCCACGGTTAAGCGACTCGAGATCCCATTCAAAATAAGGCTTGTCCGCATCCAAATAGGTGTTACATATCTTGGAAACAACCTCAGGATACATCTCCATGATCTGTTCGTGAACATCAATGCCATCAAGCACTTTATTGCGCTCACCGTAGATGATTTGTCTTTGTTGACTCATGACATCGTCAAATTTGAGTACTGCCTTTCTTGATGCATAGTTTTGAGCCTCTATGCGTTTTTGCGCCATTTCAATTTGTCGTGTAAGCATGCGCATTTGAAGAGGTGTTTGATCGTCTATCCTCAAAAAGTCAGCCACCTTTTGCAATCTTTCGCCACCAAACCTTGTCAAAAGGTCATCCTCAAGTGACAAGAAAAACACCGATGAACCTCTGTCTCCCTGACGACCAGCTCTTCCACGCAGCTGATTGTCAATACGCCTGGACTCATGTCTTTCAGTTCCAATAATGTGTAATCCACCTGCAGAAATTACCTGCTCTTTTTCTTTATCTGTAAGTTCTTTGAATTGTTTGTAATAACCGTTGTATACTTCGCGAGCATGGAGTAATCTTTCATCTTCACTAGGTGCAAAAGATGTAGCAAAAGAAATTTCATCTTCTTCAAAATTTTCATCACGCATTTTTTTAACTGCCATATACTCAGCATTACCACCGAGTAAAATGTCTGTTCCACGACCAGCCATATTGGTTGCAATCGTGACTGCACCAAGCCTTCCAGCCTGAGCAACAATTTCACTTTCCATTTGGTGATTTTTAGCATTCAAAACAACGTGTTTGATCTTGGCACGAGTAAGCGCCTCACTAATGAGCTCACTTTTGTCAATTGTAATAGTACCAATAAGGATAGGCTGACCATTTTTATGGCGTTCTTTGACTTCGTCAATTATGGCCATTATCTTGCCTTTTTCTGTACGATAAACGATGTCGTTGTAATCTATTCTGTTGTTTGGCTTATTTGATGGTATGGTTATGACATCGACATTATATATGCCGTTGAATTCATCCTCTTCAGTTTTGGCAGTACCTGTCATACCACTAAGTTTGTGATACAATCTAAAATAATTTTGGAAGGTGACTGTAGCAAGTGTCTTGTTTTCATCTTTGATCTTGACACCTTCTTTTGCTTCAATGGCTTGGTGAAGTCCATCACTGTACCTTCTGCCCTGCATCAAACGGCCAGTAAATTCATCGACAATAAGAATTTCATCTTCACGAACAATGTAGTTTTCATCTCTCTTCATGATAAAATTGGCTTTTAGTGCATTCATGATGTGGTGATCAAGTTCCAAGTTGTCCACATCGCTTAAACTGTCCACCTTGAAATATCTTTCTGCCTTTTCTATACCCTGTTCGGTCAAGTGAATTGCTTTTATCTTTGCGTCAATTTCAAAATCTTCTTCATTTTTTAGTGTCTTGGCAAACTTGTCGGCAGTGTAATATGTTTCGCTGGACTTCATTCCACGACCAGAAATAATAAGAGGTGTTCTAGCCTCGTCAATCAAAATGCTATCAACCTCGTCCACAATCGCAAAATTTTGTCCACGTTGCACTCGCTGTTTTTTGTCTACCACCATGTTATCACGAAGGTAATCAAAGCCAAGTTCATTGTTTGTGCAATATGTTATGTCGCAATCGTATGCCTGTTTTTTGGCTTTTGGGTCCATGCCGCTTATTGCAACACCGACACTAAGTCCTAAAAACTTGTAGACTTTTCCCATCCACTCAGCATCACGTTTTGCAAGATATTCATTGACTGTGACAACATGCACACCTTTTCCAGCAAGTGCATTTAAGTATGCGGGAAGGGTTTCAACCAATGTTTTTCCTTCACCTGTCTTCATCTCTGCAATTCTACCTTGATGAAGCGCTACACCACCCATGATTTGTACTTTAAAATGACGCATTCCCAAAACTCTTGAAGATGCCTCTCTCACGGTGGCATATGCATCCACCAAAATGTCATTTAGTGTTTCGCCATTTTCCAATCTTTTTTTCAGCACATTTGTCTGATCGACAAGAGTGCCATTGTCCATTTCCTTATACTCTTCTTCTTTTTCAATTACCTTGTCAGCAATTTTTTCAAGAACTTTAAGTCTTTTCTTTTCGCCTGAAAACAAGCCCATAATATTCTCCTTATCCGAACCATTTTACTATAAAAATACATATTTTCAAAATACTTTTCAATCTTTTTGATGCGCATGTGCAATTGTCAAACAATACACATTTTTGGCACCTGCTTTTTTAAGAACCATACTGCAGTTATTCAGTGTTGAACCGGTGGTGTAGACGTCATCGACAAGCAAAATGTTTTTGCCTTTAAACTTAGACTTGTCCAACACCTTAAAGGCGCCGCTAAGATTTTCTCTTCTTTGTTTGAAATTTAAGTCAACTTGATTTTTTGTATCTTTGCACTTGACCAAATTTTCATGGCTTACATCGATTTTTAAAATATGTCCAAGTTCTGTTGCCAAAAGTTCACTTTGATTGTATCCACGCGAAATTTGCCTATCTTTATACATTGGCACGTAGCAAATTATGTCGCAGTTGTAATCGTATTGTTTGTATGCCTTTGCCAAATAATGTGCAAAACTTTTGTGCCAATATTTTGCGTTGTCAAATTTAAAACTTCTGATTGCGTTTTTGATGTCTCCGTCATACAAAAACACAGACCTGTTCATTTCAAATGCCTTTTGCTCAAATTTACAGATTTCACAATATGTTGCCATGTCCAAAATTAAATCGCCACAGCGATGACATATATTGCCATTTATCTTTGGCAAAGACATATCACAGTCTTCGCAAGTTGCGAGCCCATTATCATCAAAAATTTCTGCATGACAAAAATTGCATGTAAAGTTGTCGGGATATAGTGTATTTATTGCCAAATCAAATAATTTTTTAAACATAACCTCACCCAAACAATTGCTTAGCCTTTTCTGTCGCCGTCAGTAAAAAGTCAGTGAGCATGGTAAAGCGCTTTGCAGTATAGACATTTGACACCATGCGTCTTAAATTCTTCTTTTCCCCCACGAGAACAACCATCTTTTTTGCACGTGTGACGGCAGTGTAAATCAAATTACGTGTCAAAATCAAGCCGGTTCCGCTAATTAGCGGAATCACAACAACATCAAACTCGCTACCCTGGCTTTTGTGAATGGTGACAGCATATGCCAAAGACAACTGAGATATCTCTGTCCGTGGATATATACATTCTCTGCCATCTTCAAACCAAACAGTCATTTCAGATGTCTGTCTGTTGATTTTGTGAATGTAACCAATATCACCATTAAACACTCCAGCTCCCTCTTCGCTTGAATATACGTCTCTTTTTACCCAAACAAGGTCATAGTTATTTGACATTTGCATAACCTTGTCCCCTTCACGAAATATAGTGGAGCCAACCACTTCTTCTAACTTTGTGACAGAGGGTGGATTGATGACGTCTTGAAGGCATCTATTCAAATTCTCTATACCCAAAACACCAGATTTCATTGGTGCAAGTACTTGAATTTTTGTTGTATCAATTTTCATAAAATTTGGAATTCGTCTTGTCACCATGTCGACAATAGTTTCGCGAATTACATTTACATCGCTTTTTTCATCGAAGAAAAAATCCCGGCTTTGGTTGTCAAGTATAGGCATTTGACCATCATTTATCAAATGGGCATTTGAAATGATCAAACTGCCACTATCTTGACGAAATATCTTTGTCAAATAATCAACATTTATGACATTGCTTTTCAAAATATCATCCAAAACATTTCCAGCGCCAACAGAAGGCAATTGGTCTTTATCTCCCACCAAAATCAGTTTGCAGTCACGTGGGAGCGCTTTTAGTAGTGCACAAAAAAGCATGACATCCACCATGGACATCTCATCAACTATAACTGCATCAACCTCCAAAGGATTTGTGTCGTTGTGGACAAACCTACCATTCTCTCCTCTAAAATCAACTTCAAGTCCACGGTGTATGGTTTTTGCATCCTCTCCCGTGCTTTCACTAAGCCTTTTGGCGGCTCTTCCAGTTGGAGCAAGCAACATGACTTTTAGCTTTTGTTGTTTTAATATGGTCATAATACATTTTACTATTGTGGTTTTTCCAGTTCCTGGTCCACCTGTAATGACATTTACGCCCTTTTGAATGCTGTTTGTAATGGCCAGTTTTTGACTTTGGTCAAACACAATTTTATTCAACTTTTCAAACTGCTCAATTTCTGAGCTAAGCTCAATGTCCTCTTGCTGAGCACATGTGTTAAGAAGCGCCAATTTCTGCGCAATTTGAGTCTCAACAATATAATATTTTGTTAGCATAACCACGTTATATGGATGTTTGAAAAAACTTACGACAATTTTATCAAAAACCAAATTTTCAAGTACATTTTTAAACTGCTCCCGGTAATCATCTATTTGCAAACCCAAAAGTTCACTTAAGTTCTTAAACAAAACTTCTTTTGGCATAAAAGTGCTACCATTTTTTTCACTATTGTCATTCAGACAATGGAGCATCCCGGCTCTCATTCTAAATTCACTGCTTTCACTTATTCCCATTTTCCTTGCAATCTTGTCGGCAGTGGCGAAACCAATTCCGTCAATCTCTTCAACCATCCTGTATGGGTTTTGCTTGACAAGTTCAACAGTGTCTTCCTGATACCTTTCATAAATCTTTAGTGCCATGTTTGTGGTGATGTCATAACTTTGCAAAAACATAACACTGTTTTGCAATTTCTTAAGTTCAGAAAAAGCCTCACCAATCATGATGGCTTTTTTTTCACTTATTCCTTTCACTTCTGTCAATCTGTTGGGTGTAAACTCAATCACTTGCAAGGTGTTTTCTTTAAATTTGTCAACAATGGCTTCACTGGTGACAGGCCCAACACCTTTGATTAACCCGCTTGCAAGATATTTTTTTATTCCAGATATGGTGCTTGGGTATATGACTTCACTGCTTTCAACACTAAATTGTTCACCATATTTTGCATTGGTCACAAACTTGCCAACCAGCCTGACATTTTCTCCTATGTGAAGCTGCAAAAACTTACCAACAAAAGTGGTGTATTCATCTTTGTGGCTAAGCACTGCAACTGTGTAACCATTTGAATCATTCCTGAAAATAATCTCTTCTATTGTCCCTTCTAAAACCATAATTTAATTTTAAAAGAATTAAAAAAAAAGTGCAACTTTTTTTATTGACATAATTTGTTTAAAATTTTATCATAGAAATATGAATGCTAGAAAGTTATTGGAAATTAAGGCTTTAAGTCAAACCATATGTAATCTAACCAAAAATGAGGCAACTAACAATCAATTAAAGGTGCTCTATTTTATTGATGAATACAAAAATGTATCTCCTCAAATTTTGATTTCAAAGCTCGGTATTGTGAAATCTAACTTAGCACTGCTCACAAAAAAGATGATTGAAAGTGGGCTTATTGAAAGTTTACACGACAATGTGGATAGAAGAACAATAACTTATAGAATAACTTCAAAAGGCAAGGCAATGCTTAATGCTTACCTTGAAAAATTGGATAGGATTTTCAAAGACAACGACGCAAATTTAGATGCATCACTTGACACTATATTAAAATTTTTAAATAAAAAAGTGTAAAACAACATAGTTCTTGACCATATGTCGTTTCACACAATACTTTTTGTCATTTCGACCCACCTCTTGTCATTTCGAGCACCATATTTGTCATTTCGAGCGAAGCGAGAAATCTCAGAGATTCTCACGTCGCTTCGCTCCTCAGAATGACAAGCGGTTGAGATTCCTCATCGTACTTCCTAGGAATGACACAAACTTTAGTCCTTTTTGTCCAAAAGATCACTAAGAAGCAAAGCCTTTATTTCAGGTGGTAAGTTTTTAATTTGATCAGCAATTGTATTTTTTTTGTCAAAGGTGGGTGTATAGTCTTCATCATCGTCAAGTTCTTCAACCTCAACATCAATATTGGAAATGGTCTTTATATCTCCACTTCGTCTACCACCGCTTGCTTTACTTTTTGATTCCAACTCCTTGAGTTCATCTTCATCTGCCATAACGAAGGGCTCAACGGTGTATTCTTCTTCAATTGGACGTTTTAAATTGTCTGTATTTTTCTTTACCAAATCCTCGGTGAAAGTAACCTTTTCTTTCTTTGGTTTTTCTACATCTTTTTCTTTTTTTGATTGCTTTTTGCTTTTAATTTTATCCACAATGGTGCGATAGTTAAAAAGCAAGACTACAAGTATAAAAACTACAACACAAATGATTATAATTGCAACCATACAAGCCTCCCTGGTTTAAATTTTTGGTGGCTTTTTGGCATTGTTTGGATCAACTCCTGCAATTGCATTGCGCATAGCCGTGTCGGAGGTAAGATTTTGGATTCTGTAATAATCCATCACGCCCATCTTGCCATTTTTTATGGCCTCGGCCATCGCTTTTGGCACTTCGGCTTGTGCAGCCAAAACCATTGCCTGCATTTCTTGGGTCTTTGCCTTCATCTCCTGTTCATGAGCTGCTGCCATGGCACGGCGCTCTTCGGCTTCAGCTTGAGCAATAACTTTTTTTGCTTCAGCAGAGTCTTTCATAAGGTCAGCACCGATATTTTTTCCAACATCAATATCTGCAATATCTATGGACAAAATTTCATATGCTGTTCCAGTGTCAAGACCTTTGTCAAGCACTTTTTGAGAAATAAAGTCTGGATTTTCAAGCACTTCGGTGTGAGTCTCTGCAGAACCTACGGTTGTGACAATACCTTCACCAACACGTGCCAAGATGGTGTCATCACCTGCTCCACCAACAAGTCTTGCAATGTTTACCCTAACGGTTATACGAACTTTAACTTTAAGTTCAATACCATTTTTTGCCACAGCGCTGATCCAATCAGTTTCCATAACTTTTGGAGTAACGCTATTTCTAACTGCCAAATTCACATCACGACCTGCAAGGTCAATGGCCTTTGCAAGATCCACTGGTAAATTGATTTTTGCACTGTGTGCTGAAATCAACGCATTGATTACCTTTTGTATGTCACCACCTGCAAGTTGATGAGTTTCAAGTTCACTTATGTCTACAGTGATACCTGCCTTTCTCGCCATGATGTAAGCATCAACAATTGGTGCAACTTTGATTCTACGCATCTTCATACCAATGAGTCTCGCCATTGAAACGTGCGCACCTGAAACAAGGGCAACAAACCAAGTTTTTATTGGGACTATTGCAAACATCACAACAATAAGTACCAAAAGTACGCCCAACAGTACCCAAAGTGTTATACTTGCCCAAAGTTCCATAAGTAATAAATTCATCATTATATATGCTCCTTTTTAGTAAGTGATTTTACTCACATAAATTATATTATCTTCAACAGCCACTACTTTAACTACATCACCTTTTGGAATGATTGGACCTTTGGAGCTAACTTCGTAGACTTCCTCACCTATTCTAACGGTCCCAATTGGATGGCATTCTGTAATAAGAATACCTTCCTTTCCAATCAAATCTTTAAGCTTTTGGCTATCTTGTTCTCCATAATCTTTAGGAATTGTGGTTTTGTTTTCAACGATTGCAGTTTTGCCAAGTATTCCAAAACGTGCAGAACGAACAAAAAGTAAAAATATGAGTAGTGTAACAAGTGTCAAAATTAAAATCAAAATAAGAACTTGAAGTGGTGAACCATTACACAAAGTTGCATTGACGATCACGGCAGCCACTTCGCAGAGGATTCCACCTATTCCAAAAATACCGAAACCGGGAATTATCGCTTCAATGATGCATAGTATCATACCCACTACCATAAATAGAATTGTAAGCCAAGCAAACTCACCAGTGAAAATTGAAACAAACTCATTCCACGCACTGCCAGCAAGCAAAATTGATGTGTTCATATCAGCCTCCTTTGAAACTAATTTCCATTCATATTATATCATACACATACTCAAATTGCAATACCTTATTACTTTACGAAAGATCGCCTATAGAAAAAGAGGTATTGTTGGGCATACCCTGCATATTCACCAAAATATTTTATAAGATCACTCGACATTTTTATCCTGTTTTCCTTTTTATGAAAAAGGTCAACATACACCTTTTCGATCCAAGTGTCAACAGGGAAACAGTCGCAACGGCCATAACCAAAAAGCAAAATGCAATCAGCCACCTTAGGCCCCACACCTTTTAAGGATAATAGCCATTTTTTAAGGGCAGAAGTGTCTTGTTTATATGTTTTTTCAAAATCCACTTTTTTTAGTCGTCTTATGGTGTCATAAAGGTACTCTGCTCTGTATCCTGCACCCATGTCTTTAAACTCATCGATTGTTATATTTTGCAAAACATCCAAAGAAGGAAAAGCATAATAGCCCCCTCTTTTCTCGCCGTATTCCCTAATCTTTTGCATGGTGGTCATAATTCTTTTTATGTTGTTGTTTGCAGAGATTATGAAACCGATTATAACTTCCAACAAATTTTGTTTTAAAATTCTTATGCCATGACCAAAGTTTATAGCATCAACTATGTATTTGCTTTTTCCAAGATTTTTTTTGATTATGCCATAGTCGGTGTCAAGATCAAAATAATTTACAAAGTAATTCACATCTGTGCAAGTTATCACATATTTGTTGTCTAAAAGTTTAACATTTGCAAATTGGTCGCAAGAATAAACATCATAGTCGTTTTCAGCATTTTTTTTGTATGTAAAAACTTGTCCACACTCTAGGATATGTGAAATGTCAAAATCTTTAGTATCTTCGATTATGATTGTATCTTTTGTGCATGTATATTTCATATTATCCTCTATTTACAAAGTAATCAACACTTACCGTGCCGTAATTTTTTGAGTCGATTAAATCAAATAATGTGGAGTTAATTGGCTTTGTCTGATCTCTTTCGCAGACAATTATGCCATCTTTTGCTAATAAATTTTTTTCATAAATTATCTGCAGGCAATTTTCATATACTCCACTTGCGTAAGGTGGATCCAAAATAATAAGATCAAAAGGCTCCAAAAAACTTTTTAGTGCACTTTGGTAATCTGAGAAGATAACTTTATATCCACCATTGATTTTTTCCAAATTTTTTCGTGTGAGAGCAATGCTTTCTCGACTTTTGTCAACGAAATACACAAATTTTGCACCTCGGCTCAATGCCTCTATCCCAAGTGCACCACTGCCACTAAAAAGGTCAAGCACAACTTTATCGTTAACAAAAAATTGAAGTTTGGTGAATATCGCCTGCTTGACCTTGTCTCCCGTTGGTCTTATATTTGTACTTTTGGGAGGAGATAACTTTGTCCCCCTATATTTTCCAGCAATAATTCTCATGCCAACACTATAACACATTAAAATTTATTTTTCAACCACAATAAAAGTGTTGGCTCTACAATTGTTAAGAGCCGTCAAGACATTGTACTCAGTGTAATCGCCTTTTGCCCAAAGAGAGGCATCAAAAAAAACTTTAACAAATTCTCCAACCTTTAATTTGGTGTGAGAGATATCCACCATGAACATATCCATACAAATTTTTCCAACAACTGGGCATTTAGTTTTTCCATACAAGACATACAACTTTTCAAAATGCCTAGGTAGTCCGTCTGCATAGCCAAGTGGAATTACCGCGACCTTTATATTGCGTTTGATCTTGCATTGACCATACCCAACAAATTCTCCCCTTTTCACTCGTGTAATTTTTATGACCTGACTTTCAATTGTCTGAACTGGTTTCATGCCGGGATAAAAGTAGCCATAAAGCGCTATACCACACCTGATGTAATTTACAAAATCCACATCATAATTTATTGCACCACTTCCTCCAACATGGATAATTATGTCATTAAAATTATATTTTTTTAAAATATGTAGATATTTTTTAAATATATCTATTTGTGCATAAGTAATTTCCTTGCTTGAAGTGTCAAAAAAATGAGTAAAAATACCTTCTAATATAATTTTGTCGTTATCTTTTAAATATTTTAGTATTTTTGTGAATTGCCTTAGAGATTTTAATCCTAGTCGATTCATTCCTGTATTTATTTTCAAATGAATTTTCGCTTTTTTATCACACTGTTGTATCTTTTTGATTTGTTCCAAATTGTCACAAGTTATGGCTATATCGTTATCTCCAGCGCAAGGATAATCGGCACAATAACCCAAAATTAATATTTTTACATGTTTGTTCATCTTTCTTATAACCAATGCCTCATCCAAGTTTTCTGTAGCAAAAAAATCGCAATATGGCGAAAGAATTTTTGTTATTTGTTTTTCCCCATGACCATATGCATTTGCTTTGACAACTGCAATTATTTTATGACCACTTTTTTTGCAAAGATATTTGTAATTATATATGAGGTTTTGTGCGTAAAGATATCTTTTAGAAAAGTATTTCATATGATATATATACTCAAAAAAAACAAATGTTGACTCAAAAATTGTCATATGCTAAAATGTCAGCAAAGGATTTTTTATGATATATTCGACCAAGCTCATAAATGCCAGAAAAATAAAAAAATTGGAAGACATATCGGTGTGGGAAAAAGAAATTTTGGAAATTCTTCTTTTAAATACACCAAAATGTTTGCATGAACGAATCAAGGCCAAATTAAAAGATATAAAAATTGATGTAAAATATGACCTAACAAGTTCTGAATATATTCATGAAAATAATACAATTTTATTAGACATTAGGCGCATTAATGACTTTGATGTTTACCTGCACGAAATTATGCATGCCATTGGCACTGAGTGCGTCCATGGGTTTAGATGCATCGGACTAAACAAAAGATATGACGTTGAACTTGACGACAAGCATGTCTTGTGTACAAACTTTGGTTACGGCGCAAATGAGGGACTAAATCAACATTATACAGAAAAATTTTTACCTTTAAACAAAAGACCTTCAGAAGTTATTACCGTTTACAATTTTTGTGCAAACATCATGTCTTCACTAGAAAAATTAGTTGGCGAAGATGACTGTAAAATTGCTCATCTCTCTGGAAAAGGAATTGATTATCTCATAAATGCAATGCAAAAAGTATTTTACTTAAATAACGAGAACAAAGCATTAAAATTCATCCTTCAACTCGATACATACATGAGAGTGTCAATCACACATAATGCCTTTGGTGTGACACACACACCAGATACAAGATTGCTTTTAACAGAGTGCTATAAAACACTACTAAGTCTTGCATTAAGAAAAGCAAAAAGCGAAAATAAAGAAATTAATTTTAGTCAGATTATATCTTTGGATCATCTGTCTGCACAAGACTTCAGTTACTTTACAAAATACATACAACAAGATTTAATAAAATATTTTTATAACACTAAGCAATATCTTTTAAAGCACAAATCCACAAATTTTGTTGGGTTAAAGAAAGAATCAATTCTTTATTATTCCGAAATTTTGTACAATCATTTTCTAAGAAATAATAATTTTGAAAATGTAAACCTGCCAGAAGAGATAAAATGTGGTGAGTTTTACAACCACATTTTACTAAACTGTGCAATATATGATCGTAAAGGTTATAAGTGCGGAATTTTGACTAATGATTTCGCAAGAAGTTTAACAATACAAATTTTTAAACGAAATACAAATTTAGTACCAAACAAAAAAAGTGAACTTGTCCAAATGGTAAGACAAATTCTTGCATCAAGAAACACTGTCAGATGTGGTGCAACAATTGATGATGATCATATAATATCCAGCACCGAAGATGTTGATTTTAATATCTTTTTAATGGATACTGCCCCACAAACCTACAAAGAGATATTACCCTACATAAGCTTAAATATAATTTGTCATGATAAAATACTTCCAAAAATATTTGAAGAAATACTTACAACCAAATACGAAAAGTATAAGTTTATAAAATCACTTCCAAAACAAATGCTTGAAAATGAAACAATTAAGCAACAACTTGAAAATATAAAAAATGAATTGCAAAATCATAAATAAAATATTTGTTTGACTTTTGAAGTAATTATTAGTACACTTTAAAAGTCAAACAAATATGCGAAAGTGGCTCAATGGTAGAGCATTGCCTTCCCAAGGCAGCGGTTGCGAGTTCGAATCTCGTCTTTCGCTCCAAAAATATTTAAAAAATTTTAATGTCATTTGCAAATATTTGCAAAACTTTTAGGATTTAGGCAAGCTCCACCGACCAACAGGCCATTTATTCCCCTAATTTTAGAAAAGACAGAGCAGTTATTTTCGTTTATACTGCCACCATATAATATGTTGATTTTTTCTGCCGAACGTGATGTGAAGTTGTCAGCAATTATGTTTCTTATGTCATTCGCTGCAATTTCCACATCTTTAACCGATGGCGTTTTCCCACTGCCTATTGCCCAAATTGGCTCATAAGCTATAATTACATTTTTTAATTCATTTTCGTAAAGGCCTTTCAATGCCACTTCAAGTTGTCGCCTTAGAACTTGCTGAGTTTTTTTGTTTATCCTTTCATACTTTGTTTCGCCGATGCACAAAATTACTTTCAAGTTTACAGCAAGTGCTCTGATGATTTTTTGGTTTATTGTTTCAAAGCTTTCTTTAAATTTTTTTCTTACTTCACTGTGCCCAACAAGTGTGCAAAATGCACCACAATCTTTGACCATCAAACTGGATATTTCTCCAGTGTGTGCTCCACTTTCTTCGCTTGAAATATTTTGTGCACCAAATTTTATTGATGTCGCACTAAGCCTTTGATTCGCAACATGAAAATGCGTTGCCGGAATACACAATATTATGTTACTCTTACAATCCTTAACTCTTGGTAAAAATTCGTCGAGATAAGCGCCAAACTCAGTTAAAGTTGTATTCATCTTAAAGTTAGCAACAACAAACTTTTTCATAAATCTCCTTTTTAAATATCAGTAATAACATCAACACCAGGCAAAGATTCTCCCGCAATAAGTTTCAAACTTGCACCACCACCAGTGGATATGTGATAAATATCTTTATCCAATTTCAATGCGTGCAGTGCTGCAATGCTATCTCCACCACCGACGATTGTTTTGCCATGATTTTTGGCAACTGCTTTGGCAATCTTTTTGGTACCCTTTTTGAAAGCATCATATTCAAACACTCCCATAGGCCCATTCCAAATTATTGTCTTCGCCTCTTTTATTTTTTTAACAAACAACTTGATTGTTTTTTTACCAATATCAAGTCCAACCAAAGAGTCCGGAATATCCTGGGTACTAATTTTGTAAGCCTCCGAATTTGGGCTAAGTATTGTTGATGCAATGTGATCCACAGGCAAAATTAACGGTTTGTTATTTTGCTTTGCCTCCTCCAATATAGATTTTGCATCTTCAAGGCACTCTTCTTCATAAAGTGACTTCCCAATGTTTACACCTTTGGCCTTTAAAAATGTATATGCCATCCCCCCACCGATAAGCACAGTATCACAAAGTTTAATCAAATTGTGAACAACAGCCAGTTTATCACTCACCTTTGCACCACCCAAGATGGCAACAAAAGGGTGGTCAGGTTTTTCTAAGACTTCGGAAATGGTGTTGATTTCATTCCCCATCAAAAAACCCACAGCATTTGGAAGCAGCTTTGCCACACCATAAATAGAAGCATGTTTGCGATGGGCAGTACCAAAAGCGTCATTGACATAGATGTCTGCAAGGGATGCTAATTTGCTTGCAAATATAGGGGAATTTTCTTCTTCCTCTTTGTAAAACCTGATATTTTCAAGTACAAGCACCTCGCCGTCATTAAGTTCATCTGCCATTTTCTGAGCTTGCTCACCAACGGCATTTGGCGAGAACTTTATTTTGCAATGCAAAACGCCTACCAAATATTTGGCAACTACAAGCATGCTGAGCCTTGGATTAGGTTCGCCCTTTGGCCTTCCCAAGTGAGAACATATAATCACCCTTGCGTCATGGGCAATTAGATATTTTATTGTCGGTAATTCCTTTATTATCCTGCTTGCATCAGTAATATTTCCACTGTCATCAAGTGGAACATTAAAGTCCACTCTTAAAAAAACTCTTTTTCCTGCAACATCTATATCTTTAATAGTTCTTTTCATTTTTCTTCCCCTCGCTTTTATTATATTTTATTATATACGAGAAAAAACATCAAACATTTTGATAAAATTTGACGATATTTGCCCACAATTGAAATTTCAAAACAATGATTTTAAAATGTCTAGACTTTCATTCAAACTTTTTGTAGTTGCAAGTTGCAACCTATATTTTGCCGCCCCAGGCACATCTTTTGTATACCACAAAAAATGTTTTCGAAGTGTTATGCACAGCTCTTCCTCGCTATAATATTTTTTCAAAGTATCCACATGACATTTAATAACATCAAATTTGTTTGGCAAACTTAGCCCTTTAAGTTCTGAAAAAATCCATGGTTTGCCAAGTGCACCACGAGCAATCATGATGCCATCCACACCCGTAGAAAGCATTTTTTCATAGCTTTGTTTATCAAAGACATTGCCATTGCCTATGACTGGAATAGACACACTTTGCTTTACTTTTTTTATTGTTTGGTAGTCAACATCTCCACTGTACATTTGTGCACGCGTCCTCCCATGAACAGTTATGGCACTAATGCCATTTTGCTCACAAATTTGTGCAACTTGAACGGCAACATTCTCCCCTTCATCAAATCCTATCCTGATTTTTGCAGTTACAGGTTTTGTGGTGGCCTGTGTGCATGTTTTACAAATGTCTGCAATTTTATCCAAATGCTTTAAAAGTGCACTACCATCACCATTTTTTACAATCTTTGGTGCCGGACATCCAAAGTTTATGTCTATGATGTCAAATTTTTGCAAGGCTTCACTTTGGATGGCTTTTGCGATCACATTTGCATCATGTCCAAAAATTTGTACCACCTTTATGGTTTCTTCATCGCATGTTTGAAGCAACTCTTTTGTGTGAGCATTGTCACGCAATAGAGCATTGACATTTATCATTTCTACATATGTAAGGTCAGCGCCAAGCATTTTACAAACACGCCTAAATCCCACATCACTCACTCCAGCCATCGGAGCCAAAAACAAACTTCCAACCTCAATATCTTTTATCTTCATACGAACATTTTACTTTATTTGTGTAGTTAAAGCAACTTTTTGCTGCATTTAAATACTATAACTTTTCTGGGTGGGCAAAGCATAGTGGAATTTTTTTGGGGATTGAAAAATAACCTTTCTTTAATTTGCTTAAAATAAAAAATTCCAAAATTTTTTATTTTTAATTTTTCACCTTTGAAAAGTACTTCTTTAAGCAAAGATAAGGTAACATCAAAATTATTTTCAACAATATTTCTAGGCATATTGACCCGTTTTTTTAATTCATCAATAAATTGTTTTTTATTCATATTTTATTTTATTTACACTTTTATTTTTATTAAACATATTTTTTATTTCTTTTATTTTAATCACACCAAAGGCAAAGCAAATTCCAAAATATGTTATCACTGAAATAAAAACTATTATACATAGATTTAAATATTGATTTAAATGCAAATATCTATTTAATACTATTGCGAAAATAAACATAATTATTGCCGAAAATAATGGTACTAAAATTTTTTTCAATTTTAAATTTATTAGTGTATTTTTTCTTGTCAAATATAACTCTAAAATGCATGTTAAACCTTCGCTTATCGTTGTTGCAACACAAAGTGATATTATGCCAAGTTTGGTTGTTAAAACCAAAGGAATAAAAATAACATTTTTTAAGATGAAAGCAAAAGTCTGGATTACAAAAGGTAATTTAAATTTGCCAAAGCCGTTTAGAATGCTTGTTGAGATCTGTGTGATTGATAGGTATATTATATTAAAAGAAGATATACAAAGATAGATTATTGCAGTTTGAACAAATTGACTTTCTATGGATGGGAAAAACAAATTGATGATATATGGTGCTATTGCAATAAAACCAAACACACAGGGCAAACTGAAAAGCCAAACAAAAAAGTATGTACCACTCACTATATCTTTTGTGGGTTGCTTTTTTTCAACCATGTAAACTAATGTCGGCAAAAATGCCGTAGAAATAGTCCCACACAAAAGTATTGGAAAATTAATCATAGGCGCGACCATGCCAGTAGCTATACCAAATAATGATGTAGCCGTTGAAACATCAACTTTTGTATACAGCAGCAGGTTAACCACCAAAAAACTATCCACGCAAGAAGACAATGGCAAAATAATTGATGCAAGACTTATTGGCAAAAATTGTTTAAAAATCTTTTTTACATACACTGCATTAACGTAGCCCTTTGTATTTGATGTATTGAACTTTTTAATCATGAAAAACATAAATATAAAAGTGATTATTTCACTGGCAAGCACACCCGCAAAGGCGCCACAAACAGCATATATTATACCGAATCTAGATAAAAAAATCGCACCTAAAAGTCCAACACAAAGCTTTATGATTTGCTCTATAATTGTTGCTCCTGCATTATAAGACATAACCTCCATGCCTTGAAAATAACCCTTGTACACTGAGGTTATCGCAGAAAAAATAATACTTATTGCAACAGTTATGTATCCAAGATAGGCATTTTTGTTCCCTTGCAAGTATGCCAGTGGCATGGAAAAGACAATCAACACAAAGCAAAATATTATCGCAATTATCATACTGAGCACAACTGAATTTTTTATAACTTTATTTATGCTTTCATTATCATTGTTGGCACGAAATTTTGATACCTTTTGTGCCACATACACAGGCATACCTCCCGTTATTGCCACCAAAAACAAAGAATAGACAGGAAAAACCATCTGATATAGTCCAATACCTTCAGTACCCAAAATGTTTGAGAGCGGGATTCTATATAGTGCCCCCAGCATCTTGGATAACAGCATACACGTACTTAAGATCAAAGTGTTTTTAACATAAGCTTTCACAAAGTTATTTTTTGAAAATTACTGAATGTTATACAAAATATTTTTAAAATGCCTATTTACAAATTTAAAAATATGTGCTATATTACTTATGAAATAAATTTTAAGGAAGGTATTTCATGGCTAACACACAAAAATCAATTCCGGTCCTTGTCAGTCTACGCTCAGTAGGGATAGCTAATATTTCTGGTGATGATTATATTGATTTCAATCAAAGGATAATCACTTTGATAAGTGATATTTGCAACTTTGGCAGACTCACAAAATTATCAGAAACACGCATCAAGGTTATGAGCGATAATGACCCTAAAAAAGCATATTTGCAAAGTCTTGCTGACATGATGCTCAAAAATCCAAACAACGAACGTGTTAGACAAAATTTGTCTAACTTTGGTGTGGTTGTGCTTGAAAATAAGAATGTTCTTGAACAAGCATATGTTGACGGTCAGATTTTAAATTGGCAAGAATTAATAAAAATACTTTGTGATCCAAATTTCTTATTTGTAGACTCAAATCTTCCTGTCGTGTTGATGCAAGAATCAAAAAGACTTAATGATTTGGAAAAAAATCAAGGAATGTCAAAATAACACAAAATGAAAAAAATTAGTCATAAGACTAATTTTTTTTTACATTTCAAAATCCTTTTCCTGATCATTTTTATCCACAGTTGTTTCAAGTTTATGTTGAAGTGATTGCCGAACAGCATAGGTCATATTTCTGACTTCACTTAAATCTTGCAGGGTCTTTGAAGCTTCCCTTTGTAAAATTGGTTCAAAAGAATCAATTGCATTATTAATAAAATCATTTTTGAAAAAAGGCTTTGACATATATTGATTTTTTGAACTGTATTTGGGTTTGTCATTAACTTTTGTGCCCTCTTTTTTAAATAAGATGAATGCAGACGGATCAAAGCTCAAAATGTTGTTATTAAATTTAAATTCAAAATAACTGTGTTTAAATGGCTTACTTTTACTCGCTTTTGATTCCTTTTTCTTGACGATGATCTTCTTTTTTTCTTCGGGTTTGGCAATAACTTTCGCCTTTTTTTGATTATATATCGCCATGTAATCTTTGTTTATTTTATCAAGCCAAGTTCTAGCCTCCTCACTGAATTCAGTGTAATGCTCTAGCACCAATTCATCAAGAATTTTTTTTACAGCATCAAAATACTTTGCACTCTTATTCTCTATTTTAAGTTTTGAAACTCTTTCTTTGTATATTTTAAACAAAATTTCAAATTGCTCTGTGTTTCTAAGAATTTTTAAAATATCATTTATATACTTACGATTTTGTTCACTCATTTCATTTATCATCAATTGAGTGACGGTCCTCTTTCCATTCAATAAATTTTTTAAAAGTTCACTACTAGATTTTATGGATTTTCCTTCACCCAGATCTTCTAACGTCAATAGATTAAATGTCTGTCTAAGCTCTTCCATGAATCCAGCATTAAGGTTTTGAGAAGAACTGGCAACAAATGTAACGAGTTCAAATTGTTTACTCAAACTTGTGTAACTTTCCTTTACATAAAGTGAAGAATACCTCTTACCCTCAAAAGCATCGTCGGCAAAATTTATTTGAAAATTGATTTTGAAATCATCAACTTCGGCATGACAGATGATATATTTTTCTTTATATTGTGTAATGAGTTTATTGATTTTCACAAGTTCTTGTAAAACAATAGGATCTATGACGTATTTATCGTCAGCATCAAATTCCCCGAGCAAACCTGCCAAAGCCGCATCATTATCTCTTACAAACTTATTATAATCTGCCATTTAACCTCCATTTTAATTTTTGCTGATTGCCTCAAGCTTTTTTTGTTGTTCATATTCTTGAAGCTTTTCTATCATTTCGCCAATATCCCCCGCCAAAAACGCATCCATGTTAAACAGCGAAAAACCAATCCTATGATCAGTTATACGTCCTTGTGGAAAATTATAGGTACGAATTCTCTCACTTCGGTCACCAGTTCCCACTTGATTTTTTCTATTTTCGCTGTATTTTGAGTCTATCTGAGTTTTATAATAATCATAAAGTTTAGACTTTAAGATATTCATTGCTTTTTCTCGATTTTTAATCTGAGAACGTTCATCCTGACAAGCAACGACTATTCCTGTTGGAAGATGCGTTATTCTTATAGCGCTTTCTGTTTTATTTACATGTTGTCCACCTGCGCCACTACTTCTATATGTATCTATTTTCAGGTCTTTATCCAATATTTCAAAATCTACTTCTTCCATTTCTGGAAGTACTGCGACAGTCACGGTGGAAGTATGTACACGTCCCTGCGACTCAGTTTCAGGAACACGCTGAACGCGGTGCACGCCACTTTCAAATTTGAGTTTGCTAAAGACATCATTGCCCTTTATTGTCAAACTGCAAACTTTCAAGCCCCCAAGCTCGGTCTCTTCAAGCTCATTGACACTCACTTGCCAACCATTTTTCTCTGCATAACCAATGTACATGTTCATCAAGGTTGAAGCAAACAAAGATGCCTCCTCACCTCCAGCTGCAGGACGAATTTCAAGTATTACATCCTTATCATCGTTTTCATCCTTTGGAAGTAACAGTATTTGTAATTTTTGCTCTATATCTTCAATTTTTTTCTCAGTTTCTAGTACATCTTCTTTGAATATTTGGCGCATATCACTGTCGGTCTCAGTTGCCAATATCTTTTTGCTGTCTTCTAAATTTTTATTAAGTTTCACAAGTTCATCGTGTAAATTAGCGATTTCTTCAATACTACTACGCTCTTTAACCAATTTTTGCCATCGTTTGTTGTCAGCAATAACCTCTGGATCAATACACAATTTTGTTAATTCGTCATAACGTTGTTTAATTAACGATGTTTGTTCAATCATTTTTTTGAAATCCTTTTTGATTTTAATTTAGCATAAACTATTCTATCAATTTTATTGTAATCTTTAATCACCACAATGTCCTCAAAATCATCTTGTAAAAGTTTTGCGACTTCTTTTGCTTGACCTTTACCTACTTCAAAAAAAATTCTTCCATTTTTTGCCAGATGTTTTGGAGCAAGCATTATGATTTTTCTATAAAATTTTAATCCATCACTCCCACCGTCAAGTGCAAGATGTGGATCAAAATTTTTGACCTCTACGTCAAGATTTTCAATGCTA
Organism: uncultured Clostridia bacterium; assembly: GCA_944383375.1. Classification (GTDB taxonomy): domain Bacteria; phylum Bacillota; class Clostridia; order Christensenellales; family UBA1242; genus UBA5893. The sequence goes on along the minus strand of CALWPG010000007.1, from coordinate 11,429 downwards.
TCTGACGATATATATGGTGGATTACTTACTATTATATCAAACTTCTTTACACTTTTCAAGTTTAAAAACAAATCAGAAAGTTTAAAGTTGACTTTAACATTGTTCTTTTCTGCATTTTTCTTTGCGACCTGCAATGCCTTACTTGAAATATCTGTGGCTGTCACATTCGCATCAGTCTTTTTGGCTATGCAAATTGCAATAACGCCACTTCCAGTGCCTATATCCAAAACTCGCTTTTTATCTTTGCAAAATTTTATAACAGTTTCAATCAATAGTTCAGTCTCCATTCGGGGAGAGAGTACATCTTTGGTCACAATAAAATCATATCCAAAAAAGTTTGTACGGCCAAATATTTTGGTTATAGGTTCGCCTTCAATGCGACGTTTCACAGCATCTTCAATTTGCTTTTTTTGCGTTTCTTTAATTTTGGTTATTAATCGCAATTTCCCTCTCTTTACGTTTAGCACTTCACACATCAAAAACTCAAGTTCACTTATGTCATCTATACCTGCATTTTTTAGGCGTTGTTTGTTTTCTGCATAAACAGAGGAAAAACTTATTTCCTGATCTTTAAAATTCTCTGTATTCACAATTGTCCTTTTCCTATTTCTCATGAATTTTACTTCACTAAAGGCTGAAAGAGCAATGTAAATTTCTGTTGATGATGGTTTTTCTGTGACCAAAAAAGAGGTAATAATGCAACTTTTTTTAAGCCAATCAAACTTACTTTGCTCTAAAAGAAGTAATATTTCATAACATATTGTAAAGCAAAAAAGTGAAATAATCAAGTTTAATATTGGTTTATAAAAGGTATTTGCAGTAAGACCAATTAGCGATAAAACAATAAAAGTGAAACAAAAACTAAAAACCAAGTAATTTAAATAGTTTGTAGGCTTATGAATACTTTTTTCCTCATTTAAAATGTAATTGCCGCAAGCATTGAAACGATAAAACTGCCTAAAAGGAGTTAAATATTTAATCGATAATAAAATTAAATAGAGAAAGATCACCTTGATTAATGCCACCAATAACCTATTTAAAAATGTGTTTTGATTATATCCACCTATTAAAACGGACAATCTGGCAGGAATGTATCCCAAAAGTAGTAAAGCAAATATCAATGAAACAACAGCAAAGAAAGTACCCAAAACATACTTTATACTGATATTTAGGCTGTTGGATACGTTCTTTGCCACTTTGTTTTCATTTTCAAAAGGCATCTTGACCAAATTTTTGACAAAAAAGTAAAAGCCAAAAATCAAATATTCAAGTCCACGGAGAAAAATAAAGTTATGGTAGATCATCTTAACCTTATTTTTCTCTGACGAAATATGTGTCTTTCCACTTTGGTCAACATATGCCAAAGCGCTATTTTTATTGTAATAAAACCCCGTACCATACAGACATGGCATTGCAAATATTTTTTCCATAAAAATATTATGAACTATTTGCACACAAATAAACAATAAAAAGCCACGATAGAAAGTATCGTGGCAAGTAATTATACATTATGTGTCTTTTTGAATCTTTCGACTCTTCCACCAACGTCAACAATCTTTTGCTTTCCAGAAAAGAATGGATGGCACTTGTTGCAAATGTCAACCTTTATTGTGTCACCTTTAACACAAGAACCTGTCTTGAAAGTGTTTCCACAAGCACAGGTAACTGTAACTTCATGATAATTTGGATGTATGTCTTGTTTCATATTATTCACCTTCTAAATAAAATTTGCTTATGTATGTTAACATAAATTAAAATAGATGTCAACATTTTGTTTGATGTTTTTCCCCTTCATTTTTTGGAGAAAACGAATATGCCAGTTCATCTATGTCACCAGCACCCAATATTAACACAGCATAGCCTTTATCTAAATACTTTTTAATATTTTTTTGAGCTATATTGAAACTGGCATAGTACTTGCATTCCTGAGATGTTTTAAGCTTTTTATATAAAGCGAAAGCACTTGATGTCGCATCATATTTTTCTCTTGCTGCATATGTCTTGATTAAAAAAACTGTATCAGCTTTTTTAAAAGCAGTCAAAAATTCATTAAAAAGTGTTTTAGTTCTTGAATATGTATGTGGCTGAAAGACCACAAGAATTTTTTGGTTATTACAACACTCACAAAAAGTGGCAATTGTTTTTCTTATCTCAGTAGGATGGTGAGCATAATCATGAACTACAAGGGAATTTGTTCTTGAAATTACCTCAAATCTCCTTTTGACGTTCAAACAATTTTTTAATCCTTGATATATAAATTTTTTATCAATACCCATTAATTTGCATGCATATACGACCATCAATGCATTATTTATGTTGTATTTCCCCAAAGCTCCGAGAACAACTTGCATATAAAACGTGCCATCAATAAAGACATCAAAATGATATCTATGGTTTATCAACTTTACATTTTTAGCAAAGATGTTTGGTTTATTGTTATCAAAAAAGTTACAGCTGTTATCAACAATAGCGTACTCACAATTATCAATAAACTTTTTGTAAGAATTTACTTCATTTTCAAAAGTTTTAAAATAGTCTAAATGTTCCGGTTCAATATTTAAGACCAAACCAATATATGGTTTTAATGATAAAAAACTATCATGATATTCGCAGCCCTCAGTTATAAAATAATCATAGTCCCCCTCACCAAGTCCAAAATCTTCATCATCAAATTGAGCACCTATGTGCAATGTGGGAGAATATTTTGCTGCGCTTAGGCATGAATACAACATCGCAGTCGTGGTGGTCTTTCCGTGGGAACCAGATACGGCAATGACGTGTTTATAATTTTTTGCGATCTCGCCCAAAAGTTGTGCTCTCGACATGATTTTTATGCCCTGCTTTTGTGCATAAGCCAACTCTTCATTATCATCATCTATCGCAAAATTATAGACCACTACGTCACTATCTATTACATTTTGATAGTGATGTCCATGAAAAACGCGAATTCCTCTATCCTCTAGTTTTTTTGATATTGTATTCAGTTGAATATCTGAACCTTGAACTATGTTACCTCTATTTTTTAGATATACAGCAAGCGCAGACATACTTACACCACATATGCCTACAAAATGATATTTCATACTATCTTTATATGTTTATACACGAGAAAAGGTACATTCAAAAAACGATATTGAATATTTTGTAAAAATATTTGCCATTATTATTTATTTATGATATAAATTACTTAGCAAATATAAAGGAGATGCAAAAATGAACATTACAGAAGTTAGAGTTAGATTAGTAAAAAAAGAAGACTCAAAACTTAAAGCAGCAGCCAGCATAACTATTGACAATTGCTTCGTTATCCATGACATCAAAGTTATCAGTGGCACAGACGGACTATTTATTGCAATGCCATCAAGAAAAACTCCTGAGGGCGAATTTAAAGACATAGTTCATCCAATCAACACTGAAACAAGAGAGATGATAAGTGCAAAAGTCATTGAGGCATATGAAAAAGAACTAGCAAATGCACCAACCGAAGAATAAGTTTTGAAAATAAAATACCAACTTCATAGTTGGTATTTTTTTCATATTCTATTTAGGCATTTGGATTTGTAACGACATATCTAAGTGTTGGATAAGCACCTGTACCTTGATTGTTGTCAAATATCCAAAGATCTTGATCAAATCCAGCTTCGTTTTTGAACACTGCGTAATCTCCTTCAAGACCTTTTGCTTGATTGTCTGTGCAGTCAATCCATCCTGGCTTACTCAAACCAAAGAATGTACCTTTAACGTAAGCATCACCATAGTTTATTATGATTGAATTTTCAAAACTGCCTGTATCTGGATAGTATCCAAAGATTTGACCAATTTTTTCAATAGTTACTCTAAACTCTGCTTCAGTTTCAGCATGTTTTTCTCCCAGTCCGTTAAATGTAGCACTTGAGAAACAATGATTTACAGAACTACCAACTGGAAGTGTAGAACATATACCACTTATTTTTGAGTTATTTGTCATACCTTCCAAAGTTCCAAGCACATAACAGTTTGTTATGCTGTTGTGATTTTCCACAGCAATTCCAGCACCACGTACCGCTTTAATCTCTCCTTGGAAGTAACATTGATCGATGCTAGCAAAACTTGTTGCAACAATTCCACCTACTTTTGAACCTTGAAGAGTTTGATTTGCATAGTAACTTTGTCTGATAATTGCGTTTTCACTGTGTCCAACAAGACCTCCAACATATGAATTATTGTTGGTGTATGGAACTGAAATCAATGCCTCGCTAAAACATTTTTCCACAAGTCCATCCTCAAGTCTTCCAACCACACCACCTGCATAAACATTTCCATTGAATGTTATATCAAGCGATGCATCATAGTTGTAACAGTTTGTCAATGTTCCACCGTTTTTACCAGCAATACCACCAAATTCAAGTGATGCGGAAACACTAGCTGATGTGATATCAAAATCATACATTTCTATAGTTGTGTTTTGAACCAATCTTTGATTGTTAGCAGTGACACCACCAACTACCAAACTTGTGCTTGGAGATGTAACTGTATTTTGGTTTGCAACACCACTGTTTATTTTACAATTGGAAATTGTACCATTATTTGTTCCAACCAAAACGGCAAGATTTCTTGCAGCCTTGGTCGTTGTAATATTGCAATTTCTAACCTCAACACTGTCCATTACAGCATTATCCAAAAGTCCAGTTGCAACAACAGCCACTGTTTCGGCGTCGGAATTTACTGTGATGTTTTCAAAGATTATGTTTTCTATTCTTGTATTCACACCAGAAATGTAACCAAAGAAGCTTGAATTTGCATATTGTCCATTTGTCCCAGAAATGGTTGCATTTTTAATTGTTATTGTAACGTTATCATCACAAAGTATTGAAGATGTCATAGGAATGTTTGGATTAGGAGCAATGGTATTCCATGTTGCACCATTCAAATCAAGGACGATACTTTGTGTCACTTCATATACAGTTCCACTATTAGGATATTCTCTTATGACTTCAATTACTGATTCAAAACTATCGACATTATCAATGCTATCTCCAGGAATATATTCATTTAGTGCCTGTGGCATTGCTTCATCAAATGGTCTTATGTCTGCAACTGATGAACCCTCTACAATTGTCCAAACATTTTCAAAATCCCAGCTTTGTTCAGTGTAAGTTGCTTGGGCATACAATTGGTTCATGGTTTTGTTTAAAGCAACATCTTGTGTTATTGTGTTATTGACAGTGTTGTACAGCAAACCTTTGTAGATATTGCTGTAACCTGTTTGAACTTCATCAAGATTTGTGCCATATATTACACCTTTTTCAAGATTTGAATCCAACAAGGTCAAGTTATCAACCAATACCAAAGAATTTTTCAAAACTGAGAACATATAATCACTGGTGTTTGCAGCATTTTGAACCACACCACTAAGTCCACCAAAAGTTAAACTGTTGGCAAGTTCTGTGTAACTAAGCACTTCAACTTTGCTGTTGTAAATGACACTTCCAATTAAACTACCACTTATACCACCAAAATTTCCTGCAGCTTGCGCTGAGACTTCAACATCACACATCTCAACATAACCAAATGAAGCGAATGTTCCATTTGCGGAATTGTTAATAACGTATCCAACTAAACCACCGTTGTTGGAATTATCCTTTGTATTTTTAAGATTGAAATCAGTTACATTAATAAGTCTAATTGTACCACTGCTGTAACCTGCAACACTACCTGCGTAATCAAAACTTCCCTCAACTGAAACTGCAGTCAAGTTCAAGTTTTCAACCACAGCAGACTGACTCAATGCTGCAAATAATCCTGCACTGTTGCCACTTTTTACAGTTAAGTTTGAAATTGTGTGTCCATTGCCATTGAATGTACCACTAAATGGAGTGGCAACTGTGCCGATTGGAGTAAATCCATCTTCACTGTATAGTCTCAAATCAATATCTGTTGTCAGTATATATGAATCAGAAAGTGACCAATTTCTTGAACCATCATTTTGACCTATGCTTGCAAGTTCAAGATCGCTGCGAATGTAATATGGATTGAGAACTGTTCCATCACCCACAGAAATAGTAAATGTAAATGGTCCAAAATTTTGGTTGCTTGGTGTAACTATAACTGTGGTTGTACCACCAGCTTTGGCAACAAATTTTCTGCTTTCCACATCAAATGTAACGATGTCTTGATCACTGATTGTCACATTTTCATAAACAGTTGTGCTACTGTAAGGCTTTTCCCATACAATAGGTAAGTCATAGGACTCGTTGACATTCATATAGATTGTTCTATCGTTTTCAGCAAGCGAAAGATAGATGTTTTCGTTATTACGAATAAAATAGTAGGCTGTGTAACCCACAAATAACATAGTAACTAAAACTATTACATACATTAAAAATTTTTTCATAATCTTAAGCTCCCCACTTTGCCTATATTATATTATATCCAATAAATATTGTCAATACGCAATTTGCCTTTGGTGCCAAGAAAAATTAATTGCAAAGATAAAATAAAAAAGTACGGCTCAACTTTAAAGATATTGTTGGATTTTAGCAAATTTTGCAATATACAAATATTTTGCCACGAGGGGTGAATTTTAATTGATTATTTGTCTAATATACATTATAATTCAGTTGTAAAATATGAAAAAGTTGTCTTTAACGATAATTATAATTTTGTCCTTTTGCATCACATTACTTTCGGGATGCGACTTTTTCAGTCCCAATGATAATAATAAATTGACCATTTCTGGTTGTGTATATTACAATTCTATGCCACTTGAAGGCGTTTCCATCAAATCGTCTACATCTGTTTATGGTAAGTCAGATGAAAATGGAAAATTTTCAATCGTTGTGAATAGAAGCAGTGTTTCACTCACTGCGGAAAAAACAGGCTACACCTTTAGCCCTCGTTCAGTTGAGATTACCCAAAATACAGACAATTTGATATTCACTGCCACAAAAACTGAAAATCTTAACGGTTTATTGACACTTAGCCAAGTGATTATAACACCTTCGAGCATTGTGTCCTTTGGTGACGATTATAGCTACGAACACGAGGGCAATGAATGCCTAAAAATCAAAGACATAACATTGACAATAAATGAACAAACTTATAATTTGCTCAAAAGTGACCTATATGCAGCAAAAAACAAATCCAATGCCATTTCTTTTAATGACGACGTAACTATTTCCACTGGTGAAAAGTTTAATATTTGGTTTAGTGTTGATGCCTATTTTGAGTCATACCAAAGTGAATATGTATACCAAGAGGATAGACAATCGGTCATTAGAATACAAAGCATGCAAACCACAGAAAACTTGAATGAACATAATCAAATCACTTACACAGCAGTGGGTATAAACTCGTCTAACAATATGTTTACTTACAATATATATTTTGTTTTTGACTATTACCCTAATGTTTAATCAGTTATCTTTTTTGTCCAGTTTTTTGGCTTTTTTTAAGTTTTCTCGAGCAAAAATCTCAAGTTCTTCGCATATATTTCCCAATTTGTCCAAGTCATCTATTATCTCTCTTTTTCTTTGAATGGAAGCATTTTCAAATTCATTTTGTAAACGACTTACTTTTTTCTTTATTTCGTCAAGTTTACTTTGAATGTTTTTTTGTTCCTGTAAAAGAGAAGTATAAGCATATAAAAATTGTTGATCCATAACACCTCACTATGTTTTATTTCGCTTTGCAAGCAAATTTCTAAAATACTCATGTACTTTTGTCATGGCTCGGTTAAGCGAAGCAGTGAATCTTTGCATTGAAAGCTGATTGAATTTTATTTCAATGGTTTTTTCTTTTGCTAGATCCAAAGCATTTATGTTTATATCCTGAACGATGTATTGACATATAACTTGACCCAACAGTGACTGATAATTTTCCGCCGTCAAGCCAATTTCGTTCGAAAGAGCATTAAAATAATCCATGGAAGAAATTGTGTCATATGCATAATTTAAAAACAATGTCAATTTGTTCAAGGTATGTTTGTTTCCTCCAGCACCTGCTAAAAATTGCCATTTGTAGGAAAGTTCAATATTCTCAGGAACGGCCGGATTACCATGCTTAAACCAATATCCAAGTAAGTCCTGAGCCACCACATCCCCTCCTGCAGCCAAGGCACATTGTTCAACATATTCCTCGGCATATATATCTGCAATTTCAATTGAACCCTTGCCATACGTCTTTTTAGTTACACTGGCTCTACGAATTAAAAAAGCATTTTTGTAATCATCAAGAGTCATCTCGTGGTCATCGTCAATTTTTTTTACAATTTTTGCCATATAACCTTTCCTTTTATGGCATTATACCAAATTTTACTGTTTAGTGCTACTACTTTTTGTAGTTTTTTTCGTCTGGACTGTTTTTGTCAAATTGATATAAACATTTCCAATATACATCTCAAAGTATGGCAAAATTATCACAAAAAAGCAAAATAGTGTTACAACTATAGGCACAAGTATGTTAAACCATTGAGGCATGACGACAATAAAATTGAAAATTATAACAAAACAACTGGCAAGTGTTGCCACCAAAGCAACAAATAAGGCTTCAATTAAGAAGACAATTAAAAGTTCTGCCCTGTGGCCATAGACCAAACTTTTGCTTTTGTTTAAACACTCTATTGTTCCCAAATTTGGTTGTTCACAAAATATGTATGGTGCAAGACAATAGTTTAAGCCTGTGATTATGCCAGGAACTATAAGCAAAAGAGACCAAAGAAATATTAAAACCATACTGCAAACTCTCAAACAAAATGCTGACAAACAAAATTTATAATAATCAAATACGTTTTCAACTTTAAATTGATTTCCTTTTATGCAATCTAGGACAATCTTTTTAAACCCTATGCACAAAAAACACATCAAAAAGAAGGCAAGGCCAAATCCAAAAAGCGGAAATAACATTGCAACAAATACACTCGCCCACACAACAAAACTGGACAAAAGTACATTTGTTTTGCATTGATTGTAAATATTGTTAGTTTCAAGCCAAATTTTATAATCTTTGCTCATATTAGGCTCCTTTTATACAAATTATTTGCAAAATTGTGCAAATAATTCATAATTTGATGCCTTGAGCTTGAAACCTAAAAAAATACCCGCGAAAGCACGGGTATTTTTATAATCTTTTTATTTTTAGACTTTAGTGTACTCCACGTAAGTTTTGCCATCGTGGACAACATTCCCACCTTTGGTAAAGTTTGCTGTGTTTGTGATGTAATCTCCTACACTGCTTTCAGGTATTGTGGACAAGATGTATAACTTACCTGTGCCTGACTGAAGGTTTTCAGTCAGAGTACTGCTGTTAACATCATCTATTCCAGCTGCTATTGTAGCACTATCTATATAAACAGTATCAAGAGATGTACAACCAGCAAAAGTCCACGCAATATTTTGAACAGAACTTGGTATTGTTATACTTTCAAGTCCCATATTCAAAAATGCCTCCTCACGTATGCTAGTTACACCATCTGGTATTATTACAGACTTTAAATTTGTACACGAATCAAACATTCCCATTGGAATCACAGTAATATTGTTAGGAAGAGTAACATTACTTAACGAACTGCAATGAGAAAAAGTCCAAGGTTCAAGTGTTGTTATGCCATCGTGAAATGTAAAACTTTCAACGGTAGTTAAACCATAACTCATAGCATAGTATACCCTGGAAACACTTTTGCCATTATGCGTCTGAGGAACCACAAAATCCACAACACTACCTTGACTTTCAAAGTATTCCGAGTTGTAGGTCAAAAGTGCATTCACCCCATATGCATATGTCCCGTCATCGCGCTCAACAAATATTTCCTCATCTATGGAGTCAGTAAATGAAATAGAGAAATCTATTGCTGGAAATGTGTCAAGCTCAATCGATGACAAAATACCAATCAAACAAATTTCCATATTCCCTGTGTGTTGCCCGATGTACATCCCATATGCTCTATGATAATATGGCGTAACATCCATTCCCAAAGCTGTCGATCCATTGCCTAAATGGGAAAAGTCTTGTACAAAACCCAATAAATTTCCATTGCCTTCAAGTGCTGGTTGCCCAATAGCCAAAAGCGAATAAGGATCACTATAATTACCTTCAATTATTCCTGCTGTCGTGAACATTGCCGTTGAATAGTCGAAACCGTTTAAAATAAAATCAAAATTAAAAGATGTAACATTTTCAGGAATGCCCGACAGTTCCAAATTATATGCAAATGCTGTTGAACCCTCATATGGCATAAATATTGTAGGTTGTTGTATATTAATGGACTTTGAAGTATAACCTATACCTTCAAGTGTGTCGATTACATTGGTTCCATCTAAATTATTTACAGACAAAGTAGCTACACTCACTGTTTCCTTTGTTATTGTGACATCTATGTCAAAACTTCCGCTTGCATCAGCTGTTGGGTCATCCAGTGTCATACAAATCACAAAGTAATCAATGGTTGGATCTTGTGTTACGCCAGAAATATTTTTTGAAAGTGAATTCTCCATTACCAAGGTATTCAAATCTTCAACTGTCAAATCAATTTGCGCACCTATGGCATTTTCTGCGTAGTTTGTGATCTTTATCACCACAAAATATGAATAAGCACTTTGTGCCTCGACATATTCGCCATAGTTTATATTAAGAGGATTGTCCAAATTATCAAAAGATATTGTATCTTCTGTGTTTACATTTCCATTGTTGTAGGTTGAGTGTGGGTCTCGATATGTTGTCTTGTACATATTGCTTGGAATTGTTGTGTTGTTTTTTAAACTTGTTTCCAAACTTTCAAGGTTTGTTTGCATGTTGGATTTTGCAATGGCCAAATCATCTTGTGACATATATAGTGTGGTTTCAATATCCACAAAAACATCAGTTAGTTCATAGCTCACACTTCCCATAACCGAATAATCAACACTCACCGCACTGTACACTCCAAAGCAAAGCACTGCAAAACTAAAACAAAGTGACACTAAGCTAAAAAATAATTTGGATTTCTTGGTCATATCAGATATTCTCCCTTTTTCAAGATTAGTATATACGAAAAATCTTCGTAAATCAAACTTTTAAAACTTTTTATTAATTTAACGTAAACCATGCATACTCAAATTGAGTATGTTTAATTAAATTATACTCAAAATGGGTATAATGTCAACAAAAAGAAGAGGATAAATGTTAGAATTCTCCAAAAATTTGAAAGCTACCAGAGTTGCCTGTGGCATATCTCAAAAAGAGATGGCAAAAATGCTTGGCATATCTTATAGAACATATCAAAACTATGAGTTGACAACATCAAACAATCGCGAACCCGATCTTGAAACACTTTGCAAAATTTCAAAAATTTTGCATGTTAGTATAGATGAGTTGTTGGATAATACACCATAATCTTTGTGTCATCCCGAGTGAAGCGAGGGATCCCAGAGATTCCTCGTGGCATAGCCACTCGGAATGACACAAAAAAGGTATCC
>CALWPG010000006.1 GCA_944383375.1 uncultured Clostridia bacterium | reverse complement strand
GGTCCTTCTACCCCTTCTCTTGGGCAGATAACATCTTGATATTAGCACACCACTCTTTCATTGTCAACTACTTTTTTAAAAAAATTATTATTTTTTTGATATATATACTATATTCTTATACAAATTACTTTCACTATTGACTTTTCAACATTTGTGTAGTACACTATTTACACACCAATACTTTAGTGGCACCTAAGATAAGAAGGAGTATTGTTATGAGAAAATTCAAAACAGCTTATAAACTTATGCTGGCAATAGGGCTCCCAGCAGGTATTCTTGGTCCAATGATTGCTGACTCAATGGACAATAATGAAAATATATCCACCGTTGACAATTCATCATTTTTAAAATATCATGATGATTTCAATGTAACCAGAAACGGAGACATTTTGAGACTTCCATTAGACGAAAACCCTATCCCAGTTATTTTGGACAACCTTGAAGACGAGGCAAAACAATATGTCGTAGATGGTATTAATTCGCTGGACAATATTAGTACAAAGATAAATTACACAATATTTGACTCTAGCGATTATGACAAAGATTTTGGTTTGGACTATATACGAATAAGCTTGGTAGAAGATATAGAAGATTATGGGGTTAGCCCCTCTGCTGCTGGTGTCACAATATACAACTATGATGAAAAAACGGCTGAAATAAAATATCCAATATCAATTTATTTGGATGAGCACTATGCCGATGGATACTGGGATGAAAACTTTACACAATCCATCCTCACAACAATAACTCAACACGAACTTATGCACACTTTGGGATTTTGTGATTTGTATGAAGAAGAGGATAAATCTCGTAGCATCATGTATTATGCCTTAAGAAGTGACTCTGCTAAAACATACACAAATGAGGATATAGAAAAAATTCAATATTGCTATGACGGACAAAAAATTGCCACTACAACACACCCAAATCATATTAAATACAAAGTTGTCGCCAATTTGCCAAACAATGAAGTCAAAGAGGACGACGGTAGAGAGTTATAAACAAAAGGAAGAATTATATGAAGAAAAAACAAGAACAAGATTACGATTTTGATGTGACAAAATCATTTGATCTACTAAAAAACAAAGAGAGTGATGACTCAGCAGTTGTATATTCAAGAAAACAACAACTTAGTGGATTAAAAAACAAAGAGAACAAAAAATTCATTTTGAAGTTGGCCGCAGGTGGTGCGATGGTTTTAGGATCTATGGGTGCCCTTGGGTATCTCGTAAACAAATTGGGAACGGCGATTTTAACTAGACCTGTTGATAATTCAAATTTCGAAAAATACAAAGATGACTTTTATCAAGTGAATGGGAATGTTGTAAGGCTTCCAATTGGAAATGAGCCTATAGCTGTAGTATTAAATGACATGAACGTAAAACAAAAAGAGCAAGTAGTCCAAGCTGTGAATGCACTTGATGAGATCAGTAAAAACATCAATTATACCCTATATGACGGCATGGATGATTATGACAATGATAACGGACTAAATTATATTTCCATTTCTCTTGTTGATGATATAGAAGAACAAGAAGGTGCTGGTGGTGTTGCGAAGCTTAGATATAATAAATTCACTGCAGAAATTATCTACCCTATTGAAATAGAAATTGAAAGTCAGTGGTCAGATGCATATTGGGACAAAGAAGAAACCAAGTCACTTCTCACCACAATAACTAAGCATGAACTCATGCACACTCTTGGATTTAAGGATCTATACGATGAAAACGACAAGCAACGTAGCATAATGTATTACGCAACTCAAAGCGACACTCAACAGTCATATACACAAGAAGATATAGAAAAAATTCAATATTGTTATGATGGTATGATAGCAACCACTTCAAAACCACAAAATATGGAAATAAATCAAGTTGATAATTTTTATTTTGAAAGAAAGGATAATGAAAAAAGCATGTAGTTACATGCTTTTTTCTATTATATCTAATATCATGTCCTTGCCCATGCCCAACTCTGTGGAATATGGTATAATTGACGATGGTGTTATCAAAAATTCCTGAGCGATGATTTTAAGATAATTATTAATTTTGGATTTGGCAACTTTATCTGCTTTGGTGGCTACTATTGTAAAAGGTTTTGCACTGTAAGTAAGATATGCAAGCATCTGTTTGTCAAGCAGACTTGGTTTGTGTCGTATGTCAACAAGCAAAAAAACACGTCTTAAAGCCCTTGAATTGTTTAAATAATCTTCAATCAGTGTTGCCCACATCTTTTCATTTTTCTTCCCTGCACTGTGATAGCCATATCCCGGCAAGTCGACAAAACGAAAACTATCATTTATCAAAAAATAATTGATCATTCTGGTTCGACCAGGCGTTGAAGACGTCCTCGCCAGTTTTTTTGAAATGAGTGAATTTATAAAACTACTTTTGCCAACATTGCTCCTGCCAACAAAAGCGAATTCAACTCCACTATCTATCATATTTTTTATTGAAGTAATACTGGTTAAATATTCGGCTTTGGTTATTTTCATGATTATATGATATCAGAACTAAAAATTTTAATCAACTTTTTTATTTTCTTCTGTCACCAATGCTTCAGTGGTAAGCAGTGTGCCTGCAACACTACTCGCACTTTTTAGTGCAGTTTTGGTTACAAGGAGAGGGTCAATTATTCCGTTGTCAAACATATTTACAATTTTATCATTTGCTGCATCATATCCAATCTCATCACCTTGTGTTTCCACCTGATTTAAAATCACGCCATAGTCTTTGCCGCAATTTTTAATAATCTGTTTTAATGGCAAACTTAAAATATTATAAATTATTTGCGCACCTGTCTTTTCGTCTCCGGATAATGTCTCTATGAACTTTTGAAGGTCACCACTGCACTTGATGAGCGCCGTTCCACCACCAGCGACTATGCCTTCACGCATACCTGCCTTGGTTGCAGAAAGAGCATCTTCTATTCTGAGTTTCTTTTCTTTCATCTCAACTTCTGTCATGCTTCCAACCTTGATTACTGCCACACCACCACTCAGTTTTGCAAGTCTTTTTTGGAGTTTTTCTTTATCGTATTCATTTGTGCTGTTGTCACGCATGGTTTTTAGTATTTCGATTCGTTTTGAAATCTCATCACTATTTTGCTCTAGAGCGATTATTGTAAAGTTATCTTTGGTCACTTTGACACTTTTTGCCCTGCCCAGTTGTTCCACTTGCACCTTGCTTAGTTCCATTCCTATATCGCTTGTTATCAAAGTTGCTCCACAAAGTGTACAGATATCCTGCAACACATCTTTTCTTTGCTCACCATAGTGAGGTGCTTTGACAACCACGGTGTGAAATACTCCACGAAGTTTGTTGACTACAAGTGTTGCTAGTATCTCACTTTCAATATCGTCACAAATGATAAACAGTTTCTCGCCTGTTTGCACCAATTTTTCAAGTAATGGCAAAATGTCGTTGATTGATGAAATCTTTTTGTCGGTAACAAGCACATATGGATGTTCTAAGTTGGCTTCCATTTTTTCCATATCTGTGCACATATATGGTGAAAGGTAGCCTCTGTCAAACTGCATTCCTTCAACAACTGAAAGTTGAGTCTCCACTCCTTCGCCCTCTTCAACTGTTACAACTCCATTTTCACCGACTTTTTTAATGGCATCACAAATAAGTTTCCCTACACCTTCATCACCAGCGGAAATAGATGCAATTTGAGCTATATTTTCATCAGATTTAACTTGCCTAGACATTTTTTCAAGTTTCTCCACAACAAAGTCTGTGGCTTTTTTAATTCCACTTTTCAGTGCAATTGGATTGGCCCCTGCAGTGAAGTTTTTTATGCCTTCACTTACAATTCCTTGTGCCAAGACACAAGCTGTGGTTGTTCCGTCTCCAGCGACATCATTTGTCTTTGTGCTTACTTCTTTTATGAGTGATGCACCCATGTTTTCAAATTCGTCTTCAAGTTCTATCTCTTTTGCAATAGTTACTCCATCATTCGTAATAAGTGGTGTTGAATATTGCCTTGAAAGTACAACATTTCTGCCTTTAGGCCCTAGTGTTATCTTCACTGTATCGCATAGTTTGTCAACTCCCATTTGAAGTTTTTGCCTTGCCGTGTCACCAAATAATATCTTTTTTGCCATATTACTCTCCTTCTATCACTGCCAGTATATCTGCCTGGCGTATTATTAAATAATTTTGGTTTTCATTTTTATATGACACACCTGCAAACTTTGAATATAGTACATTGTCTCCTACTTTTACCATCATGTCCACTTTTTTGCCATCAAATGTTTGCCCCTCGCCCATGCTTATGACCTTGCCAATGCAAACCTTTTCATCGCCGTCACTTGGTAAAATAAAGCCATGAACGGTGCTCTCCTGCGCTTTCTGTGGTAATATTACCACTCTGTCATATAACGGTTTTAAATTCATAAGATACTCCTCTTTTTAATATTTTATTTTGCCAAAAATTAATAAGCAATTTTATTTATGAATAAATAAATCATATGTTGTCTATTTTTGACATAAAAATAAAATAAGACTAAACATATGTTAAATCACAAAAAACAGGAGTTCAATTTTTTATGACAAAAAATAAGTCCCGTTCATCAAACAAATTATTTGTAATTTTTGTAAGCATTTTTTGCATAATGCTCTGCATAAGCTTTGCAGAGTTATTCTCCAGTTTGATAACCACAAGTGGCATGAGCAACATCAAAGATAGCGAAATTAAACAAAACTCATTTACTCTGTATGCTATAAGTTTGTACAGCACCGAAACCGAGGCACTGGCAAAAGAAAATGCTGTACTAGCAAGACGACATGGTGGAGCTGGCTTCATTTGGCAAGGAGAGGATAAATTCTATGTGCTTGCATCTTGTTATGAAAATAACTCTGACGCAACAAAGGTAAAAGAAAATCTTCAAACTGGTGGCACCACGTGTGAAGTAATTGAGTTGAAATTTGATGCACTTGCCATTTCCTCAACAGTTACAGGTCAAGAAAAAACAGCACTGGAACAAAGCCTGCAGTGCTATAAGAATTTGTATAAACAACTGTATGATTTATCAGTGAGTATTGACACCAATCTTTTAACAGAAATACAAGCGAAAGTAAGTCTTAGTGATATCACAAGCAATTTCAGCAAAATTCAATCTAATTTTAATGCATTACTAAATTCTAAACTTACAGCAAGCATTTTGGAGGTCAAATTAAGCCTTGAAAATGTCGAGGAAATTCTTGAAAGTTTGGAGCAATTTTCGTCATCAGAAACTCCCTATACAAGTATGGTAAAATACTCATACTTCAATATCTTGGATGAATATGTCAAATTACAAAAGAAAATTTAATAATCCCATTTTGGTATGTACACAGTTTTTGCACTCGACAGATCTTGAATAAAGCCGTCAAGACCCAAATCAAAATAAGCACTTAGGACTTTATTATATTCGCGTTTCGTGATGCATCGATTTATTTCTTTGTGGTCACAAGCTTTACCATATGGCACATACTGTGACATGAGGCTCACCTTAGTACTTGGCAAATTTTGCTTTATCCATTGTAAAATTGAGATGCTCTGGTCCGTCATAAGTGGCATTATCAAGTGACGTATTATCATGCCCTGCTTCATCACACCATTTTCAATCACATCTGTTTTTTGCTTTCTCATGAACTTTAAAGCCAATGTCACGACATCTACATAATTGGAACAATTTGAATATCTATTTGCGGCTTTGTTGTCAAAATATTTAAAGTCAGGTAAATATATGTCTATGTATTTGTCAATCATTTTGAGTGTTTCAAGTGACTCATAACCATGAGTATTGTAAACGATTGGAATTTTGGGTCTATAAATTTTTAGTGCTTCTATTATTTGCCAAGCATAGTGAGTTGGATTGACAAGATTGATATTAATTGCCCCCATATCTTCAAGTTGTTTGAAAATGGTCGCAAGTTCTTCTACGGAAATATCTTTTCCTTTGTTTTGTGATGATATCTCATAATTTTGGCAAAAGACACATTTAAGCGAACAACCACAAAAGAAAATGGCACCACTGCCACTTTGACCACTAATTAATGGTTCTTCAAAATCAAATAAACAGTGCTTAGCAATTTTTATCTGATTTTTTGAACCACAAAAACCTCTTTGTAGTTCTCTATTAACGCCACATTTTCTTGGACATAAATTACACTTCATACAAATGATATTAAAATCATTATCATGTTTTGTCAACTAAAAGTTGCCTGTAAAATGCTTTTAATTCAACATACTTTGGATAGTAATAATCTGTAAGTACAATATGAAAGCTGGACGAGGCTTTTGATTGAATATTTGAAGCAATTTGCTTAGCCAAAATATCTGTGTAATCATATATCACTGCATTCGTTTTTATTTTTTTAATAATATGGGAAATACATGTAAAATGCGTACAGCAAAGCACAATTGAATTAACATTTTTATATTTTTTATCATTTAAATATTTTTTTAATAATTTTTCTAAAATATTTAAATTATTTAAATTTTCGTCTATTTTTTTTGGCAAATCTTTTATATATAATGTTTGATAATCATTATATTTTTCTTGTATTTTTTTAATAGTATTTTTTGTTCCAAAAAATAAAATTTCTTTTTTACAATTTTTAATAAATTCATTTGGCATTTTAGTCAAAATAATTGGAATTTGAAATTTTCTTTGAAGTTTTTCTCCAATTGTATAACTTAAAGTATTACATGCTATAACGCAGGCTGTGATCTTGTAATGCTTTATTAAGTAATTGATGTTTTGCTCTGTAATATGATAAAGCTTTTCGACATTTTTGTTCCCATATGGTGCATTTTTATTGTCACACAAAAAAACAAAATCTTCATTGAATAACTTGTTGCACTTGCTCATTAGGCAAAGTCCACCAACTCCACTGTCTATAAATCCAATCATATAAGTACAATATGTCAAAGTGGCATTTTTGTTTCCATTATTTCTTTTTTTGATAGCGTTGTGCAAACCACACTATTTAATGCATCTGCTATCATAGCTGCACATCTTTCAACCAAAAATTTTATATCTTTTGGTGCCACAATGACACTCTTTTTAACATTTTTTGACATATTTTTTAAGTCTGCAAGCAGTGGCACACCCATGCTTATACATGGAACATGAACAGTTTCAAAACTTATTTCTCTATTTTGTCCAAGTGCTCCACCCGGTGTCATACCTATGCTTGAAAGTTGAAAACTATGCCCCAATCTTTTAATGTTTTCTGTCAATAGACTGTCTATAAGTATTATTAATTTTGCATCTATTTTCTCCACAATGCCAGAAACGATATCAAATGTACTTATGCCTGTTACAGCCTGAACGTTTGGACATATGCAACACACATCATGTTTTTTTGTGGTAGTGGATACGAGTCTTGTTGCAAGTATATTTTTGCAAACAAAATTTCCAAGACTATCTGAAATTATATCATCATTACCAAGACCTACAATTAATATGCAATCTCCTTTTTTGATTTTATGAAGTTTTAAAAATTGCCTAAGAATAGTTTTGATCTCGCCAACTACTTTTTCTTGATATATCTGATGCAAAAAAAGATTATGACATGAAACTATCCTGTATTTTCCCTTTTTGAAATATTCATTTTCTTTGTCTATATCAAGATAACTTAAAACTATTTCATCTTTAATTTGTTCATGAAACCCAAGTTTGCTATAATCAAAATCCAATTCATCAAAAATTTTCATAAAAATAGTTTTTACATAAAATCCATTTTTATGAAATGCTTGCCATCACATTTTGCATCAACTGAGTATACTTTTCAAAATCATCACCATATAGCGATAATTTTTTGAAATTGTATGCCAAAATGTTCAATGTACAAATCTTATCTTCTCTTGTTCGACACAGTTTAAGGTAATTTTCTTTATTGATGATACCTTTTTGGTAGGCCGTACGCTCTAACTTGATTTGCTCGTGTTCTCTAAGCGAATACTTTTTTATGTGTTCTAAAAACATATCACAACATTTTGAAAAAGATTGTTCCATATTTTCTCCCTAAAAGATTTTACATGTTGTCGTGAAATTTAGAAAGAGCGAACAAGTAACAAAATTGTCAAACTAATAAAACGTCTAGCGAATATTGACAAAAATCAAAGAGCAATATATAATGTATCTGCAAGGAGAAAATATGAAATATAGTTTTCCCGCAGTTTTTGAGCAAGATCAAACTGATAAAAACTTCATAAATGTTACCTTCCCTGACCTGATGGGTGTTGTAACCTGTGGTCAAGGTATGGAAGATGCAAGATTCATGGCAAAAGATGTTTTAAAATCCATGCTTGCATTTGACTACGTTAAAAACACAGTCGCCACCTCGCTGGAAAAAACGGCACAAAATTTTAAAGGTAAAATTGTTGAAATGGTGGAGGTGGAAGTCTAATGGCGACGTACACCTACAAAGAAATAGAGCGAACACTGCTTGCTTGCGGCTTTGTTGAGCAAAAAAATAACAATGGAAGCCATCAGCTTTTTCTTGATGAAAAAACTGGATTCGTGCAACCTCTTCCAAAACATTCCAATGGTATGATTGCACCAGGAACAGCCGAATCCATACTTTGTTATGCTATATTGGTGGCAAGGTTAAAAAACATTAACATATGCAATGATAGATACAAATTAAGTAAAAATGTAATAGATTATATAAAGAAACAACATGCTAAGATAAAACAAAACAGCATATTCTTGATCCCTAGTGCAATTAGAACCCAACATAACATAGCCTCTTTTAATGACGCAAAGGTGTTCATGCGCGATATTTTGAAAAGGTGTAAACTTAATATTCCTAAGAAATTACAACAGATAGAATATTGTAGATAAAAAAATTTGCTTCAAACAACTTTTATATTTGAGGCAAATTTTTTTGTCAATTAACCACAGACCCATTTTGAAAATGAATAAACCTCTTACAAATGCCCTTGAGCAAAGTTTCGTTGCTGGTTGCAATTAAAGTGGTTACTTTCTTTTCTATAAACTGCTTTTTTATGATGGGAAGTATATGTGAAATTTGTTCACTATCTAATTTTTCAAATATGTCATCAATAAGCAAAATATCCAGATCACGCAGCGATAGTCTTGCAATGCATACTATATATTTTTCATAAAGTGTGAGCTCATTTATTTTTTTGTTGCGTAATGTCTCAATAGAAAATTCTATAATAACAGAATTAACTTTTTCTTCAATTATTGCAGGCTTAATCTTTCTTGTCTTTAAAACATATTTTAAATTTTCATAAATGGTCTTATTCTCAAAAAAAACAGGCACAACGGAGATATATCCTAGATTAATATCGGTTTTAAAATCTAATTTTTTTAGGTTTATGTCCCTGACATAAATTTCACCCTTATCATATTTTTCAAGCTTTGCAAGCACACGAAGCAAGGTAGTCTTACCGCTGCCCTCATCGCCCACTAGTGCAATGCTCTCGCCTTTTGAAATGTGAAGACTTACATCATAAAGTGCATAATATTCGCGGATATATTTAAGATATAAATTTTTTATTTCTATCATATTTTAAATATACAATAAATCTTAAAATAATTCAAACAATTTGCTTACTTTTTTTGTTCAAATTGTAAACTAAATGGCCGTGAAACTTCAAAAGAATTTGCAAGCATTTCATTATTATTATCTTCACCCACAATAGCCAAGAATGTTAACTCACCTTCTCCTTGAGAAGTTAGAATATAAGATACTGACAAAGCATCGGTATAATTTATAAAAGATGCAGTTTTTAAATTTCTATCTGCTATTAGTTTTGTCAAACTGTAATAAGTTTGTGAACTTGGTAAATTCAAGGTGTAACTTTCTCCCAGCTCTCTTGTTATTGTAAAAGTGAAATTATCTGTATCTGATTTAATAAGTATATCTGTTTGTTTATCTTCATAATCTCTTTCTTCTTGATAAACCACTTTGATCAATTTTGAAGTTGATCCTGATGATGTGGCATCTGAAAAACTGACACTTAGGGCATTTTGACCATCACAAGCTGATAAAATTAAAAGACAAGTTAACAAAAATACAATAATTCTTTTTCTCATAAAAAACTCTCCATTGCTGACTAATCAACATAGAGAGTATTCTCAAAAATTGGTTATTTTAACCATCAATATCTGCACTCAATAAGGCCCAATTCTCCGTCCTTACGATTGTAAAGAACATTTACCTTCCCTGTTTCAGCATTTAGGAAAACATAAAAGTCGTGTTCCAAATTTTCTAGATATTCTTTTGCATCCTCAACCAAAATTGGATCCAGATCAAATACTTTGTGCTTATATATGGTCTTTTCAGAGTTTTGTGGTGCTTCCTCGATAAATTCAAAACTTTGAACATCCATAGCATTCTTTTTAAATTTATCCCTATTTTTTGAATAATACTTTATTATCTGACGTTCAATTTTAGGCAAAACAATATCTATATTTTCATACATGTTTTCACCATAAGTTTCGCTTCTGTATATGTTTCCCTTATTTTTTATGGTGAGTTCTAGCTTAAACCTTTTGCCTTCACTTGCACAGACAACACGAGCTATAGCAGTGTCTTGAAAATATCTATTCAACTTTTCAATCTTTTTTTCAAGAAGAGTTCTTAGGCGGATACCTACATCGTAATTTCTTTCTATGATTTCAATTTTCATATCTTCCTCCAAGTATTTTAAGTATAACAAATACAAAAATAAAAGCAAAATATTTTGATAAAAATTTATAAAAAATGCAAAAAAGTCGCAACCGCTGATACTGTTGCGACTTTTTGCTAGGTAGGAAAATGTCTATATTTTAATAATTTTTCCTACGTATATATTATATGCAAGTGAAAATCAATTATTCACTAAATTCAAATTTTTTTTAATTTTCTTTACAACACTTGATACTGTCATGTCATAATATTCATCAAGATCTGCTGGCTTACCACTTTTCCCAAACTGCTGTATACCTAATTTAAGGCCATCTTTTCCTATATACTTATACCAAATATCGTCATTGGAAGCTTCCAAACTAACCAAAAGGTCACCACGAGAAAGTACGTCATGCTTATACTTTTCAGGTTGTCGGTCAAACTCTTCAAGACATGGAAAACTTGCAACTACACATGAAATGTCTTGACTTTCGAGTATATCCTTGACTTTCATTGCCAATTCAACTTCACTTCCCGTTGCCAAGATTTCGACTTTGCCATTTTCGCCACTTAAAACATAGCCACCCTTTTTAATGTCATCAAAATTTGCAAGCTGTGATTTGAGGGTTTGTTTAGAAAGTACAAAAGCACTAGGACATGACGAAGACAGTGCAATGTCATAGCATGCATAAAGCTCTTTTGTAAATGCAGGACGAAAAACATTTAAGTTTGGCATAAGCCTTAATGAACCAAGTTGTTCCACCGGTTGATGTGTTGGCCCATCTTCTCCAACCTTGTAACTATCATGAGTAAACATGTACCATACAGGAATATTCATGAGCGCACTCATTCGAACTGGTGGCATCATATAGTTTGAGAATGTGAGAAAGGTGGAACAAAAAGATGGAGTTTTGAGCATCAAAGTAATGCCATTGCAAATTGCTCCCATGGCATGTTCACGAATTCCAAAGTGAATGTTTCTGCCCTTTCGATTTATACTGCTATAATCACCACCGCCTCCAATGTACGCCTTTGTGCTTGGCGCAAGATCAGCAGTACCACCAATTAGCCGTGGAAGCTTTTGTGAAATATCTTTAAGAACCAATTCATTTGCATCTCTGCCACTTAGGTTCTGGTTGATGATTTCATCTTTGATTAATTTTTGTACATCTATTTGTTTATTTGAAAGGAATGCAACGAGTTGTTTGTATAGTTCTGGATTTGCCATTTTGTATATAGCAAACATATTATTCCATTTTTCCACTGCTGCGTTATTCTTTTGCGTAGTTTTCAAAGCATGATCTTTGACATCTTTTGGCAAACTAAAACTTTCATTGACCATTAAATTTTTTTTGAGACTTGACAACTCCTGCAAAGAAAATGGCTTGCCGTGAATGGTATTTTTTCCGGCTGACACCGAACCATAACCTATGGTGGTTTTAAAAATTATTATCGTTGGTTTGGTTGAACTTTTTTTCGCCCTTGCAATGGCTTTTGTAACACAGTGATAATTATTGCCATTTCTTACATATATTACATTCCAGTTCATGGCTTTAAATTTTTTCTTAACATTTTCTGCATTCGCAATATCTGCGCTTCCATCTATGGTTATATTATTGTAATCATACAGCAAAATTAATTTATTTAGTTTCAGTGTACCAGCAAGGCTGACGGCTTCTTGTGCCACACCTTCCATGAGGCATCCATCACCACAAAAGCAATATATATAATTATCAAATACTGGAAATTTTTGTGCATTAAAACGTTCGGACAATGTGGTTTGCCCAATAGCCATGCCGACAGCATTTGCAACCCCCTGACCAAGTGGACCTGTGGAAGTTTCCACAAAATTTGTCAAACCATATTCTGGATGACCTGGGGTGATTGAATCAAATTTTCGAAAATTTTTTAAATCATTTTCGACTAGTCCGAAATTGAACATATAGGCGGTGGCATAATAAAGAGCACTTGCATGTCCAGCAGATACAACAAACCTATCGCGAGCCATAAAATCATGGTCTTTCACATCATAAAAATAATGATCTTTAAATAGTGCATAAAATATTGTCGCAGCACCAAGAGCCACACCAGGATGACCACTATTTGCATTGGTTATCATTTCAGCAGATAAACATCTAAGATGATTTATGCTTTTTTGATTAATATTCATACTTATCCTCTTACATAACTTATTATTTCATTGACAATAGTTTGTGGTTTTTTGTTAGAAACAACAATTTTTTTATTGCAATTCTCACTTAAATCTTGATCTCGTTCATCAAATACAATTAAATCCAATGCCAGTGTGTCATCGCTTTTAACATTTTGAAGTTTTTGCTTAGAAAAATAAAGATACACGATGTAATCAGATTTAAATAATTTATATGCATCTTCATCAAAAAAATAGCTATATGGCACACATATTACAGATTTTTCGAATTCAGAACATTTTTTTAAACATTTTTTTTCTTGTTTATTTAAATAATCTACTCCACATTTTTCTAACATGTCTTTTGTTGAAAATAGGTCATATTCAACATACTGTTTAAAGTCAAGAAGGTACATATCAAGTTTTTCAGTAAGTAATTGCCCTATTTGTATATTATATTCATAATTCAAACCCAAAATAACTATATTTTTCATACAACTATTGTATCATATCTTTGTTTTATTTCAAGTTATTTGACACAAATTTAATAATTAAGTTATGTGAATTGTCCCATTTTTACAATTTTTTCTATATTATTGTAAATCTTTACAGAATTTGAAAGTTTAATAAAAAATTTATCCTCCTCATCACTATTTTTTACTAATCTAAAAATTAAAAATTTATTTTTGACTTTTAAACACATCACACTTGAATTATAGTTTTGTTTCAAATACACATCAAAAATTTTTATATTCTTTTTATTTATTGTGAAATATTCACGCTCATTTTTAATTTCACAACCAGAAACAATAAACCCTTTTATTTCATCATTATATAAATCATCAAAAGCATTATTATCAACCTTTGCGGAAATTGTTAAAAAATCTTCATCCTTTTCAAGTTCAAGCAAAACTCCACTTTCTGTGTCGTCATTTTGATATATGATTTGCCATTCTTTGTCCAATTTTAATGACAAAGAGGAATTATTTAGTAAAATGATATGATCTTTTGTCTCAAGATTTACTTCAATTTGCTCTACGTAAGGCAAGAGCTTGAATTGTATCAATCTTTTTCTAACAGTTTTTCTCAAAGCCTTCATTTCAGCCAAAGGAGATAAAACACAGGATTTGTACATGTCTAAATTTGCGTACATCATATCAATATCAAACCAAACTGGAATGTCATTTTTCCCCAAGGTTTCATAAACTTTGACACCAAATGCATCCAAAACCAACTCATTATTTGACATGATTTGAGTAAGCATTTCAACCAATGAATTTTTCATCGCCAAAGTGATATCAAACTTTAATGCATACCATATACAAGCATGTGTGACAAAATAATTTTTTTGTTTGAAGTAATAAAGTGAAGTAAAATAAAAGTACACACCTAAATGATATTGAGAACGACAATATCTGTGATATTGCTCCAAGATTTTTTTTGCACGTTCATATTCCCCACTTTCAAACAAACAACCCAAATATTCTTCATACAAAGTCATGGACATAGGTGCACATTTGATGGCATTTTCAAAATTTAATATTGCATTTTTGTAATCTTCTTTGTGCCTATATGCCACGCCCCTTTTCAAAAAATACCAATGCTCAATACCAAAAATCAATTTTATATTCTTCTTGGGATTTAATAAACTAAATATGTAAAAGTCATCTAAACTATCAAAAATTAGCACATTTTTAGATACATTAAAGTAATTGTTGACTTTGTCCAAATAAAACAACATTCCATCCCAATCACGTTTGCTATTTTTAACATTTATTTTCGATTCCAAATATGAGAATATCTCTTTATCCAGATCTAGAATTTTTTTTTCTAACATGGTGCCATGATATATATAATTGTCTTTAATATATTTTGCAATATCGATTTTGGCAAAAAAATCCTCCTCGGTGGAAGAAGGCTGGTTTAACATATCCAAAAGAAAAGGAAAATCCTCATCAGTATTAGTCAGTGAAGCAAAAAAATCAGCTAGTTTTTTCATACTTAATTTATATCACAAAATAGTATATGATGTAAATAAAAAAATAGCGAAGGTAAGTCGCTATTTTTTATTATACACATTATTGTTTATAAGCCTTTGTGTTTTTGCTTGAGATAATTGCATACACAACTGCACCTGCTAGAACTAATACTGCAACACAAATCAACACAATTGTTATAATTTCATTATCACTAAGAGGTGAAATTCCCAGCTCATTGACTGTGAATGTTCTTACAATTTCACCATCATTTCCAGCATCGTCAAGTACTCTAATTGTTACAGTGTATTCACCTGCTGTATCAATCATAAATTCAAATACACCATCATTTATTACATCGCCGTTGTTATCTGTGTGAACATTGTCAAGATTACCATTTGGCCCACGTACGGTAATTGTAACTCTGCTTGAATCAATTTCTACTCTATTACCCTCTCCGTCTGTATCGGTTACGGTAATACCTTTTGTATCAAAAGTTAGTGGTGTGTTGTCATCAATTTTAACAGTGGTTGGAACAAAGTTTTCAGGTAGTATTATTGTTGGATCAACAAGGTCACCTACTCTTATGGTTCTTGTTACAACTGCTGATCTTCTTGATGTTGAATTATCGTAGATAGTGTATGTCACAGTATATACTTCGTTGTAATTAAGTGTTACATACAAGTCACCCGCTGTAGCATATTTTGCGCTATGGCTCTCTAGTGTACCTTGTGCTATCTGCTCTTCTTCAGCAAGCCAACCAAGATATTGTTCATATAGATTTGCAACTTCATCTCCAGATATTTCACGTCTGAAACTATTTGATGAAATGACAATTGTGGAATCCTTAAGATTGATGCCCGAAACATCGCTTGCAGAGAATACAGGAATGAGTACCCTACTTCCAACTGCATATGAGTCATTTAAGTTCCATTCAACTCTCACTGTTGGAGCAGTGGCGTCACTGACCTCAAGAACAAACTCTTTTGTATCCAAAGCCACTTCTGGTGAGTCTTTATGATAAAGAGTATATACTACAGTGTATGTCCCCTCTCTCTTTGGAGTGAATGTCTCTTTGTTGATCTGGCTTCCAACTGGACCACGTACATTGACATTATAGTCATAGTTTTCATTTGGAAGTTGTGGAATAGGCAAAGTAAGTGATTGACCAAATTCAAGTGTTCCACCATTTAATTGTTCTGGCAAATTACCAAAGTGTGGTTGTGAAACTGTTTCATTTTCCAACACATTAATACTTTGGAACACACAGATTTTATTGTTTGCCGCATCGGTAATTTCGTATATAATATCGTATCTTCCTGCAAGATTTGCATAGAAAGTTGCGCCACTGAATGTCTTTTGACCACCGATTGTAGCTAGCACTGCATTTTCTGCATAGAAAGCTTGTGTCTCATCGCTTTCTTCGTCTAGATGAGTTATTTTAACATCGACATCGACATACTCCAAAAGGTCATCTTCAAGTGTCAATGTAGGAAGAGTAATGTCATCATTTTGATGATACTCAGATTCCCAATCGCCAAGTGTTACAATTTGTGGAACTTCTTGATCTTGGCTATCTCTAATCGAAATTGTTACCTCATCAAAACCATATTTTTTGCCTTCATAAGTTGAAATGTCTGCACTTTCATCAACTGCAGTCTCAAGTGCTGTTGTTGGAGCATCTGAAATAGCCATTGCACGAATTGTCAGTGATGTTGCGCCATCGACATCTGTTGGTATAACATAACTTCCGTCCTCATTTAGCTCAAGGAGAGTCCAAGCATCCCAACCTGTACCCTGACTGTTGTCAAACTTGTAATATATACGGGTCTCCAGTCTTTCATCATCGTCATTTGTTGCAAGTGGACTTGTGAAAGTAACTCTGTCTCCCTTGTTTATGGATATTGGGAAAGTATCTTGGAACTCAATGGTCGTGTCGCTAGTGAACTCAAATGTGTTATCCACTTCAAAAGTGAAAGTTTCTGTGGTTACATTGCCAGCACTATCAGTAGCACGATAGTACATTCTGTATGTTCCGTTTTCAAGAGTGCCGCCATCTATTTGTGTGCTTGGATCAATCACGTAATCTGATGATTTGTTGAACACTATATCTTTTGTAAATACATTTTCAACTTCACTGTTGGCATCTGTATAGATATCTTGTTCTGTACTTGATTGAGTTGTCTTTCTGATGTATCTTACCATAGTTAATTCCGACAAGTCGTCAGACAAATCTTCAGCATACATCGCCTTTAGAATGATATTTTGTCCCGTTTGGAAGTTATTTTGAAGTTTGTAACTTTTGCTAGTTATATTTTCATCACCAATTGTGTATGGATCAGTTATTATAACTTCTGGTTTTTGTGTATCTTTGACTCCAGTTATGATAAAACCATCTCTCTCTGCAGTTTTGCCAAGTGCGTCAGTAACGTTATAGTAGAATTGGTATCTACCATTTGTAACTGTGTACTCTTGACCTCCAATTGTATACTTTTTCTGAGCCGTGAATACATATCTGTCATCTTCGTTTGTGGAAATGGTTTGATTTGTTACTTCATGAGTTCTACCATCAATATACACAAATGCTTGAACTGTGTAGTATACAGGTGTTTGTTGGTCACCTATGGAACCTATTGCCTGTGGCAAAACAAGTTCATCTCCAATATCTGCAGATGTTGGAACAGTTGAAGAATATTCAAAAGAAAGTGTGTAATCAGTATCACCGTATTTGCTTTCAAAAGCTGTGTCACTTAAAACTGTAAACTCAACTGTTGTGCTGTCAAGATATATGCCACTTGTTGTGTGTGCTGTGTATCTTACTGTGTAAGTTCCTTCTTCCAAAGTCTCAACATTCAAAAGACCCGTCTCTTGATTGAATGTGATATTTTCTTGACTTGGTGAGGTTACTGTTGTGGTTATTTCGTATTCTTGCGCAAGGTCCTCATCAGCGAATATGACCTGAGCATTTGGTATATAAATATTGCCAGTGTAACTTTGATATACATCACCAGGAAGTGTACGGTTTGTGTTTTCAACCACTTCAATATGATTTTCACTTACGCTTGCGTTTACTTCAATGCTGGTTGAGTAATCAGTGCCACCATAATTTACAGAGTATGTTATGGTATAAGTTCCGATACCGTTTACGACAAAAGCATTTCCATCAATGTCAACTGCTCTTCCAATGGAATCTTTTACAGTTGTGGTTATTGGGTTTGCTGAAGTTATATTACTTTCACCAGCCCAAAGCTGAGCAGCTGGAATTGGGTATGTTTCACCCAAAAGTGCAGTGTCATCATAGGCAGGTATTTTCAACATGGTGAGAGTGTCTACTTCCTGATCAGCATGAATAAAGGTATTTGTATTGTCAATTGTTTGCTCAACGGCAAGTGCACTTGCTCCAGTAAGTGCCACTGTTGAAGTGAGAATTAGTGCAACTGAACAAGCCTTTTTGATAGATTTTTTCATATATAGTGCTCCTAGATTAATTTAAACAAGTAGAGTGTATACTATAACATTTTTTTTGTCAACGAAATAACAAAAAAATATTCCCAATGTCTCTGCTTTGTTCACAGTTAGTGTTTGGATACTAAGGCAAATTATGTTGACTTGTTTTGTCGAATAGTAAGAAAAAATCAAAAAAAATCGCACCAAAACTGGTGCGACTTCATATGTAAGAATTAGTTGTTGCCACAAGGAGTATTGCATCCACAGCATGATAGGAGTAACAATAAAAGTATTATTCCGCTGCAGTCATTGCCACCAAACATTTGTGTGTCACAGCCACAGATGGAGAGTAAGAATAATAACCATACTAAGTTGCAAACACAGTTATTGTCACCACGGCCAAAATTACCAAATCCGCCAAAAAGATTCATAATATTTCTCCTTTATTATGTATTTTAATCAAAGAATTAAATCTTTTTGTCTTTTGTACTTTGGCTTTTTTTCATATGCTCATATCACTATATGTTTTTTATAAAAATGTGTTACTCCATGTAGGAAATGATCTTGTTTTTTAATTCCTGTATGCCGATGTTGTTTTTAGCAGAAATATATATGCCATCCATCTCTTCTCGCTGTACGACTTTGTCATACTTATTATACACCTTGATTTGTGGACAAGTTATGCCAAGGCTTTTTAGAACATCATCAACTACCTCTATTTGAGTTTTATAGTTTTTGTTGCTTGCATCAATGACATGCAAAATTAAATCTGCCTCTTTTGCGGCATCCAAAGTTGATGTGAACGCATCAACTAAATCATGTGGTAATTTTGAGATGAAGCCAACTGTGTCAGTAAGCACAATATACTTTCCCTCAGCCAAATATACTTTTCTACTAGTCGTATCCAAGGTAGCAAAGAGTTTATCGTCAGCATAGATGCTTGCTTTGGTAATTAAATTCAACAATGTGCTTTTCCCTGCATTTGTGTAACCAACAATTGCGACTTTGAAAATACCACTTGTTGTCCTTGCCTGCTTTTGCACCTGCCTATTCTTTTTTATCCTTTCAATATCAATCTCCAATTTTTGGATTTCTTCACGCGCCATTCTTTTGTCAAGTTCGAGTTTGGTTTCTCCAGGTCCTCGCATACCTACTCCGCCACTCCCAAATCTACCACTTGTACCTTTGATGGAAGCAAGTCTAGGTAAATTGTACTTCAACTGTGCAAGTTTGACTTGAAGTTTACCCTCGTTACTTGTTGCTCTTTGAGCAAAGATATCCAAAATTAATGTTATACGATCAATTACTTTGACATTTAAATAGTCAGATAAATTGCGTGCTTGCGATCCGGAAAGTTCACAGTCAAAAACAACAACATCGACATGCTGTGTATCTATGTCCTGTTTTATCTCTTCAAGTTTGCCACTGCCAATAACTGTTGCAGGATTGACTTGACGGACATACTGAGAGGTTTGTCCAATTGCTATAATTCCTGCAGTTTCACATAGATTTTTAAGTTCAAGCAAACTGTAAGCTACGTCTTCACGATTAGAAAATGTCACACCAACGAGATAAGCCTTTTCAATTTGTTT
This sequence comes from uncultured Clostridia bacterium, assembly GCA_944383375.1. Lineage (GTDB taxonomy): Bacteria > Bacillota > Clostridia > Christensenellales > UBA1242 > UBA5893. The sequence goes on along the minus strand of CALWPG010000006.1, from coordinate 58,658 downwards.
TTCTGTAGATTGCATAATAACCTCCAAGTGAGACTATTGTAGCAAACTTTTTAAAAACAATCAAGACATGAGCATAATATTTAAATTATCATCAAAGATAACAAATCTGATTTCGCTTTGTGTAAATATTACAAAACTCCAATAATAATTGCTTTGATCTTCACTGTAAATTGTTAGATAACATTCGACTTGTCTTGTTTTGTCAATGAAAGATTTGAACTGCTTAAATGCAAAGTTTAAAGCTTTGTCGTAATTTGATTCAAAGTTCAAATTTGCACAAGTCAACTTCGTGTAGCCTGAATCTACATTGTCGACATAAAGTGAGATTTCACTTTGACTATAGACTTTTTTTAAATCGCACACAAAGCTTGAATCAAAAGGATTTTTTTCGAGAATACATGTTATTTCTTCATCGTCAATTAAAAGTCTTGCAACTACGTTTTGTGCATATGGAACATCCCCAAAAAACTTCACAGTCAATACTCCATAGGGAATCTTTTGGGTCACCACAAGGTCATGCCTGTACACACTCTCACGCAAACCGAATCTCAAATCGGCAGTATAGTACTGAGAACTTAAAAAATAATAATCATATTCTATTTGCGAACATAGGCTATACATTTTTGTTTTGCCATATGAAAAATTATATAAAAAACAAAATACACAGATTAGCATTCCAAGAACTATGTAGATATCGTATTTTTTCATGCTATATGTTTATGCTTTGGGAAAAAAATATATAAATAATTTGAAAAAAAATAGTTGCATATATATAATATATTAGGAGAATAAAAATGAAACTTGTTGATTACTATCAAGATGCTATAAAAAATGGATATGCGCTTGGTGCCTTCAACTTTTGCAATTTGGAGAGTTTGAAAGGTATTTTAAACAGTGCGAAAAAAAACAACTCACCAGTTATTGTCGCCATTTCAAGTGGCGCACTCAACTATATGGGAGATGAATATGTGAGAGAGTTTATCACTGCAAGTAAAAAATGTTATGACATACCAATGTTTTTTCACCTGGACCATGGTAAAGATTTTGAAATTTGCAAACGTGCAATAGATCTTGGGTTTGACAGCGTAATGATTGATGCAAGTTCCTATGAATTTGAACAAAATGTAGCCTTGACAAAACAGGTCGCAGATTATGCCCACAAATTTGATATTCAAGTTGAGGGCGAACTTGGAAGGCTAAGAGGTGTAGAAGATGAACATATAAGCACAGAAAGCCTTTTTACTTCTCCACAGCAGGCAAAAGAATTTGTTGAGCGCACTGGCGTTGACTCTCTTGCAATAGCCATTGGAACCAGCCATGGAATAAATAAATTTCAAGGTCAACCAAAACTGGCTTTTGACATTTTGGAAAAAATTCAAAATGAGTTACCAAATTTCCCACTTGTTCTTCATGGTGCTTCAAGTGTAGATGAAAATACCATACATGAATTAAACGAATATGGTGGAAAAATTGAAAAAGCAAAAGGTGTTCCAAAAGAGATGCTAAATCTTGCCTGCACAAAATACAACATATGCAAAATCAATGTTGACACAGATATAAGAATGGCAACCACATTGGCTCTTCGCAAATTTTTTAGTAATGATGCATCTAGTGTGGACACAAAAAAATATTTTGGCGAAGTGCAAGTGTCTATTGAAAATGTTGTAACCGATAAAATCAAAAATGTGTTTAACTGTCAAAATAGAGCGTAAAAAAACTCACCCAAATGGTGAATTTTTTTATTTTGTTAAATCTTTTTGCTCAAAAGTTTTATCGTCAATTTCTTTAAATACTGTTTTTAAACAATCTTTAATCACAGCATTCATGTACGTTGCAAGTCTTGAGCCATAGGTTTTCTCAGTATATTCATTTATGAGAGTTGCTGTGTCCTTTCCTTCTGGTTTTTCAATCTTGTCATTCCCTTGAAATACCCCGTCAACCACATCACGTCTTAAATCAATTATGGATTTTGCGTATGAATGTGCATAAATGTTGTCACCAATGTTTTGTTTATTTAATTCGGATTCAACTTTTTCTTGCAACTGATTAGCATCTAAGTCTTTGCTTCTGTCATAGAAGGTATACATATGTTCAAGGAAATTATAGTTTCTTCTGGCTTTTAAAGCAGTTTTTTCTGTTCCCTGGTAACTGTCAAGTTTTTTCACTGTATTTTCAATATTTCTCTTTAGTCTAGAAGTCACAACCCTATCCACATATTTTTCTGCAGATTTTCTTGTAAGATAAATAGTGCTGTTTTTAACACCATTAAGTTTTGATGCTTTATCCACTTGCCCAAGATAAATCACATCACCAGGCTTTGGATTGTTAAGTGCATCATCAACTTTTGGAGCAATGTAAATTACATCTTTTGGTTTTGGATTGTTCAAAGCATCATCAACTTTATCAACTTTTTTGTCATTTTTGCTTTCTGCCGACAAACCAAGAAGCTCTATGGCTTTGGATGCCATTTCAGCACTATTTATATAACTAAATTTTGGCGCAATTGCTTCTTCAATAGTTTGTGGAGTTGTTGTGTATTTGTATCCAGATGCTTTCATTGATTCCATCACATTGTCAATGCTAAGCCCAAGTTTATTTATTGTATACAGCGCAGCATCAAGACCGAGTTTGCTCGCCTGATTTAATGTTTTTGCATCAATATTTAACCCTGCCAAAGTATTTGACATTTGCAAGGTTAAACTAGTTTCAACCATCTTGTTTGATCTTTCATCACCATGGTTTATTGCGCGGCTTATAAGCACATTGGCATAAAGATTTGCAAAAGCCTTTACTTTACTGTCAAGATTAATTTTATCTTTTTTTGCAAAATCATCAATGGTGGTGGAAGTAAGTGCAAAGATTACGCGAGTAAATTTTTCTTGTTCAGAGAATTTATATCTCTTCCCACTGCCTAATGACAATGATGAGTTTATTTTGATCTTACCTTTAAACAAAGGTTGTGATCTGTATTTATCTTTCCTAAAAACCTTTCGGCATAAATTCAACACACCCAGACCTATGTTTTTTATAAAGCCAGTAAATTTCCCTTTTTTCTTGTAGGAAAATAAACTTTCGTTGTCGTTTTTCTCAATTATTTTAACTTTATATGCCGATTTGATTTTGTTTATAAGTTGTGAGTAATTCTGAAAAGTTTTTGTTGAAAAAGGCAATGTTTTTGACGCAAATGACGCAGTCAAAGGATAGCGCAATTTACCATATGAATTTTCATTTTCAATTATTGAAAAAGATGAATATTTCTCATCATTTGAAACCGGTGCCACTGATGTGCGAACAACAAAATTCCTGTTGGCTTTTGACCAATCATCCACAGTTTTAAGTCCAGAAGTTGCCACCGTTTCTATGTTTGCAGATTGAATTCTTGTGATAATTTTGTCAATGGATGTTTGTTTGCCATTTGCAAGCCAATATATAGCATCTTCGCCAGTCTTTGCGAAGTCTTCCATATCCTCAAGTATTGCTTTTGATAACCTTGATTTATCAAGTTCTACCATAATCCCCTCCAATTTTTCTTATGTATTATAACAAATAATGATCAATATTTCAATACCTATTTTTACAATTTTTCAATATGTTGTTGATTTTTTAACAAAATTCATCAATATGTATGCTATAATGTATGCCAAATATACTATTTTTTTTTGATTAATTGAAAATACTCGTAATTAATCTACGAGTATTATAAACATCATGAGAACAATTTTTTTACATAATCATATGCAACAATTTGCACCATTGTTCTATTCATAGGGCTCGTGATCAAAAACGCTTGACCAACGCCAGCTGTAACAATGGTATCTTGCTCTTGTTGGTTAATCTCACCAGATTTTCTATAAAGTTCAACCAAGTCATTCATATCGCTAGGTGCAAGCGAGAAGATCATAGAATACTGACTTGCATTGATAACTGCTGTTGATTGCCTTTCAATTTCTGCCGTTCCAACAAAGTCTTTAATATTTTGTGTAATTACAATTTGCATACCACCATACTTACGTATACGTTTTGCCATCTGAGCCATGAAATCAAGTGCTATAGGATATTTAGGGTTTATGAACATATGGGCTTCATCGACGGCAACAATGATCTTACGATTGACATTATATTTTGCATTAAAGTCCTTATTTTTTATGATTTCGTTCATTAGGTATTTAAATATAATAAGCATCTGAGCATTGGCGATAACTTGGTTATTGTTGGCAAGTAACGATTGGAAGTTGAAAGTTATGAAATTTTCCTTTGTTTCAAGGCTGGTTGGACCATTCCAAAGTTTACTATTACGCCCACCTTTGGCAAATTTTTTAACGTATGTTTCAACGACATTTAAATTGTTTAAAACATACTCATTTTTTTCTGTTTTTAATCTTTTTAAAACCAAGTCATAAAGATCATCAAAAGTAGGAAATTCGCTCGCCGGCAAGGTAGTGAAATTTGTTGTTTCATCTATTCCCTTTTCTTTGTACATATCCACCACAAGAGAGTTTAAAAGTTCAAAGGGATCGGATTCAATACCTTCCAAAATGACTCTAAAAAATTGTTCCAAAAACTGCAAGTGCTGAGCAAAGGTATCGCTAGAATCATACTCGTCGTCTATCACGTTGCCTTCCTCATCTTTTTGCGCAGTAAGTGATAATGTATCGTCCTTTAGTGACGTCATAACATGGAAAGGATTGATTATTCCCATTTGAGAGGAACCAACATCAATGACCTTACCATCTAAATTTATTGCAAGGTTGGTGTATTCGTTTTCTGGGTCCAAGATGAAAATTTTTGTGTTATCTGCCGCAAAATTTGCAAGAAGTGTCTTTGTTGCATAGGATTTTCCTGAGCCAGATTTTCCAATTATCATCATATTACTGTTGACACGTTCTCTATTTCTAAGGAAGAAATCTACGAACACAGGAAATTCATTGTCACCAATATAAAATCCATTTGGATCTTGCAATGCACCGGATATGAAAGGAAATATAGCTGCAAGTGATGTGGTTGGAATACCACGTTTGAATTCTTCAACATTATCACGCATTGAAATATTGCTACTAATGAATGCATCTACTTGTCTACCAAACATTTCACTATATTTGAACCCTTCCTGGCGAAGAATTGCACGCACTTCTTTTCGTGCTGGATCTTCACACATTATGAAGGTATTTACATCATAAAGTTGCTCATTGTTATTCTTTAGGTTCACCAAAAGATTTCTCAGTGTTTCAAGATGGGTCTCATTCTCAATTTGCCTACTTGTGGACGAACTGCGAGCAAATTTTGCTTCCATCTCCATTATAGCTTTATCAATTGCTCTTTCTGATTCGTATTTTTTTTGTGGTTTGATTTTCGTAATTATTCTCGTACGATCCAAAAGATAAAAAGATGCACCCCAAGCATCTGGAACTTGGATAGGATAATCGGAAATTGCAAATTGTCTATAAGGTTTTCCATCAAGAATAACTTTTGAAGCCTGAAATTTTATTTTTTTCGGAACTACCCAGTCAAAGTATTTATTCATAGACACTGCATCAAGTTCACGTTCATCAAATTCTTTACCATAATTGGCCTTTAAAAACACAAGAAGATCTTTGCCAACCAACCGTCTTGAATTAATTGGAGTAACTGCTTGCAATAGTGTTGTAATTATACCATTTACAGTGTTTTCCAACAACTCTCTGTCCTTATCATAAACCACAAAGTAAAAATAATCTTTGTATATCTTTTCTTCTCTGTTGCGCCTTTCCATCTGTGAAACACGTTCTTCAAAAATACCAGAGCGAACTTCCACCTCTCGTTGTGTTATCTCACCTTCATATTGAAGCTCCAAGAGGTTGTCATACTTTCTATCTTCATTGTAGATATAATTATCTAAAACCATTGCCTTATTCAATTTCACAAGTGTTGCCGTTTGATCGTTGGTCAAACGCCTGAGTGCATTTGCAAAGGTATTTATAACCATGGTTCGTTTATATTCGTTCAAAAGGCTAAAAACTATTGGTTGAATTTCAATAACCTGTGCATAGTATTCTTTAAAATCTATAAATCTATCTTGATATAATCCAACAAATGGAATAATTTCTTGTACAGGAGAATTATGCTTGGTTTTGCTTAAAGAATATTTTTTTCTTTGCGCTAAAAATCTAAAAAGATAGCCCAATGTTTGATATAGACGCATATCATCACTGATTTTAAAGAACAAAGAAATAATAATAGCACACCACGCAATTCCAATCCAATAATTCAACCCGCCAGCAAAATTACTTAAAAAGAAACCAAGCGCACCAGCCACACCAATGACACCAAAAATTATGTCAGAGAGAGTGACATTTTTTACTATTTCCATTTTAACTTTAGTTTTTCTAGGAATAATATGCATAATTTACTCCTTTTTAGGTAAATCAGTTTTTTATAGTATAACCCAAAAATAGCTAAAAACAAAATAAATAAATAATAATTTAAAAATAAACAAGTAGGCGTACAAAGCATGTGAGAAGTTCTTTGCTTAAATAAAAAAGGCTTACATTTGTAAGCCTCAGTGTTATGTTTTTGAGAGATTTCATGCTTTCGCTTGAAATGTCACTGATTTTTTTGTAAAAATTAAACCAGTTCCACGATTGCAAGTTCACAAGCATCACCCTTTCTTGCACCAGTTTTGATGACTCTTGTATATCCACCTTTTGTACCTAATTCTTTTGCACGATCTGCATATTTAGGTGCATAAATATTGAAAATCTTTTCAACAAGTGGATGGTTGATACCCTGTGTTCTTGCTCTGTATGCCTCAAGACCTTCTTTTTCGCGTCTCTCTTCTTTAAGGTCATACAAAAATGACATAATCTTACGTCTTGCTGCAAGTTTCTTTGGACCATCGTTAATAACTTCTTTTTTAACTTTGTTTCCATTTTCTGTGACAGTCTTTTCAACCTTTGCATTATCTTCATAGGTGTTGATTGCAAGTGTCAAAATCTTTTCTGCTTTTGAAGCAACTGCTTTTGCTTTTGCAACACTTGTTTCAATTCTGCCATATTTGAAAAGATGTGAAACTTGATTTCTTAGCACTGCCATCTTTTGATCAGATGGTCTACCTAATTTGTCGTTAGCCATTTTATTCTCCTTTTTAGTCTTCGTCATTTCTCAAACTTAGGCCATAAGTGGCAAGTTTTTGAATGACTTCTTCTATAGATTTTAGACCAAGATTCCTTACTTTTAGCATATCGCTTTTTGATTTTTTGATAAGGTCATCTACGGTGTTTATATTTGCTCTTTTAAGGCAATTATATGACCTAACAGAGAGATCCATTTCCTCTATTGGCATTTCAAGAACTTTGACTTGCTTATCTTCTTCTTTGCTTACCAATATGTTGAGATCCGACATTTCTTCACAAAGATCAACGAAAAGAGATATGTGCTCTTGAATTATCTTTCCTGCCAAACTTACAATTTCACGAGCAGTTATTGTTCCATTAGTTTCAACTTCCAAAGTAAGCTTGTCATAATCTATACTTTGACCTACACGAGTAGGTTCAACGTTATAGTTTACTTTCTTTACTGGTGAATAAATTGAATCTATTGCAATATAGTCAACTGTATCAATTCTATCCTTATTGATTGTGTTTGGAACATATCCTCTGCCCCTACCAATGATGACATCCAATTGGAAATCTGCATCATCATCAGCAGTTGCTATGTGAAGTTCTGGGTTAAGAATTTCAACTTGATCATTAGGCTCAAACTCGCGAGCCAAAATCTCGCCAGCACCTTTGTGACGAAGATGTATGACAGTTGTAAAATCTTTATCTTTGTCTGTTGTCTTTACAGCTAAACACTTTAAATTTAGCACGATGTCAACAACATCTTCTGCTATGCCATGAACTGTAGAAAATTCGTGCAATACACCATTTATCCTAATTGCTATTGGTGCAGCACCTGGGAGTGCACCAAGAAGTGTTCTTCGCATACAATTTCCAAGTGTTATGCCATATCCTCTTTCAAGTGGCTCAACTATGAACCTTGCATAGCTTCCACCTTCTGTTTCTTCACACGTGATTCTTGGTCTTTCTATTTCCATCATATATTTAGTTCCTCCATTACTATCTTGAGTACAACTCAATGATTAAGTGTTCTTTGATATTGAGATCAATATCTTCTCTTGTTGGAAGTGCCAAAACTTTTCCTTCAAGTGTGTCACTGTTGAATTCAAGCCATTTTGGCATAACAATCTTCATTCCCTTAAGTTGTTTAAACATCTCTTTGTCACGTTTGTTTTCTTTAACTGCAATGACGTCTCCAACTTTTACTTGATATGAAGGAATATTGACAGTTTTTCCATTCACAGTGATTTGCGCATGGTTTACAATTTGACGGCACTCACTTCTTGAAGAACCAATGCCCATACGATATACAACATTGTCAAGTCTTCTTTCGATGAGTGATAGCATATTTTCACCTGTCACACCTTTCATTCTCTCTGCTTCTTCATAATATCTACGGAATTGCTTTTCAAGTATTCCATAAGCTCTTTTAACTTTTTGTTTTTCACGAAGCTGTGTGCCATATTCAGTTACTCTCTTTCTTCCTGTTCCATGTTGTCCAGGAGCAACTGGGCGTCTTTCTATAGCGCATTTTTTGCTTGTGCATCTCTCGCCTTTAAGGAACAACTTGCATCCCTCACGACGACATTGTCTGCAATCAGCACCAATCATCTTAGCCATATAATTCTCCTTTTATATTCTTCTAATCTTTGGTGGTCTGCAACCGTTATGAGCGATTGGAGAAACATCCTTGATTAAGGTAACATTAAGTTCTGCTGTTTGAAGTGCTCTTATTGCAGCCTCACGACCATTGCCTGGGCCTTTTACATACACTTCAACAGACTTTATGCCTTGTTCCTTTGCGACTTTTGCTGCCTCTTCAACACATTGTTGTGCTGCAAAAGGTGTACTCTTTTTTGAACCTTTAAAGCCAAGTTTGCCCGAACTTGCCCAAGAAACTACATTTCCCTGAAGATCAGTGAAAGTAATCATGGTATTGTTAAAAGAAGATTTTATATGAACTTGACCTTTATCAATATTTCTTGAAACTCTTTTCTTCTTTGAAGTTGATTTAGTTGTTGCCATTTTTTATCTCCTCTTATAGTTTACCTTTCTTGGAACTGCCACCTACGACTTTTCTTGGACCTTTTCTTGTACGACAGTTAGTCCTTGTATTTTGACCACGTACAGGAAGACCTTTTCTATGTCTTGTCCCTCTGTATGAGCCAATTTCTGTTAAACGTTTAATGTTGAGTGAAACCTCTTTTCTAAGATCTCCTTCAACTGTGAGATTGTGTTCGATGTAGTTACGAAGCCTTGCGACATCGTTTTCATCAAGGTCTTTAACACGGGTATCTGGATTAATTTTGGTTGCAGCCAAAATCTCATTGGCAGTATGTCTACCAATGCCATATATATATGTTAAGCCAATCTCAACTCTTTTTTCTCTGGGTAAATCAACACCAGCGATTCTTGCCATATTTTCCTCCGAATAAATTTTGATTTTTTTTAATATAATTCGCTTGTATATATATTCGCATCACATTTTTTGCCGCGGATGTGATACGTTATCTTCAAACATTAACCTTGTGTCTGTTTGTGTGACTTGTCTTTTGAACAGATAACCATGACCTTTCCTTCACGTTTGATTACCTTGCATTTATCACACATTGGTTTAACTGATGGTCTAACCTTCATTTTTTCTTCTCCTTTCAATTCATAATTTAAAAATAATTATTTAATTCTGTATGTTATTCTGCCTTTGGTCAAATCGTATGGACTCATTTCCACCCTAACTCTATCACCTTCTAGTATTTTGATATAGTTCATTCTAAGTCTACCACTGATATAGGCCGTTATGGAATGACCATTGTCAAGACGAACTGTAAATGAAGTGTTTGGAAGCACCTCTTCAACAACTCCTTCAAATTCTATTACATCCTGTTTCGACATACTTACTCCTCGACTATGTTTAAATTATCAATTGCTTTTCTTATTTCGCTATCAAGCACTTTTTTGTGCTCTGTAAACTTGACTTTAAGTTCATCAATATTTTGACCCAAGTAGTTTACATGTCTTATTTTTTTCTTTTTGGGTTTAATCATTGTGCGATTTTTGCCATTTACGCAAAAGACATAATCATCACGCAACGAATATACCACATAAATTGTACCATTGTCACGACCTTTGTTACTTTTTACAACATCGCCAATATTCACTAATTTTACCTTCCTTTATAAAGACAAAATTTCCACACCATCTTTAGTTACGATTACAGTGTTTTCATAATGAGCCGAAGGACTATGATCACGCGTGTAAATTGTCCAGCCATCATCGGCCATGTAAACATATCGCTCGCCCATGGTTATCATAGGTTCAATGGCAAGGCACATATTTTCCTTAACCACAACACCTTTGTTTGGCTGTCCATAGTTTGGGACTTCGGGTTCTTCGTGCATCTTATGTCCTATTCCATGCCCTACGAGTTCACGAACCACACCAAAGCCATTACTTTCTGCATAAACTTGAATTGCGTGGCCAAGTTCACCTAATTTGCTACCGACTTTTAAATGTTTAATCCCTTCAAAAAAGGATTGCTTTGTGACATCTATAAGTCTTTGTTTCTCGGCACTGATCTTTCCTACTGGAAATGTTCTTGCGGCATCACCATTGTATCCATCAACAATAGTTCCAATGTCGATGCTGATGATGTCGCCCTCCTTTAAAATCACGTCTTTGCTAGGAATTCCATGCACAACAACTTCATTAACAGAAGTGCAAATGCTTGCAGGGTAACCTTCAAAACCTTTAAAAGAAGGAATCGCACCATGATCTATTATATACTTTTCCACGAGTTTGTCAAGTTCATAAGTGGAAAGTCCTGGACGAATGAGAGATTGTGCATAATTTAATGCATCACGAACAACAATATTTGCTTTTCTCATTCCTTCAATATCACTTTGCGATTTACAAATCATAGCTACCTTCATTCAAAATATTATTGATTTCTCCAAATACCTGCTCTATAGAATTGTTACCATTGACAGTGTTTAGTAAATGGTTTTTCTTGTAGTACTCTACAACAGGTAAGGTCTCATTGATGTAAACTTTAAAACGATTTTTAATTGTTTGTTCATTGTCATCATCTCGTCTTTCAAGTTTTATGTTACAATTTGGACAAAACTCCAAGTTGGAATAGCTTTTTCCACACTTTGGACAAGTTTTTCTATTTAAAATACGTCTTGTTGTCTCGTCAAGATCTGTGTCAATCAAGATAACTTTATCAATTTCTGAAATGTTATCAAGCGCCTCAGCTTGTTTGACTGTTCTTGGAAAACCATCTAGAACAAAATTATTTCTGACATGGTCTTGCTTTAGATAATTTGCGACCATTTCGATTACAACATCATCTGGCACCAAATTGCCATCATTGATTAATTTTTCCGCTTCAATGCCTATTTTTGTTCTATTTTTTATGTTTTCCCTTATTATGTCGCCAGTGGAAATGTGCACCAAACCAAAATGTTTTGATAACTTTTTCGCCTGTGTACCTTTTCCACTGCCTGGGGCGCCCAACAAGATCAATTTCATTTCAAAAATCCTCTATAATTTCGCATAAGCATTTGTGCTTCAAGTTGTTTATCAAGTTCTAGTGCAACCGAAACAACAATCATAAGGCCAGTGACACTGAACGCGTTGATGAGTGTTGAATCCAAAGTTGTAGTTGCTAAGGCATTGAACACAAGACTTGGAACAAGTGCAATAAATGCTAAGAAAATTGCACCAAATAAAGTCAATCTAGATGAAATTCTTCCTAAGTACTCTGCTGTTGGCTTTCCTGCTCTTATGCCTGGTATGAAACCACCATTTTGCTGAATTTGCTTGCTCACATCATCTGGTTTGAATGTGATTTGTGAGTAGAAATATGCAAAGAACAAAATGAGTAATGCTGTTAGAACTATATAAACCCATGAACTTGTACCCATATATCTTGTCCACCAATCAGCAAAAGCTGTATTTGGCCAAAATATACTTATAAGCATCTGTGGGAAAGTCACTATTGCATTTGCAAAGATTATTGGAATAACTCCCGTGGAGTTTACTTTGATTGGAATATATGTGGATTGACCACCATACATCTTTCTACCTTTTACTTGCTTTGCATATTGAACTGGAACTTTGCGTTCAGCACTATCAATGAATACTATAAGCGAGAATATGACTATAACTGCAGCCAAGAATATGAGTATTGTCCAAAGATAGTCAATATCTTGAGCAACTCCTTGGAACGCAGTGTAAAGACCTGTGCATGCTGAGGACAATATACCAACAAAGATAAGAAGGCTTAGTCCATTGCCAACACCAAGATCAGTTATTCTCTCACCTAGCCATACTGTGAACATTGCACCAGCAATCATGATGATTGCAATAACTGCACAACTGAGCCAAATTGGAGCTGATGCACCAAACATACGAACATCAATAAAGCCTTCGCTGTTTGCGTATGAAACTACTATACCAATTGCCTGTGCTGTTGCAAGAACAAGTGCACATATGCGAGTGTAGAAGTTTATTTTCTTTCTACCTTCCTCACCTTGTTTTGAAAGTCTTTCAAGTGGTGGGATAGCAACTGTTAGCAGCTGAATGATAATGGAAGCACTAATGTAAGGCGACACCCCAAGTGCAAATATTGATGCATTGGCAAGCGCACCACCACTTATGGAGTTCATAAGTGACAAAAATGTCATACCACCATCACTCATGGATGCTGCGTCAGTAAGCGCTCCAGGGCTGATGCCCGGAACAGTTATCCAACATCCCAACCTGTATATAAACAACAAAAGCAAAGTGATAAGTATTTTTTTTCGCAAATCTTTTATTTTAAATGCGTTATAAAATGTTTTAAACATTAAACCACCTCAGCTTTTCCACCGGCTTTTTCAATCTTTTCAATCGCACTCTTTGTAAACTTTTGAGCCTTGACTGTGAGTGGTTTTGTAAGTTCGCCATTTCCAAGAATTTTTAGGCCATATGGCTTAATTTTTCCAATAACTCGTGATTGATATAAAAGTTCAAGTGTAATAACTGAGTTTGCTTCAAATTGTTCTAAATCTGAAACATTGCATGTTGAATATTCTTTTTTGAAATTGTAGTTGTTGAAACCTCTGATTGGAAGTTTTCTAACAAGTGGCAACTGACCACCCTCAAAGCCAGGTCTAACTCCACCGCCACTGCGTGCATTTTGACCTTTGTGACCTTTTCCACTTGTCTTACCTATTCCACTGCCAATGCCTCTACCAATTCTCTTTTCAGCAAATCTAGAGTTTTTGGCTGGTGCAAGTGTTTGAATGTCCATAATTTCCTCCTAAATTTCCTCAACTTTTACCAAATGTTTGATGTGGAAAATACTTCCTTTCACACTTTCATTGTCTGGTAAAACAACTGAATGATTTAATTTTCTTAAGCCCAAAGCTTCAAGAATTTGTGATTGGTTTTTGTTATAGCCTATTGGGCTTTTTACTAGTGTTACTTTCAATTTTTTTGTCTGTGCCATAACTCCTCCTAGATTTCCTCTGGTAATTTACCACGAAGAGCTGCAATTTGCTCACGTGTTCTTACCCTTCTAAGTCCGTCGAGTGTTGCTCTTACAGAGTTGATTTTGTTTGTTGAACCATGGATTTTGGTAACAATATCTTTAACACCTGCAAGTTCCAATACGGCACGGGCACCACCACCAGCAATAATACCTGTACCTTGTCTTGCTGGAAGAAGATGGATTTTTGATGTGCCATATTTTCCAATAATTTCGTGAGGAATTGTACCATTAACAATGTTTATAGGCTTCATGTCCTTTTTAGCATTCATGGTAGCCTTGTCGATTGCAGCAGGAACTTCCTTTGCTTTTCCTGTTCCCATTCCAACATTGCCCTTGCGGTCACCGACTACAACAACTGCAGAAAATCTTAATGTTCTTCCACCTTTTACAACCTTTGTGACACGTCTAACTGCCACTAAGGTTTTGTCAATGCCCTCATCTTCACGTCTTGAACGTTCTTCTCTTGGTGCTCTTGGCTTTTTAACTTTTTCTTGTTCTGCCATAATTCCTCCTATAGCTTCAGTCCAGCACTTCTAGCGCCATCGGCAAGTGCTTGAACTCTTCCAGTATAAATGTAACCACCTCTGTCAAAAACCACAGTTTTGATTTTTGCTTTGAGTGCTCTTTTACCAAGTTCTTCGCCAACTATTTTTGCTTGCTCTGTCTTGGTTTTGCCTTTCAGTGCGCTTGCAAGGACTTTGTCTTGACTTGATGCGCTTGCCAAAGTTACACCTTTGGAATCATCAATTATTTGAGCATATATCGAAGTGTTACTTCTATACACACAAAGTCTAGGACACTGTGAAGTGCCAGAAATCTTTTTTCTTACGCGTACGTGACGAATAAGTCTTTCTTTGTTTTTGTCTAGTTTGTTAAACATTTAACTTCTCCTTATTTCTTGGCACCTTTGCCGGCAGCCTTACCAACTTTTCTTATCACAACTTCATCACTGTATCTAACACCATATGCGTGATAAGGTTCGACTTTTCTTAGGTCTCTTATCTTTGACGCAAACTGACCTACTTTTTGCTTGTCAATACCTTTTACAACAATTTCTGTTGCAGATGGACACTCTAAGGTTATACCATCTTCTTCTTGTACCTCAATGGTGTGAGAATAGCCAAGGTTCAAAACAACTTTGTTGCCTTGTTTTTGTGCTTTGTAACCAACACCATTTATGATCAATTTCTTTTCAAACCCGTCATGAACACCTTTGACCATATTTGCAAGTAATGCACGATACAAGCCATGTTTTGCACGAGTTTCGTTTTCATCATTTTTTCTTGTAAGTTCAACTTTGCCATCGGATACATTAACTGAGATAAGTTTATCAACGTCAAGTTCCAAAGTACCTTTTGGGCCTTTTACAGTAACGTGATTAGCATTAACGTTAAGTTCAACTCCTGCTGGCAAATCAATATGTTTTTTACCTATTCTTGACATATCTTCCTCCTACCATACAAAAGCCAAAACTTCGCCACCAACATTTTTTGAGCGAGCTTGCTTATCTGTTAAAATTCCTTTGTTTGTTGAAATGATTGCTATTCCAAGACCATTTATAACTTTTGGTAATTTATCCTTTTCTGCATATATTCTAAGTCCAGGCTTAGAAATTCTTTTCAGTCCAGAAATAACACTTTCTCCGTTTTCGTCGTACTTTAATGTCACAACGATATTTTTGTGTGTTCCCTCTTCTGTCAAAACTGCATCAACTATATAACCCTCATCTTTAAGGATGTTAAGTATTGAAAGTTTTTCTTTTGAAGCTGGAATTACAACTTCTTTATGCTTTGCCGTAAGGCCATTGCGAATACGGGTAAGCATATCTGCGATTGGATCTGTTAATATCATAATTTCCTCCTCTTACCAACTAGATTTCTTGACACCAGGAATTTCACCTTTTGATGCAAGTTCTCTAAAACATATTCTGCAAATGCCATATTTTTTTAGGACAGCATGTGGACGACCACATATGGAGCAACGAGTGTATTCACGAGTAGAATACTTTTGCTTTCTCTGCTGTTTTTCAATAAGCGCTTTCTTTGCCATAATTCCTCCTATCTTGTCCTAAAAGGCATTCCAAGCTTTTCGAGCAATGATTTTGCCTCTTTGTCCGACTTTGCACTTGTGATTATCATCACATCTAGACCACGAATTTTGTCTATTTTGTCATATTCAATCTCTGGGAAAATAAGTTGTTCTTTAATTCCAAGAGAATAATTGCCTCTGCCATCAAATGCTGTATCGCTTACACCCTTGAAGTCTCTAACTCTTGGAAGTGCGATTGAGATGAGTCTATCCAAAAACTCATACATCCTGTCGCCTCTAAGGGTAACTTTTGCTCCTACTTTGACTCCTTGGTGGATTTTAAAGTTGGAAATAGCTTTTTTGGCACGAGTTGCAACAGCTTTTTGTCCTGCTATTGCTGTGAGTTCATCAACAGCTATGTTGAAACTCTTTGAATTATCCTTTACAGCACCAAGCCCCATATTGAGCACAATTTTTGAAATGGAAGGAACTTCGTTTACATTTTTGTAACCAAACTCAGATATAAGCGCTGGTACTACTTCTTGTTTATATAAACTTGCTAATCTGCTTTTCATTATTCCTCCTCACTTTTCTTTGCACTCTTCTTTGGCACTTTGACTTCTTTTGTTGTCTTTGCTTTTGTTTCTTTTGCCGAAGATGTTTTCTTGGTTGTGGTTTTATTTGTTGTAGTTTTCTTCGCTGTGGTTTTCTTAGTTGTTTTTGCTTCTTGTTCTACATTTTCAGCTTTTTTATCGGCTTTTGCCTGTTTTTTGACTATTTTATGGGCATCTTTATCAAGTGAAAGTCCACATCCTTCGTGCTTGCACACTCTGACATTTTTTCCATCAACAAGTTTGTGACCAACTCTTGTGGCTTTTCCACAAGATGGACAGATGACCATAACATTTGAAGCATCCATAAATGCATTCTTTTTAATTAATCCACCCTTGTCTTGTTGTGACCTTGGTTTTTGGTGTTTTGTTACAACGTTTACACCATCCAAAAGCACTTTATTATCCTTTGGAGAAACTTCCAAAACTTTTGCAGTCTTGCCTTTTTCTTTTCCGGCAATCACAACAACGGTGTCACCTTGTTTTACAAATAATTTTGCCATGATTTCTCCTTTTAAATAACCTCTGGAGCAAGTGATATAATCTTCATATATCCCTTATCTCTTAGTTCTCTTGCGATAGGTCCAAAGATACGTGTACCTTTTGGTTGTTTTTGGTTGTCAATGATAACAGCAGCATTGTCGTCAAATTTGATATGTGAACCATCTGGACGACGAAGTCCCTTGCTTGTTCTAACGATAACAGCTTTGACTACATCACCTTTTTTAACTGCTCCACCTGGTGTGGCACTTTTGACAGATGCAACGATGACATCTCCAATATTTCCACTCCTTCTGTATGAGCCACCAAGCACACGGATACACATGATTTGTCTTGCACCTGTGTTGTCAGCGACTTTAAGTCTTGTTTGTGGTTGAACCATATTAACCTCCTATCTTGCCTTTTCAACAATTCTTACGACTCTGTAGTATTTGTCCTTTGAGATGTGTCTGGTTTCCATTATTTCAACGGTGTCACCAATTCCACACTCATTGTTTTCATCATGAGCCTTAAATTTTGTTGTTTTTTTAACGACTTTTTTGTAAAGTGGGTGTTTTGTGTTAGAAACAACGGCAACGACAACAGTTTTGTCCATCTTGCCTGCACTAACGACTGTTCCTTGTTTTGTAAGGCGACTATTTCTTTCTATTTTTTCCATACTTCCACCTATACCTTTTTCTCTTTTAATAATGTATTCACCCTTGCTATGTCTTTTTTTACATTATGAATTTGCATTGGGTTAGGCAAATTTCCTGTTGCCTGTGAAAAACGAAGATTGAACAACTCTTGTTTTAAATCAACAAGTTTTTGGTTTAATTCTTCAACTGTTAAGCTTCTAAGTTCATTAATTTTCATTGCTATCACCACCTTGTTCTCTCTTTATGAATTTTACTTTGCATGGAAGTTTGTGACCAGCAAGTCTAAGTGCTTCACGAGCTACATTTTCTTGAACTCCACCCATTTCAAAAAGCACTCTGCCTGGTTTTACCACTGCAACCCAAAATTCAGGTGAACCTTTACCGCTACCCATACGGGTTTCAGCTGGTTTTTTTGTTACAGGTTTGTCTGGGAAAATTTTTATCCAAACTTGACCACCACGTTTGATATATCTTGTCATAGCAATACGTGCGGCTTCAATTTGATTGGATTTTATCCAACATGGCTCCAAGGCTACAAGACCATATTGTCCGTATGCCAAGGTGTTACCTCTTGTTGCAACACCTGTCATTCTGCCACGGTGAACTCTTCTTCTTTTTACACGTTTTGGCATCAACATTAGTCCTGTCCTCCTTTTGCAGGTGTTTCCTTCTTTTCTAGGATATCACCTTTGTATATCCAGACTTTGACACCAAGTTTGCCATAGTTTGTGTATGCTGCAGTAACAGCATAGTCAATATCGGCTCTAAGTGTTTGAAGTGGAAGGCTTCCTTCCATGTAAGTTTCACTTGTTCCAATGGTGTTTGCACCATTGACAACACCACTTACTCTAACCTTACAACCTTTAGCACCTGCCTTCATAACTCTTTGAAGTGCTTGCTTTAGTGCACGCTTGTAGGCCACACGTTTTTCAAGTTGTGAAACTATGCTTTCAGCCACCAAATGGGCGTCAAGATCTGGTTTTTTGACTTCTTTTATGTTTATAATTAAATTTTTTGTTGGAGCTATTAATTTAGAAATTTGTTTTTTAATAACTTCTATATTTGAGCCCTTTTGTCCAATAAGGACTGCTGGACGACCAGTGTAAATATTTAGCACCAACTTTTCTTTTGTTCTTTCGATTTCAACTTTAGATATGCTTGCATTTGCATATGTTTTTTCAAAAAACTTTCTGATTTTGTTGTCTTCCAAAAGGAATTTGGCAAAATCTTTCTTGTTTGCATACCAAGATGAATCCCAAGATTTGTTTACTCCCACTCTGAATCCGATCGGATTAACTTTTTGACCCATAATTTTGCCTCCTTTCCTTAATTTTGTTCATTACCAAGTATGATGGTAATGTGACATGTTCTCTTTAATAATCTATTTGCTCTGCCTCTCGCACGAATATCAAGTCTCTTGAGTGTTGGTCCAGGACCTGCATAGCACTCTGCAACAAACATATCCTGCCTGTTTGAACCTTTATACTCGCCGTTAGCGATAGCCGATTTGAGCACTTTTAAACAAACTGCAGCCGCAGATGTGGTTGAGTTTTCAAGTATAGCCATTGCTTCTTCTGCTTTTTTGCCACGGATTGTGTCAAGTACAATACGAACCTTTGAAGGGCTCATTCTTATATATTTTGCCTTAGCATATGGGCGATTGTCTTTTGACTGTCTCCTCGCCTCTGCTTTTTCTCTAATTCTTGTTGCCATAATTCACCTCTTAACCCTTTTGAGCCGTTGTTGTCGACTTTTTGCTACCTGCGTGGCCCTTGAAAGTTCTTGTTGGAGCAAACTCACCAAGTTTGTGACCAACCATTTCAGCTGTGCAGTATACAGGTATGTGTTTTTTGCCATTGTGAACAGCAAATGTGTAACCTACGAATTCTGGATAGATTACAGATGCACGAGACCAAGTCTTTATAGGCTTTTTGTTTTTCGGATCCATCTCAGCAACTCTTTTAAGTAGCCTTGGGCAAACATATGGTTTTTTCTTTAATGATCTACTCATAATTTACTCCTAATTAACTCTCTTAACGATGAGTTTATTTGATGCTTTTTTTCTCTTTCTGGTCTTAAGTCCAAGTGCTGGTTTACCCCATGGTGTGAGTGGAGACTTGTGTCCTACAGGGCTCTTACCCTCACCACCACCGTGTGGGTGATCATTAGGGTTCATAACCACACCACGAACAGTTGGACGTGTGCCCATATGTCTGGTTCTTCCTGCCTTACCTATTGATACAAGTTCATGATCAACATTACCAACAGTACCAATAGTTGCACGGCATGTGAGAAGAACTTTTCTCATCTCGCCACTTGGCATACGAAGTGTTGCATATTTTCCTTCTTTTGCCATGAGACTGATTTTTGCACCGGCACTTCTTCCAAGTTGTCCACCTCTTCCAGCATTGAGTTCAACGTTGTGAACTGTGCTACCAACTGGAATATTGGATAATGGAAGCGCATTTCCGACTTTTATTTCTGCATTTTCGCCGCTTTGAAGAACATCACCAACGCTAAGTCCAAGTGGAGCTAAAATATATCTTTTTTCGCCATCTGCATAGCTAAGCAGTGCAATGTAAGCACTACGATTTGGATCATATTCAATGCCCACAACTTTTGCTGGAATGTTGTCCTTGTTACGTTTGAAGTCAATGACTCTGTATTTTTGTCTATTACCACCACCGATGTGACGAACGGTGATTTTACCACTGGCATTTCTGCCCGCTGTTTTTTTCTTTACCCTAAGTAAACTTTTTTCAGGAGTGTGTTTAGTTACTTCTTCAAAAGTTGCAGAGGTGTAAAATCTACGACCAGCTGATGTAGGTTTACTTGTTTTAATTGCCATAACTAACTATCCTCCTTTATGACAGACTTTCAAAGAACGCAATTGGTTTACTGTCTTGTTTTAATGTAACTACTGCTTTTGTGTAGTCACTGGTCTTACCAACTGTTCTACCCTGTCTTGTATTTTGTGATTTTTCTTTGCCTTTGACTTTGATGGTGTTGACTTTTTCAACTTTTACTCCAAACAAAGTTTCAACAGCTTTTTTTATCTCAATCTTATTGGCTTGGTTTGCAACTTTGAAAGTGTAGATTTTGTTTTGAATGCCAGAATAAGATTTTTCTGTGAGAATTGGTTTAATAATTATGTCTTGTGCTCTCATTGTGCGTAAGCCTCCTCTAATTTTTTAACGGCTGACTTCGTCATAAACACCTTTTTGTTTGAAACCACTTGGTAAACATTGAGAGTATCTATTGTTGTAAGAGATAACTTTTCAATGTTAGCAGTTGCTCTCTGTGCAAGTTTGTCCACTCCGTCAATCACAACAAGTGCTGTAGACTTTTCACCAAATGCATTTAAAAATGCTTGAGCCTCTTTTGTCTTTGCATTCTCGCACTTGAATTCGTCCAAGATGACAACTTCTTTTTGTGCAAGTTTTTGTGAAAGTGCGCTAAGTAGTGCATATTTTCTAGCAAATTTGTTGACCTTTTTTGAAAAGTCTCTTGGCTTTGGAGCAAACACAACTCCACCACCTGTCCATTGTGGACCTTTTGTTGAACCTTGTCTTGCGTGACCAGTGTGCTTTTGTGCCCATGGCTTTTTGGCATGACCACGAACTTCACTTCTTGTGAGTGTGCTCTTTGTTCCCTGACGATTGTTTGCGTTGTATGCAACGACAACCTCATGGATGAGTGGTTCATTATACTCAACACCAAAGATATCGTCTTTGAGTGTTATCTGTCCAACTTCTGCATTTTGCATATTGTAAACTTTAGCTTTCATCAGTTGACTCCTTTAACTGCTTCACAAACGGTTACAACTGTGCCTCTTGGGCCTGGGATACAACCTTTTATGAGCAAGATGTTACGAGCAGAGTCGACTTTAACAACTTCTAGATTTTGAATTGTCACTCTCTCGTGGCCATAGTGACCTGGCATACGTTTGTTTTTAAACACTCTGCTAGGTGTACTGTTGGCACTCATTGAACCCACTTCTCTGTGTACAGGACCAGTACCGTGTGACATCTTTAGACGATGTTGATTCCATCTTTGGATTACACCAGTGAAACCACGACCACGTGTGAGACCTGTTACATCAACTTTGTCTTTCTCATTGAAGATATCGCAAAGTATCTGTGAGCCTATTTCATAATTTTGTGCATTGTCGAGTTTAAGTTCTCTTAAAACTCTGTGTGCTGGCACATTTGCTTTTTTGAATGTGCCCATTTGTGCTTTGTTTACTCTTGACTCCTTTGTTTCATCAAAAGCAACAACCACACTGTTGTAACCTTCCTTGCCCTGTGTTTTGACTTGAACAACTTTGCAAGGACCAGCTTCAACTACAGTTACTGGAACAACCAAACCATCAGGCGTGAAGATCTGTGTCATTCCAAGTTTCTTGCCTATTATTGCTTTATTCATTTTCTTCTCCTTCCTTATAGTTCGATTTTTATTTCAACACCGGCAGGCAAATCAAGCTTCATAAAAGCGTCTGTTTGCTTAGGTGATGTTGGATACACATCAATCATTCTTTTGTGTGTCCTTGACTCAAATTGTTCACGACTGTCTTTGTGTTTGTGTGGTGAACGAATGACAGTTACAACTTCCCTATCTGTTGGGAGTGGAACTGGACCCACCACCTTGGCACCACTTTTGTTCGCTGTGTTGATTATTCTAAGACAAGCTTGATCCAAAAGTTGATGGTCATAAGATTTGAGTTTGATTCTAATTTTTTGTGTTGCCATTTTTTAACCTCCTGCAAAAACTTGCCAACAAACTTACCTTTAGGTAAATGCCTTTTTGAAAACTTAACACTATCCCGTGTGTTTGCATGTGGTCTTAAAAATAAAAGGCTTTGTTGGTCGCCCTGCTCTTGGCAGGACTTGTCGGCGTAAATTATCTTTTTCCGCTTGCTAGGAACAAAGTAACTTCACGCGTCAACCCAAAATTTGCCACAATACACTGCATTGTATACCATTTGTAGTACCCTTGTCAACAGTTTTTTAAAAGAATTTCAAGAAAAATTAAATTATGAAAAAACACCCATGAAAACTCTTTACGGTGGTGTGCACTATATTTATTCCAAGTTAAACATTTTTTGTCCATTCATTTGTGTATGTAGTTGTTAGATATGTTGCCATGGTGGATGGAGATTGAAGATCTGCTGTTTGGATAGTTACATTAGATGTTGTCATACTGGATGCGCTCCATGTGTGTACTTTGTCTTCAAATTCCACACTTTGCAGGTTCACACAATTAATAAATGCCGAATCTCCTATGTATGTTACACTCGCTGGTATTGTTATGCTTGTCAAACCATCGCAATAACTAAAAGCAGAATGTCCTATGCTTGTAATGCTGGAAGGGATGGTTATTTGGCTAGGATTTGGCTGATGATTATCTACACATATAAATGCCTCATCTGCTATTGATGTGACTTGTTTTCCGTTATATTCACTTGGAATAGCAAGACTTTGTGAATACACTGAACTGATTTCGTATGTTCCATCTGTTTGTTTGGCATAATCGTAAACTTTTAGTCCTGAAACTTCATATATGTCGTCCTCTTTTAAGTCATAGCGGAAAATATCACTAGGATTTTGAGAATAGCCAACTTCACAAATAAGTTCAATTGGAGCAGAGGCTCTACATTTCCAGAATCTTCCAAAATCGTATTCGTTAAAGATGCTGGCGGTGTCACCTGTGCGTTTATTGTTTCACTGCCTAGGTTTTCTATGTCTATCACTATGTAAAAAGCATATCCTTGATTTGTTTGCGTTGGTGAACCGTATAATAAATCTATACTTGGTGAGGAAAATTCATATAGCTCCCCTGGATTGGTAACCACTCCATTTTCATATGTAGACTCATGTTGCTCATATGAAAGTGGTTCATAGTCAGTGCTTGAAATGTTATCTCCAGCATTCTTTATTGTGGCAATGTTTTGTCCATGAGTTGAAGAATCAACAGGATGTGTTGATCTTGCCCTGTACACACTTAGATCAACGTTCACAAATACATCGACCATTCATCCCTTGTTTCTAAATTTTTTTAGATATAGTTATCAGGCAAATCATTTTCAAAAAGCACAACTTCTCCACCCTCAAGCATTTCTTCTAGTTTTTGTTTTGCATCGTTGAGAGTTTCAACCTCAATTATGTTATTTTCATCAAAGCCTGATTTTAAAAGTCCTGTGGTTATTGCTTGCTTATTGACTTTGTTGACGATGATGACTTTATTTGCAACCTTGGCGATGTTTTCACCAAAGACAACATTTTCCTCATATTCCTTATCGCCAAGCTCAACAAGCCCAGGAGTGACGACAATTTTTGTACCCTCAAAAAGTGCAAGGGTGTCAAGCGCGTTTTTACTGCTTTGTGTCGAAGCATTGAAAGAGTCATCAATAATTGTTAAGCCGTTCTCCTCAATAAGTTCAATCCTATGTGGAATTGGCTTGAGGTTGGCTATGGCATTTTGTATGCCCAAAAGGTTTACACCCATTTTGTAAGCAAGTGCGCCAGCAAGTGCGATATCCTCAAGGTTACTTATGCCAAGCAGTTTTGTTGAACAGGAAATCGTTTCATTGTCAATTGTAAGGTCAAAAGTAGAACCCTTTGGTGTGGCTTTAATGTTTGTAATGTTTGAAAAGTAATCGCCATTTAATCCACACAGAATTTTGTTTTTTGTGCATTCGTTGTACATCCTAAGCGACCCATCATTTTCTGCATTGAAACATATATATCCATCATCAATTGCATCAACAAGCTCATGTTTGGCTTTATAAACATTTTCCACACTTCCAAACGTTGCAAGATGCTGATTGGAAACACCGGTGATTATTGCATGCTTTGGATGTATGAGATTGCATAAATAAGCAATATCTCCCATTTGCCTTGCGCCCATTTCAGCAATCAAAACTTCATCATTTGCATCTAAATAATTATTAATCACCTTTGTAAGACCCATCGGGGTATTAAAGCTATGTGGACTCATGCAAACTTTATATTTAGTGCTAAGCATGACATTTAGGATATGCTTTGTGGTTGTTTTACCATAGCTGCCTGTTATTCCTATCTTTATTAAATTTGGCATGTTGGCGAGTTTCTTTTTTGCACGAGATTTGTATATTTGACGAAAAGCACCCTCCATAGGAATGCAAATAAAGTGAGCCAAAGGCACCACAACGGGCAAAAATATTGGTGTGATTGCCACAACTCCAAAGCGAATAAAAGGTACATATTCGCTAAATAGCATAATGAGAACAAATGTTATGCCGGACATCAACAAAAACACAACAAAAGTCAGCCTTTGCATTCTGTGGGTCTGTTTGAGTGGTGTTTTTTGTGGAGCACGGTAGACATTAATTATGAAGACTATGCTAAAATAAAAGTAAAAGATTAAGCCAATATATGAATAAAATTCACCATAACCATCTAAAAGGGAATTTGTAACCAAAACGCACAAAAGTGACATAAAGCACAAGACAACAAGCCTGCCAATATAGGAGGATTTTGTTTCTTTAAGGTATGCCCTATACCCACCAATTTTGTAGCCCGAAAGTTGAATGACATGCAAAAACTTGCTGGAGAGCAGGCACATAATCACACCATTTACACACGACAAAACTATGCCTATGTAAAGATGTAAATTTGTTGCATTTAAAAAATTCATTAAGTTTCCCCTTTTAAAAATGTTTTGATATCAATAAGAAATTCAATATTATTTTCAAGATATGCAAAATGACCACAATTTTTATAAATAATTAATTTTGAATTTTTTATTAATTTATTTAATTTTTTTGCCATATAAAGCGGCGTTTCTTTGTCTTTATTTCCATAAATTAAAAGTGTTTTACAATTAATTTCTTTTGCCAAATTAGACAAATCAAAATTAATTATATTTGAAAATGTTTTTTTCATCACGGGTGATAAATTTTTATAATCGTTTGAGCCGGGAACAAAATTTTTATTTATTTTTTTCATTATTTTATATTTTATTTTTCTGAATATTTTTTTTACTTTATTTTTTGGTTTTATTCCTGCCCCAGATGTTATAATTAATTTATCGACATTTTGATTATACAATGAAATTAAAAGTATTGCAACTCTTGCGCCAAAAGAATGACAAATTATATTTAATTTTTTTACTTTTTCTTTTTGCAAAATGTTTAATACTATCTCAACATAATCAAATAATGTGTATGCCTGCTTGGGCTCTTCGCTTTTACCGAAGGGTGGAAAATCTACAAAGATATTTTTATAATTTAGCGATGTGTTTAGATGTAAAAAACTATCCACACTCCCACCCCAGCCATGAAGATATAGCATAACTTCTTCGCCGTCACCCTTGACTATGTAATTTACGAAACTGCCTTTATATTCTATCATATAAATATTTATGATTTTGGTCTATTTAGTGTCACCTAGAAACATTATTAAAGCAGTGTCACCGTCACGATAATAACGAGGTCTTTCATGCACTTTCACGAAACCCAACTTTTCGTAAAGTTTAATTGCCACTTCGTTTTTTGATTTAACTTCAAGCGAAAGTGTTTTTTCCACATATTTTGCTAGGTTTATCATCCAATTTAAAAGTCTTGTGGCATAACCTTTTTTTTGATGGTCACTATGAGTTGCTACACTTACAATATTTATATCGTCAAGCGATTGCACTGCGATCAAAAAAGCAAGTATTTTGCCCTCATCCATCAGTGAAATACACAGATAGTTGTCATCTTCTATGGCCTCTCGCAATTGATCTTTGCTCCAACTTTCTTCTTTAAAAATAAGTTTGGACAATGAATAAAGTTGGTCAAAATGTTCTACTTTAATTTTTCTTATTTGCATCATTCATCTCCGCCTGTGACTTGCGTAGGTACAACGGAAGCAAGTTGTTTTCGCTGACAAATTTACCCTGAGAATAATAAAGTGTTGACAACTCAAGCAAACTTTGAGGCGTAAAACTCACCTTTTGATTGCATATGGACAAATTTTCATCTTCAAGTCCAACTATTGTTCCCCTAAGTAAAGTAATTTCATCGCCAGTCAACATCTTTGGCTCATCTATTGCCTCACCATCTTTTGTATATTTGCGTGCAAAAATATTGCCACTCAAGGCATTTAAAATGCAATAAAAATCTTGCTCTGGCTTGCAATCTCTATTAAAAATATATGCCATTAAATCAAGTGAGCAAATTGCAACCAACTTTAAATCCGGTTTTGCCACAGCCATGCCTTTGGCAAGACCAATTCCTATGCGTATACCAGTGAAAGAGCCAGGACCGATGACAACTGACACTGAATCTATATCTTGGATTTTTGTTTTGTTTTCTTTGAGTAATGCGTCAATTGCGACAAGTGCGTTTTCAGATTGTTTGGCATCGCTCAGAGTTTGAGAATAGGACATTTTATTGTCTAAATTTAATGCAATGTCAGTGTTTTTAAATGCTGTTGAAATACACAAAAGTTTCATTTTACCCAACCTTTTACTTCAAATGCTATTTTTCGTTTATTTTCATCTATTTTTGTTAGAGTAACCTCAACAAAAAGTGCTGGGAGTAATCCTTTCACATTCTCTGCCCACTCAACAAGACAAACTCCATCAAGGGTGCGAAGATCAAAATATTCACCAAACCCAAGTTCAAGTGCCTCTTCTTTGCTTGTTAAACGATACATATCAAAATGGTACAAGTTCATCCTGCCGCTTTTATAATCATTCATGATTGTAAAGGTAGGACTTGTAACCAAGTCCTTGATGCTTAGTCCTCTTGCAAAACCTTTTGCAAAAGTTGTCTTTCCTGCCCCAAGGTCACCAACCAGTGAAATAACAGTTGGAGAGGTTATGCTTTTTGCATATTTTTCTGCTATATTCATTGTCATATCTTCACTAAGTGACTCAACTTCTATTTGCATGATTTCTCCTTTGTCCTACATTATATCACCAAACACACAGCAATTGCAAATACTTAGCGCTTTTCAATGAGTGCCAAACCATCACCCATTTCATAGATTTGTGCGTTTACCTGACTATCATTTTGTATTAGTTGTATGAATTTACGAAGATTTACCACAATTGTTCTAAGCTTGTGCTTTACAAATTCAGGTCCATTGACAAGGTTGTGAAAGTATATATTGTCAACGAAAATGTACCCTCCACTTTTTAGCAAAATTTTTAATTGTTGGTAATAATTTATATATTGGCCTTTTGGCCCATCCAAAAAAATAAAGTCAAAACTGTTTTCTTTTAGGCTGTATATTACCTGCCTTGCATCACCTTGAATTAAGTTTACGCGATTAGTTAAATTTGTTTTCTCAAAAGTCTGTTTGGCAATTTTTGCCATATGCTCATCTATCTCAATGGTGGTCAAAGTGGCATCTTTTACACAATTTAACATTTTTACACCTGAGTAGCCAACTGCCGTTCCAATCTCCAATATGTTTTTTGGCTTTTTGTTTTTCAAAAAATCAATTAAAAAATCACACCCATCATCTTTGATGATCGGAATGTGATTGATTTTGGCATATTGTTTTAAATCATTTAAATATTTTTCCATAAATCATGACGACAAGACGACTGTAAGAATAAGTGGTCTTCTCTTTGTGCGTTTGAATACAAAATTACTTATAGATTTTCTAACTATGGCCTTTAGTTCGGTCTGATCCAAATCTTTAAGGTCATAACCTTTTAATAGCTGGCTTAGATGGCTTCTGGCATCTTGGTTGAAGTCATCTGCCTCATCATTATACACAACACCACGTGTGATTACAAATGGATCACTTGAAAGTGTTCCTGATACACTTGAGACATTGACAACGGCAACGCAAACACCTTCCTCGGAAAGTTGTTTTCTATCACGAAGCACGGCGCTTGTCAAATCCCCTACACCTGAACCATCCACAAGTCGCATACCAGCTTGAACAAAACCACAAGTTCTTATGGAGTTCTTTGACATTTCAACCTGCATACCAAGGTCAGGAAGTATGATATTTTTTGCTTCACAACCCATTGCTATCGCAAGTTCTTTATGTTGTTTTAAGTGCCTATATTCACCGTGAACTGGCATAAAGTTTTTAGGTTTTAACAACTTGTGTACTATTTTGATTTCCTCTTGGCATGCGTGACCAGAAGCATGCACATCGGCAAGTTCATCATATATCACATCTGCGCCTTTTTTGAACAAAGTATTTATAAGGCCATAGACAGATTTTTCATTGCCAGGAATTGGCGATGACGAAAGAATTATACAGTCATTTTCCCCTAGATCAATTCCTTTGAATTCTCCAGATGCCATGCGAGATAATGCACTCATGGATTCACCTTGACTACCCGTTGCCATGATGAGGATTTCTTTATCGTCATATTTTGATACTTTGTCTATATCTATGATGTTCTCTTTGTTATATTTAAGTTCTCCAAGTTTGGAAGCAACTTCGCTTACATTCAACATGCTTCGACCACTAAACGCAACTTTTCTTTTATATTTTTCAGCAAGATCCAAAATCTGTTGCATACGTTGAATATTTGATGCAAATGTAGCAATGAAAAGCCTATTGTTTGGATGTTTTTCAAATATGCTATCCAATACTTTGCCAACGTTGGATTCGCTCATGGAATAGCCCGGCCTACAAACATTGGTGCTTTCGCATAAAAGCAAATTGACACCCCGTCTGCCAATTTCGGCCAAACGTGAAAGGTCTGTAGTTTCGCCAGTGACCGGCTCAAAATCTATTTTAAAGTCGCCAGAATGCACAATTACTCCACATGGAGTGGTTATTGCAAGTGCCAATGATCCGGCAATTGAGTGATTTACATGAATGAACTCGATTGCAAAATTACCGATCTTAAGTACCTGTTTTGGTTTTACGGCTATAAGTTTATATTTAAGCTTTGGATATTCTTTTAATTTATTCTCAATTAAACCCAAAGTAAGTCTTGACCCATAGATTGGGACATTCACATCACTTAAAACGAAAGGAATACTTCCAATATGGTCTTCATGGCCGTGCGTTATGATAAAGGCTTTTAATTTATGTTTGTTTTGAACTAGATAGGTAATATCTGGCGTGACGACATCTATACCCGGAAGATCATCATCTGGGAAACTCATTCCACAGTCAACCACGATCATCTCATCGCCATATTCTATCGCCGTCATGTTTTTTCCAATTTCGCCAACACCACCCAAAAAGGTTATTTTGACTTTTGGAGATTTGTCTTTTCCTTTCACTACGATAGGTTTCACAAAGTTAGGTTGGTTTTCAGTCTTACTTTCTACTACTTTTTTTACTTTTTTTGTGTTTTTATTGTCTTGTTTTGCAACGAGATTTTTCCCTCCAATTAGTGAATTTAACTGTTCCAATATCTTCTCGTCGCTTGTTTTTTGTTCCATATTTTCTCCTTTTATTAAATTAAAAAACTTACAAGATTCAACTTGTATTATTCTTTTGTTAAGATGCTTTTCAATAATTAAATGATATTTTTAACTTTACTAAATTTATCACACTGTTCAAGTTTGCGTGGTGTTACGATGGAGTCGAGATCGACATAATACCTGTTGCCCTGACTTTCAAAAAACATCACCATTTCAAGCATGATGATTGCCACAGACGCAAGTGGAATGAGTGCAATTAGTGAAAAAGATGTCATCAGGAAAGAGAGCAGTACAGTAAAGAAAAATATTACAAAAATACTTGAAAATACTCTTAAAAACGTTCTTGAAACTGCTTTTAGACCTTTTCTAAATGTAAAAATTGGTGAAATGTTAAATGCTACACTTGCTGGCATGAAACCAGAAAGCAGTGTTGTGAATAATGTGAGCATAAGGACAAGATATAACACTAAAATTATTGGCATAAAAATAACTATTATGCCCTCTTGATTTACTAGCGACAAAATGTAATATCCACCCACGAAAAGTATCGCCAAAAATGGCAACAAAAGCAATGTGCGAATGAGCGAATACAATGCACTTCGCCCAAGTTTGGATACAAAGTTCGCCATGAAACTACTTTTTGACAAGCTTGCCATATATGAGTACAGCCCCTCACCTGTTGGAATTGCAGAAAGTCCAAACAAAAAAGGAAGCAAAAAAAGTACAATAAAGGCAGTGTAAAATAGCATAAAAGCATTTGTGCTATACATTATCACCACAGCATCTAAAAAAGCTTCAATTACTACAAACAAACTTCTAAGTAATACGGAGATATTAACAAAAACAGTTTTTGTGGAAAAATCTATGATAAGTCTTGAAAAATCAACACTATCGAAAGCCTCAGCCCATGAAAAATATGCAGGAATCAAAAGAGCAGCACATATGAGTATTGCCACTAGTTTGTACAAAAGTAATTTCCAAAAAACTGAAAAGTTTGCAACAAACAATTTAAGCGAGTTTTTGAATATCATTAACACTCCATATTAACAAAAAAACTTGAATTAGTATGAGTATTATATAGCATTGTAAAAAAAATATCAAGTGTTTTTATATTATTGATTAGTTTTTAACTTTTAATATTTTTTTTAATTTTTTTGCAGAAATAGGGAAATTTTGCTCTGAAACATTTTTATCAATCCTCAAAACTTCACCCTCAACAGTTTGATTTTTTACGCAGACTTCAACAACATCACCTACTTTTAAAGATGATATATCTGAAATGAAAAAGAAAACACCAAGCTTTGTTTCAACCTTTGCATAATCATAAATGTTATATTCTTTTGCCACACCACCTGATAGGGAATGGATCATTTTTACTCCTTATTTATGATTATGATAAAAGCAAATAATTCATTTGTCAAATTAAAAAATCGAGAGAAACATTTCTCTCGATCTAGATTTTATGTTGGACATCAACTTTGTTTTGCTTTGTCCTCTTGTGATGTTTGTGTGTCCTCTTGTGGTTTTTGTTCAATTTCTATTGTTTCGTCACTGGAATTTTGTTGCTCCTGTTTCGAGGTTTTTGGCGCACACACAAAACCAAGTGCCACCAAAACTCCACAGATAGACATTATTATATTTTCCACAAGTTTATTATCAATTGTAAACCCAAAACATTTCGCAATTACGTTACACAACATCACTACTGCTGCACTTAGTCCTGTCCAAAAACTATAAGTCTTTATTTTTTCCTTAAATGTTTTCATTAGACTTTTTCCCCCTTTTTAGTACCACTGCTTGCTTAATTTCGTCGACATCTTCTTTTACCTTTTCAACTGTCACCAGTCTTGAAGATAGCACATCAATTGTCTTTTGGTATTTCTTTTCACGTTGACGTGAATCTTTTAGTTCATATACCAGCAATGCAACGAACAAACAAGCAAATATGCCGTTTGTCAATGCAACACTGAATACTTCGTCCCACATGACTATTCTCTATCGTTGATTAAAACTTTCAACCTGTTGAAATATTTTGGACCAAGCTCACTAGAGTATGTTTTGTTTGTTTCAAGTTCACTTAAAGCATCCTCTTTGGATAGAGTTGAAAGATAGGCTAGTGCTATGTTGTACTTTTCGCTTTGTTTAAGATCAAGCAATGCATCTTCACCGTATTTTTCTATGAATTCTGCCCTGTCTAGGGTATCTTGATTGCGTTGTTGTTCATACTCTGCTTCTTTTTCAGCAATTTTGTTGTTATATTCAATAACTTTTTGCTCTTGCTCCAAAAGCTCGGCGTTAATCTCGTCTATTTTGGTTGAAAGTTCAACTGCATAGGAAATATCAAAAGCATTGAGTGCACTTTGACGCTGCTCAGACAAAAGCTCCTTTTGATTGTTCAAACTTTCAACTTTAGTTGAAATCTCTTCGTTAATTTTATTAATTTCGTCAATCATACCTTGATCGAATGCATCCAAAATATTTATGACAATTGAAGACCTTGCAAGTCCTCTTTTTGTCGCATCATTTGACGCATCTTGCTTTAGTTGAGAATACAAATCCTTAGTTTCTTCCTTTTGCTTGTTGGCAGAAGATTGCGCATCTTCTATTTGGCTTTGAAGATAAGCACTTTTTTCTTTATATTCTTTGTCGATATTTTCAAGCGATGTGTTTTTATAATTTTCCAAGCTGTTTTGAGCTTGTTTTTGAATTTCTTCATCGCTTGGTTTTGTGAAAGTTTGCTTTTCAAAGGTTACACTGTCTGTTGTCAAGTTGTATTTGTCGTCAATTTTTTTGAAATCATCAAGCATATTTGAATAATCTTGAGTTTTTTGGGTTACTTTGTCTGTATCATCTTTGGAAAAGGTATAAGAATACATTTTTTACACTCCTATTTTTATAATAATTTTTACGCTTAGTTATTTTATTGAAATATCTCAAAAGGTTTTCATCCATCATGATGTTACTCCCATGGTAATGTATGGACAAGATATATCCGTGTCACTATCTTGAGAAATAAAGGACACCTCTACTTGTTCACCAAAGACGTTGGCTTTGATGCGCTGAGTAATGTTACTGCCTTTTAACGAAAATATTTTGGTCTTGTTCTCCGTTGCAATCTTAACGTAGCAAGGTGACTTGGTTTTTACAAACACCTCTTTTATTCGTTTTACCTGTGTAGGATATCCCAAATTACTCTTTGGGGATACCCAGCACTTTTTTAGTGGTGTATCAAAAAATTTTCCATCAGTTGTCATTTGAGCAATGTCCTTTTCATGTTCTCCATGAAAACATGCTATGAGTTTGCATATCACTCCATCATCAATAACTAGCATATCGCAGATATCAATGCCTCTCGTGATGCTGATATCTCCGGTTTTTAAATCTAGTTCAATTATTGCATTGTTCACATACCCACCCGAGTAATTTTCACAACCAATTTTCTCACCATCATTGAAGTTTAGTTTTAGCGCTAGGTAATACTTACCATTATGATAGATTGAAGCACACTGCTCATTTTTGATGCCTTCAAACAATGTCTCTATGCCAAGAGTGACCTTTGATGTCGTAGAGCCATTGAAAGAATATAGTCCGTCGCGTGTCAAAAGCATGATGATGTCTCCACATACACACACGGAATTGGCATATATTTTTGAACTTGAAGCAAAAAGTTGGGATACGGAAAATGAAGTTTGGTCGCCATATGCTGACACTCTTGCCACTCCAAATTCACGAAATACATACACATAGTCATTAAAGGAGACAACCTTAAGTAAACGACCCCTATCATCTTGCATATCAATAAATCCACCTTCGTCTAAGCTGACGTTAAAGTTTGTTGGGTCCAAATTGGCAGAGAAGCTCAATCTATTGCGCTCGCCGTTTTCTATTATTGCAAAAAGTCGTTCATAATGAAGACACATGGAGACGATACAGGGGCCATCTTCTATTCTTTGTGCCATTTCATTGGAATTATATCTCCACATACCGTCAGTTGGAGAAGAAAAGATCATATAATCTTTGCCATCCAAACGATAGTTGACGGCATTTGGAATACTGGTGTTGTATATCACACTAGGTATAATAAATGTGTACATACTTTGACCATAAAGTGGGATCCAACGAATTTCTCCACGATTGTAATAAAGAATTTTATACTCGGCAACATTTTCCTCTTGGTCAAAATCTCTGTAAAGCCAAAGACGTTCCACTTTTTGGCTAGTTTCCATAATGACTTGTCTTTCATTTTGTGGATCATCCATATTTTTTGGAAGAGTCAACGGCTCAAACCCGATGCCATCTTTAAGTGCTCCATTGACAATTCGATAATTGAAACAGCTTTTGGCATATTTGTAGGGCAAAATTCCCTCATCTATCTCACTATTCATGCCACTCGCAAATGAACTAAATGTGATTTTATACTCCGTGACATTCTTTTTAAGCAATGCTTTGTAGTAAAACATCACAGCCACCTCCGTTTTGGCATAACTACGTTGTGTTTTTTTGAAGAAATTGAAAGAAGTGAATTTTTGTATCTTGACTCCCAAATCTGCGCATCATCAAAAAGTGAACTAATAAAGGAATACTCCATAGCAGTGCCATATGCAAAAACTCTGTCTGGGATTTTAACACAAAATTCATCCACATTGCCGTCCAAAGTGCAAGTACTTGCAAACACTGTATATACAACTGTTGCGTTAGTAACATTGGCTTTGATATGACTGTCAAAAATACGAAACTTTACGTTATTTCCAAATTGATCTTTTAGACTGCAAATTTGAAATAGGTCTTTGTCTATTTCGCTTAAAAGAAGTTTACCATCGCTAAATGTAACTTCCTTTTCGTGATAAATTGGTAAATATTCCGTTGAAATTTCACTTACTACCAAATTCAAACATCTGAGCAAAATATCGAGTTCTTTTGTTTGTTCATCTGTTAGCGTGTCCTCACTTTCTGTGAAGTAGGAACATTCAAGAAGTTCTTCTTTTCCCAAAAATGTTGCAACTAATTTTAATATTTGTTTTGTAGACATATTTCCTCCATTGTTTTGATGATTTGATTCTCAAGCTTTTTATTTTCCTCATCAATTTCTTTTAATAATTGCCTTAAATTTTCTCTACGAGTTTTTTTAGTGAGATCTATTAACCTTTCATCAAGTCCTTCAAAGGGACTCGTCAAACAATAACTACATCCCACTTGTGCACTTGAATGAACTTCATATTTACCCCTTAACACATTGAAAACAAGATAATAACTTTGGTCAATTTCTTTTAGCCTTTGACTTACAAAGTAAGGGTCAGTTTTTATTTCAATGTACATTTTTGCTCCTTTTATTTAAGTTTAAGGCAGACCAATATCTCTTGGTCTGCCTTTACCTAAATTTTATGAAAGATTGTCTGAAGACGAATCAGATGTGCCATTTGATGTTATTGCAGTGATCCCCGTTATTTTTGCCTGACCATTTGGTCTGTCGCAAACAAGTTCTGCATATTTCACCAAAGTTGCACTATACGTTGGATAACCTGCGTTTTGTTTTAGGACTTTACCATCTTCGCCCTCAAGCCATTTCCAATCGCATAATTGATGCAATGTGAAATCATCGGTATTGAGTAAGTACATAGCATCATCCTCAACAAATCTGTCAGCCACAAGTGGAATACCATTGTAGGTGATAGCTTTGTATCCACCTTGAAGTTCCATGACATCAATATTTCTCCTGTAAGCACCAAGATATTCTTGATACATTCTTCTCACTTTGCTTGAACAAGCTATGTAGTTTACATTTGAACCTGTTACTTCCTCTAAGTAGTCAATTGCGGTTTGAATTAAACTATCATTGATTTGTCCAGCATTTGTCTTTGTGTAAGGAACAAGCCATGGATAGTCACTGCGACTTACACCATATAATGTGTCACTATCTGAGAATATCTTTCCAAGTCCTGAAATTTCATATCCTTTGCTGTTTTGAACATAAAGTTTGTAATCTTTTGCAAAAGTTTGTGTGTAAGATGTAACGTGAATCTTTTTGTTGATTCTGTCAACATATTTGATTCTAAGTCCACCAGCAGATTTTGTTTCGCCGTTATAGACATCAATTACCATACCTTCAATAAGATTACGAACGCTATCCAAAGTGATTATTGTCTTGGTTGTTGAGTCAACACTTTCAATTGTTGCCAACAGACCTGTACCATCACCATAGAGCATTCTTCCAAAGTTGAAGCTTGATGCTTTGATCAAACCTTCCATTTCATCGTTAAGTAAGTTCACAAACGCACCAACATTGTTTTGTGAGGCGCGTATTGCTTTATCGCTTAGTTCAATTTTTCCATAGAGGTTTTTAAGGTCAGAAACAAACTGTACATAGTTATTGCCCGCCGCTGTTGGAAGAGCATCTGTTTCAGCTCCAGCACCAATACCACCATTTATGCCAAATGGAGCGAGTTTGCGTACCTCTTTACCCCAAACGTCTTTGGTGCTTTGTTTAATTTTACCAAGAAGTGGATTTGCATTGATATTTAACTGATTTGCCACCACTCCAAGATATACTGTTTTAAGTGCATTTTCTGCACTTTGAAGTGTTA
Organism: uncultured Clostridia bacterium; assembly: GCA_944383375.1. Classification (GTDB taxonomy): domain Bacteria; phylum Bacillota; class Clostridia; order Christensenellales; family UBA1242; genus UBA5893. Next base: position 22,297 of record CALWPG010000006.1, on the reverse strand, counting down.
CCATTTTTTTCTCCTTTTTGTTATTTTAATAGTTGTTCCACCAAATACTTTGCTTCACTGAGATTATTCGCCACCTTTTGCGTTGGAAATGTATATTTCCCTGTGTGTGAAGTCTGAATTGGTGGTAATTTATTTCTTTCAAGATCTGCTATGTAATTTGAAAGAACTTTTTGTCTTATTTGCTCATTAGATAACACATAATCCTCAATAAATTTGTCGTCATTTACAAGTTGTTCCACCGGACGATACTTTTTGGATATTATCTCAGCCCATGCCAAATTTAATGCATTTTCACCATTGTAAATAGACGGATTTTCAAGAATCTTTTGTGAAATTTCACTTGCAAATGGTTTTGCCTCACTGTGCGATGCAAGAAAGTCGCTCACCTTTTGTTGCCAATCTTTATCTTTGTACACTGGCTGTGGGGGTAAATTTTCTTTTTCGTACTGTGCAAGCTTTTGACACTTACGAGTAAACTCCGCCTGCAAATTGTTATAGGCTTCAAGTAAACTCTCTGCATCTTTAAATTTTCCTATTGAGGAGCCTTGCTCTATTGGGGCTTCCTGATTGTCTGTGACATCATCTTGCCCCATAGGCAAAGGTTGTTCCTCTAAATTTTGTTGTTCCATATGCTACTCCTTTATTGCTTGGACATATCTTGTTCCATTACTTTCATTTGTTTGTGCAAACGTATGTGCTTTAAAAATATTTCTTCAAGACTGTTATCCTGTTCAATTAAGTTTTTGTATTCATTACTAAGCATGTAAGTTATGTGTTCTGTGATGTGTAGTTCATGATTATCTATCTCACACACTTTAAGTTCTTTGCCTTTGGCAAGTTCAAGATTTTCGTTGGCGGCTTTTTTTGTGTGAAGTTCATTTATATCCTGTGCATTTTCCCAAATTCCAAAGCCAAGAAGATCAAGTGCTTTAAGCCTCATTCGATTTGATAGTTTCCCATTTTCATCAGACAGTAGTCCAGCTTCCAAAAGATCAAAAACCATACTACGCCTTTGAGCCAAGCTCTCACTGATTTCGGTATCAGTTTCAAACACTATGTCTTCACTTGAAATATCACTTGCCATAAAGCGTACAACTTCCACTTCTCCGTTGTCACCCATGACTTTAAAAAGTCTTGGCAGTGTTGCAAACTGCTTGTAAAGGCGCAAAATGTGACCACCAAGTTCGCGGATACAACCTTTTATTCTGTCAGTTGTTGGTGAAAGCCTAGACTCATCTTGCTCAATTAAAAGTTGGAGTGCAACACCACTAAGTGATGTGTAAGCTGTTGAATTATTTAAAATGTCCGACACACCAGAAATGACCATAAATTCACTAAGCAAAGCTTCTTCTTCACGGTCAAAATCTGTTGGAACGTTGTTTGTTGCCATGTATCTCGGAGCACTTGATCCTTGCCTGTAGACTAAGATTTTACCTGGTGAAAGCCCCTCTTCCTCCAAGTTATCAAGATCAACAGAGCCATCTTCCACCGTCAGTACACCCATAGAAACACGATTTAAAAACTCATGTTTTCTATTTTTCACTGCGTTGTAAGCTCTTTGTACTGGTATGAGCCTATCTACAATACCTGTGCCCCAAAAACATCCCGTTTGTTCCAATGATTCTTGTTTTATAAATGGAAAACCTCTTTCACCATTAGGTTTGTTTACAAAAGGGAGTTCTCCATCGTATACAAGTGTTTCACCTGCAACGATAATAAACCGACCATTTGGATATTCTGCTGTTGGTTTGATGTATTTTTCTATAACAAGTGCGTGATTTTGTTTTACTCCACTTATGACCTTACTTGAAAGAGTGATGTACCCAAGTCCACCAATACCAACGGAGGTGTTATCTAGAGAAAATACATTGATGTCCTCTCCTTTAACATCCACGTTGTATATTCTTTTTATTTCATCAACATGATAAGCTTTGGCATGAATAATGCTTTGACAATCATCAAGCTTTTGTGTGCACGTATTGTCTGGATAAATTTCAAAGGGACTAAGTACAGATATTTCAACATCTCCTAGATTAATACTACTACCATCCTTTGTTGCAATCTTGTCACCTTTTGAAGAGTTCCAAGTGATTTTATAAAAACTCGTGCCTGTCACCTCACTCCATCTCGTGGCTTCGTTAATTAGATTGGACATGTCATATCTTGAATAAATTGAATTTAAAATCTTTTTGCAAAGTTTGGCCGTTTTGATATCGTTGTCATCAGTACTTGACGGCATCACAGCCATGGTTGGCCTGACTTTTTGGAGCTTGGCAAGTCTTATGTCAAGTGTAGGAGCAATGTGATTGTACACCTCGCGCTCTTGCCAAAAATACTGTTTTTCGTATTCTTCAACTTCTCCGGCAAAACCTATTTGGCAATATTGGTTACCCATCAAAAAATTCATACACAGTTGCCAATTAGCTTCAAATGATTTCCTTTCATTTTGGCGTTTTTTAAAATCTTCTAAGATCTCGCTGACCAATGCTTCATTATCCATTTTTCACCTCAATTTTTTTTTGTTTTTTAAAAGGTGGTGTAATGGCCTTTGGAACATTTACTTTACCCAATACTTCGTATATATTTTTTGAACAATTTTTGCATAAATTTAATACATTTTTTTCATTAGAAAAAATACAATAATCTGCCAAATTTTTGCAACCTTGGACATCACATTTTGTTTTTATTAAGCAATTTTTAATTTCCATTTTTTCCCTCTTTTTTTAATAATTTTATTAATTTATTTTTTTCTTTTTCAAGCTGTGCTTCGGACATGTTTTCATAAATATTTACATTTTTATTAAACTCCTCCAAAAGTATTTTTGCAGCTGGAATATCTGGTTGAAAATGTTTTTTTGTAACTTTCTTTTTTGTAAGTTTAACCTCACCTTCTTCGTCAACCACATATTCTTCCACGACTTCGTCATGGTCGTATCCAAGTGCTTTTTGTAAAAGTGCACTTTCAATTTTTTCTAAAGAGGGCACCTTCGATTTTTTCATTTTTGCCCCTTCAAATAATAATACAAAAAAAGCCAAACAAAATTATTTGACTTTTTTCATTTTCATATTAGATTTTAATTTATTTGTTTTCCAGTTTTTGTGACATTTTTTTATCAATACCACATATTTTTATAGGAATTATCCTTACGCTTTTTTACTATTAAAAATACAACCAAACCAATAATAGCAATTCCAGCGACACTTCCCCCAATAATCCACCAAATATACCCCAAGCCAGACACAGGATTTGTGTCTTTTGAAAAGTTGGCAACGACTTGCATACTTTCTTCCTCACCAACACTTAAAGAAAACGACAATTCATTGGACAAAGTACCGCCATCTGGGCGATACCAAGAGCCAAATTCATAGTCAGCTGGAAGAACAACTTCCACAGCAATTGTGCTGTTCATAGCCTGCTTGTAGGTTATGGTACCATCTTCATTGGGTTCAATCAACATTCCATTAATATAAATGCTGGAAATATTGTCTTGAGTCATGTTATCATTTATGGCAAAACTAAAAGTTATGTCACAAACTTGTTTTGTAAATGTTGCAAACACATTAATAGGTTGATTAACATCAAGTTCAACAGAACTAAAAATTCCATCTTGTGTAAATAGATTTTCATTGAATGCTATTGAAAGTGTTTCTGTATTGCTAACATAATTTTCTTCAGACAATGAAGTTTTCCACCCTGCAAAACCAAAATCACTAGATGCCTTGGCGATATAGCCAAGGGTTTCGCCGTAAGAAATTTTATCCTCTATCATTTCATTCTCAATACTCGCCACTGCTGACGATCTTCGCACACTACCATGTGTTATGTCCTCTGTAGAAATTACAATATCATAGTCAATACTATTTACAACAAAAGAGTATACTCCAGCATCTGCAGCAGTGCAATTTAAAATTTGATAAACAGAAACAGTGCCATTTTGAGTTGTGTACACGCCCCATAATATCCTTGAATTATCTAGACTATACCAAGTGCCAGCATTGTTATTAACAGTCCCTTGTGTGGCAGTAACAACATGTTGACCCAAAGTATAAGTGGTCACATCTTCAGACTGCTCTGTAATCACTTCAGGATCATTTATAATGTTTAGAACATCATCATTTGAAAAGATTGCAGTGTTGTCTTTTCGAAGTCCTACTATTTCAAAAAACTTGTTCATCAATGAATTGGTATTAACAAAACCACCAACCATTATATCTCCACCATAAAGAAAAGATGATTGACTTGTTACAAAAGTAATCACATCAACATTTGGTCGTTGCATTATACTTGAAAATGATCTATCTTCATCAAGTGTAAAACTAAAAGTTGAGAAATGCTGAAGAGTTGGCAATGAATTGTTGTCACCAATCTGCCATATGCTACCGAAATCCCACGAGTGTCTACCATCAAATGGATAGCTTGTGTAAAAACTTAACAAATAAGGTTGTCTGGAATCTACCACCTCAATGTTCGCATTTGCAACATCATATGTGATGTTTCCCTCACTGTATGCCTGTTCAAGCTCTGATTGATTGCCAATACAATCTCCTTGAATGGTTGTATACAAATAATCTATTGAATTAGCATAAACTGTATCACCAGGGTAAACTATTTCACCAATCAATCCCAAGATTTCAGGAGAAGCAGAATCACAAGAAACAACGACATTTTTAATTTCACTTTTGGCTCCACATACAATTCCGTATGCACCCCCAAAACATAAATTATTCCCTTCACTTTGTGATGCTAGCTTTACTATTAGGTTATAACTTTGACTGTTGTCAAAATAACCCACGGCACCACCTATGTATTTTGTTTTGCTTGAACCACTTTCCATAACCGAAAAAGAAGTTGTGCTGGCACAGTTGTTTAACCTTGTTCCACTCTGTGCATGACCTAGTATTCCTCCAGCATAGACCAAACTTGGAGAGGAAATAGTCACTGTGGATTGCACAGAAATATTTTGAAAAGACGAATTTTGAGAGTTTGCAACCAAAGCACCCACTTTTGAAATTGCTGTATCTGTGCTGGAGTTTATGCTTATATTTACACCCAACAGCTGCAAGTCATGTATCTGTGCAGCATTTGTGTTTTCAAAAAAACCAACATTTCCGTCCGTTTGAGATATGTTAAAATTGCTAATGGTATGTCCATCGCCGTCCAATATACCTGTAAAATTAGAAATTGGTGTCCAATCTGCACCTTGAAGATCTATATCATTTGTCAATCTGTAACTTAGGTCAGGCTGTGCACGAAGGCGCACCAAATCTGAGGCCTGATTGATTTCTATAAAATCATCAGCATACACACTCGCCAAACTGTTTGGCAAAAGAAAAATCGCGAACACAAATATTAAAAACAAATAAACTAATTTTTTCAAAATAATTCTCCAAATTACTTTTCTGTTGCAATTTATTATGTATATTTCAATATAAATATATCACATAAAATAATTTTTACAAATCAATTTAAAGTAATTTGTTAAACTATTAAAAACTCAAATTAAATTATTTATTCTTGAATTTTTTATTTTTTTTATCAACCTTTCTTTATCTTTTTGAATAAGGGATTTTGGTTGCTTTGGTGCGATGTTTTCGGGGCGAGACATGATATAATATCTTAATTCATCTAAACTATGATCATCTTTTTTAATAGGGGCATCACTATTTCCCCAAAAATATGATTTTAGTTCTCTTATAAGATTTACGCATGTTTTGAAAATAAATAGTTTACTTTCGCCATTTGCATTCTTCAAATAAGTTTTTACCCTCTGAATTCCACTGAATAAATCCTTGTTTACATTTGGATTGACGAGTATATCATAGTCATGAAATAATTCACTTACACTTTTTACACTTGCAAGTGTGCGCTGATTCGCTGCACTATCAATAAGTGCACATATCTTGCCATTTTGTGTGTGCCAATTAAGTTTATTACATATTTCCCAAATCATTTTTGCATGATATTCTATCCCCTTTTTCGCTTCAAAATGTTCTGCTATAACATATATATTGTTATCATAATCAACTGCATACCAATGTGCAGATAACGGATTATTGAGACCTGGATCTATGGATATATTATCATACCACTCACGTGGCACATTGAATGGTTCTATGACATTAATATTTTCATCAAATTCTGGATACACCATGCCAGAACTCGCCGTAAATTTACCATATCTTCTTGCCTCAAGTTCATCACTCGACATGCTTGAAGATAAACTTTTGATTTCATCCAACGAAAGGTACGGATTATCAAGCCATTCCATCTGTTCGTACCAAACCTCGTTGTCGTTGTTCTTGTTCAAATATATTTCATCGTACACCCACGAAAGCCCTTTAAGAGGTGTCATAGTGCCAAAAATCTCACCTTGTTTATCAAGTACTCTCATCCTGCATTCAATGTAGATATCGTGTGGTGGCTCTTCATCAAACCAAACAAAATCCAAGCTCGTACCTTGAAATTTTTCTCTGCCTTGGTCACAACTTTTAAATCCAATCCTACTCACACCACCGAAAACATTTTTTACCAAAATATAATCGATTACACCACCAAGTGCATTATCTTTTCTTCCGCTTAACATGACAATGTCCTCTATCCAAGATCTGTTCAAATAGGAAAGTATTTTTGCTTGTGCAACATCCCGTTGAACCTGCGTTGACAGTGAAACCACCCATGCACTTATGTTTGGTTTGTTTTGCCTGAAAGGATGTATTCCCCGGGCCAACCAAACTGTTTCCACTGCACCACACTCAGTTTTCCCACTTCTATTACCTCCAAACACCCATCTATTCCGTTTTGGACATTTATGAAACTGGATTTGTTTTTTGTGCACGATATTTCCACTATTATAATTTTTCAATTTCTCATTTGGTTGACGTTTTTCTAATTCTTCATCTATCTTGTATATCTCATTTAAAATTTCTGTCTGCGTCATGGTATCTCCTTAAAATAGACATAATTTGTCAAATTTGCTAAAGCATGTACAATAATTTCAAGTTATAATAAAAAAGATGAAAAAATTCACCTTTTTTTGTTTGTTATTCCTAATACTGTTTGGTTCCACATATAGTTATGGATCTATTGTTTTTGCAGATAATACGTATTACGGCCGTGCGCTTGCCTCTGGAATATACCTATACTCCTCTCCAGAAATCACCCAAGATAAACAAAATAGATTATTTGAAATTCCGCCTACATACTTTGTTTTTCTACTGGGCGATGAAAATGATTTATTTTATCGGGCTCAATACAATGGCATTTATGGGTTTGTTCTTAAAAACGAAATGTCCTGCGTTGCCGGTTCACCAAACACACCATTTGTGACCAATGCCACATTTCGCGTGTTTACACCAAGTGGAGCAAACCTAAGAAGTACGCCAAGCCAAATTCAAGGAACAACCAACCTAGTGACCTCAGTACCATTCATGGAAACAAATCTTATGTACTATGGAACTTGTGAAGGCGAAGAAGCAATTCCATACAAAGGAAATATTTGGTATTATTGCAAGTATGCCAAACAAGAACAAGAATACTATGGCTACATCTATGCTCCACTTTGCGATATGCTCACACAATTTCCACAAAACACAGAACAATTTGAATATGTCACACCAAACTTTACAGTGCCTGCGGGTGAACAAACTGGTTCAAACAACTATCTCTCCATCTCTAATCCTTGGCAAATAATTATAATTGTATTAATATGTCTGCCTTGCATCGCAATAATATATTTTTTGTTTAAACCAACCTCAATTGCAATCAAAGGTGTAGGTACTGCAAAAACTAAAAGACAAAAGCGAAAGAAAAAAATTTCAAAACTTAAACATAGTGATTATTATGAACTTGACAGCGATTATTTTGATTAAATTAAACCCACACTTTTAATCTCTCTAACAACACTTGACTCTACTTTGAATTTAAGCTCATCGTTATCAATCAAACTCAGTTCAGCTCTCTCCACGTGATTATGTACTGCCAAAATCCATTTTTCATCCTTTAACATATCATTTAATCTATCATTATTATACCCTAGTCTAGATAATGACAATGAAAAACTTTCCAAAGCTGAATTTAATTTTCTGAAAAAAGTTCTTAAACACACATTCATTTTTTGTGCAATTTCCACACTTTTTTTCCCATTAACATATTTTAATATTAATAATTTTGCCAAATCTCTATCTATCTCTTTTAAGCAATTTTCTGTTATCAATTTCATATTTATAAGTGTGATCTTTCTTTGTGAAAGATCAATTATTGTATTCGCTACACTCATTGCACTTTGGGTTGCCATGTTCAAACTGTTTGAAAACTGGGAACCCAAAGCACGAGAATTAATCATTTTATCATATGCGCTCGCTACTCTTGGTAAATATCTGTATACTTGCAAAATCGTTTTACTCCAAATGTTATTCATAATTAAATCTCCTTTTTATTCGTCCTAAGTATTATGGTTTAGACTTCGGGGCAAAGTCAACTTTATGTGACATATTTTACAAAAGTCAACAATTTTTTACAAAATAAAACATTTTCCAACATTGTCAATAAAGTATCGCCTATAATTTTAGAACGCATGTTCTACTTTATATCGAATAACATGACAAAAGAATGTCAGTAAACACTGTTTTTTCATAAAATAATTAATACTTATGAATTTTTGTAAATTTTATACGAAAATACTTCGTATTAGTACAAAAGTATTTATTATTATCGTATAATGGGCATACAAAGGATGAAATATGAAGGAAAAAAGAAAACAAGAAGACCAAATAAACATCGGAATTTTGATAAGAGAGCTTAGAAAAGAAAAAAATCTCACCCAAGCTCAACTTGCACAATTGCTTTCAACCACTCAAGATACAATTTCATTATGGGAACTTGGAAAAAGTTTACCAGATATAGTTACTGTAATTAAACTTTCAAAAATCTTCGGTGTTTCATCAGATTATCTTTTAAATTTGGAAGCCTAATTAGGTCTTAATTTGCATTTTTTTATAAATGCTCTTGTTTTAGTTGCGCAAAAATCAAAAATGCTCTATACTACTCCAAGTAATAAAATAAAGGAGAATGAAAATGAACAAATATAGTGGAACAAAAACAGAACAAAATTTGAAAGAAGCATTTGCTGGCGAAAGTCAAGCGCGTAACAAATATACATATTTTGCCTCTGTTGCAAAAAAAGAAGGATATGAACAAATAGCAGATATATTTTTAAAAACTGCTGACAACGAAAAAGAACACGCAAAAATGTGGTTTAAAGAACTCGGCGAACTCAATGATACAATCAAAAACCTTGATGCTGCAGCAAATGGTGAAAACTATGAATGGACAGATATGTATGAGAATTTTGCAAAAGTTGCTGATGAAGAGGGATTCCACGAACTTGCTGAAAAATTTCGTGGTGTGGCAGCAATCGAAAAAAGACATGAAGAGAGATATCGTGCCCTACTTCACAATGTTGAAACCAAACAAGTTTTTGAACGCAGTGAAATAAAAATTTGGGAATGTCGCAACTGTGGACACATTGTTGTAGGAACAAAAGCGCCTGAAATTTGCCCAGTATGTTCTCACCCAAAAGCATATTATGAATTAAATGCAAACAATTACTAAATCCCCTTCAAGGTTAAAAACTTTGAAATTATCAAATAAAAAGATAATGCTATAAACAAAGCATTATCTTTTATTTTTTTAAAATCCACATATAGTTATTGATTAATTTAATTGATTTTTAAAACATAATCTATAAGAGGAACTATATATTTTTCATCAGTCCAATCACAATTTTTGCCATTCACTTCCATCAGTGCCCGCTCCCATGGTTGGAGGTCTTTACTTTCTTTTTTTGAAACCATTTTTATTAGCATTTTGCAAAGAGTTTTATCTATAAAAGACATTTTATCTAAGTTCCATCTAGCACGACCATAATAAATAGGTTTTGTTGTTATTTCGCTTATAAAATTATTTTTTATCGTGTTTTTTAACGTTGTCTCATCAAAGGGCGAAGCTCCGTTAAAGAATAAAATAATTTCTTTATCCTTTATTTTATTGTAGTTTTTATTTAAAAACTTTTTATATGAAATGCCCGAAACATAAACTCCTCCACAAAAAACGACAATTTCATAATCTTTTAAATCAGACACTTTTATTTTATTTAAATCTCTGCACTCTAAATTATTTTTCTGCGATTTTCTCAGCATACCATTTGCTTGAACCATATTTCGATTTGTATACAACAATACCATTTCTCATAACCAAGTTCCACCTTCTTAATTAAAATACTTTAATCTGTAAAAATTCATAATATTTATGGTAATAAATGTCGCACTTTCTCTAGCATTTCAAGATATCCAAAACTTCCTTAATAGCCACCATTGCCCTATCCATTTGGTCTTTTGTGTGGGTGGCAGTGTATGAAGTTCGAAGTAATGCTTGGCCCACTGGAGTCGCTGGTGAAACAACTGGATTTACATAAACCCCACGTTCAAGAAGTAATTTGCATGCCATAAATGCCTTTTCATCTTCATAGACGTAAATCGGGATTATTGGTGTTTGACTATCTATGATTTTTATTCCCAACTTTTTGAGACCATTTCGCATATAGTTTGAAATCTCATTTAAAGAATTAACCATACTTGGGTTTTCTCTTAATATTTGTAGTGCTTTCCTTGCAGTTGCAACACTGCATGGTGTTATACTTGCAGAGAATATGTAAGGACGAGAATTATGCTTCACATAATCAACAACCCGTTTGGTAGAAGCCATATATCCTCCAAGTGATGCAAGCGATTTTGAAAATGTGCCCATGATTATGTCCACTTCATCCTCAAGATCAAAGTATTCGGCAGTTCCCCTGCCATGTTTACCGAGCACACCAAGCCCATGTGCATCATCTACCATAACCCTTGCTCCATATTTTCTAGCGAGAGCAACAATCTCTGGCAACTTACAAATTTCGCCACTCATAGAAAATACACCATCGGTTACAATTAAAATACCATTTTCTTTTGGTACCGTCTTTAGCTTTTCTTCTAAATCCTGCATATCGCTGTGATTATACCTAAGCATTCTTGCATAACTTAATTTGATTGCATCATATATGCTTGCATGATTTTCTTTGTCGCAAAGCACTACATCATTTCTTCCACAAATAGCACTAATTATACCGAGATTACTTTGAAAACCTGTGGAGAAAGTCATTGCACTTTCTTTATGTAAAAATTCAGCAAGTTCCTTTTCTAACTCCACATGGATATCAAGTGTGCCATTTAAAAATCTTGAACCACTGCAACCAGTGCCATATTTTTTAAGAGCATCAATACCTGCTTGAATAACCTCACTATTGCTGGTTAAACCCAGGTAGTTATTTGAGCCAAGCATTATTGTCTTTCTACCTTCCATTATAACTTCAGTATCTTGACCAGATGAAAGCTTATGAAAATAAGGATAGATATCATGCTCTCTCACTATGTCAAAATTTTGAATTTGTTCCGTTTTTTTAAATAAATCCATACATACTCCTTTTTAATATAATTTACCTACTATGTAATTAACCAATCTTTTAGGCAAGAATTTGGCAAGTACACACAAAAATTTATAACCCAATCCAACTGTAACACAAGGCGGTGGATTTTTTCTTTTGCAAATTTTATATACAACTTTTGCTACCGAGAGTGGAGATTTTCCATTTTGTTCATCTTTTTCCATTTTGGCAACACTTTTTTTGATTTTTTCACCGTAAATATCATTTTCCACTTCGGTCTTTACCCTATTTTGAGTAAAACCAGTTTTTGTGTCACCAGGTCGAACGCATGAAACTTTAATACCCATTTGTCTTACTTCATTACTAAGCGCCAAAGAAAAGGCCTCAATTGCACTTTTAGTTGCACTGTAGCAACTTTGAAAAGGAATTGATATTGGCGCAGCCACTGAAGAGATATTTATTATTTTGCCTTTTGTTTGCCTTAGATACGGCAAAACACTGCCACAAAGCATGATAGGCGCAGTGACGTTAGTGGAAAAGATATTCTCGACTTCATTAGCTTTCAAATATTCCACAGCACCACTTATACCCATTCCTGCATTGTTTACAAAAACGTCAATTTGGCCCTCTCGATTGTAAATATTCTGCAGCACTTCACACATAGCATTTAAGTTTTTTATATCGCAAGAATAATGAAAAAAATTTGGCGATGCAAATTCACGCCTTGAAATTCCATACACCACAAAGCCTTTGCTCGCCAAAAATTTGGCAGTTTCAAGTCCAATACCACTTGAAGCACCAGTTATAACAACAACTTTTTTAGTTATTTTTTTCATGTAACTATGCTACAATATTTTTGTTGACTTTGTCAACATTTTATAAATATTTTTTCGTAAAATAAAGGATTACTTTTTTAGGAACAAACTTTGAAACAAAATTTAAAAATTTAATTTGTCCACCTATTATATACATTGGTTTATGTTTTTTCTTTTTAAAGATTTTATACATTTTTCCAACTGCAATTGGCACTTCCATGCGATGCTTTTCGCGACTTTCTATCTGCTTTATGCTTTTTTCAATCCTGTCACCATATCTTTCATTTGTTTGTAAAGTTTTAATTCTGTTTTTAGAAAAATTTGTCTTTATGTCACCCGGACAGATACACACCACATCAATTCCACTATCTTTAAGTTCCATGTTCATTGCAAATGACAGCATCATAACAGCGCTTTTAGCCGCGCTGTAATGCCCACGAAATGGTACAGAAAAAAGTGCACAAGCCGAACTTATGTTAAAAATCTTTGCACCTTTTTTCATGAGTTTGAGTGCACATTTGGTGCACTGTGCCACCGCGAAATAATCAACATCAAACATATTTTTAGCTTTTTCTAAATCCACAAGTTCAGTAGCACCAAATACAGCAAAGCCTGCACAATTGATAAGCACATCAATATGATCATATATTTTTTCGATTTCTGAAAATGCGTTGCGAATCAATTGTTCGTCAGCAAGGTCTGCATAAAATTTTGTAATATTATCAAACTCACCTTCTTTATTTATTTCAACTACAATATCCTTGTCTTTTAAATATCTATTTTTTAATTCTAAACCTATACCACTGGTTGTACCAGTTATAACAACAACTTTATTCATTATTTCTCCTCGCAACTAGTTTATCATAAAGAGCTTTTTTTGTGCAATATTTTGACATTATATTTTTGCTATGATAAATTTATATTATGAATTATGGCAGTAAAAAAGCAATCTTAAAAGCACTTTTGTATTGGCAAATAATTTTGGCTTGTGTATATATTCCATTTCAATGTTTGTATTTTATTTTATTTTCGCAAATATCCAGCTACTTGGAACAAATGTATGATGTTGTTGTTACTTTTGACATATTTAGCATGGTGTATTTTTTCATTTTCTTGATTTATTTTGCCATTTTCATCAACTATATCCCCAAAAAATATAAGCAACCGAAACAATTGTTTTATAGTAAAAAAATCATCCTTTTTAGAATATTTTCAATTGTATCAATATTTATAGATTTGATAACTGGAGTACTTTTGACAATCACAGCCTTCACAAAAGATGATGGATTGGAGGAAATTGTTTATATTCCAAACAAAAAAATAAAAAAAACAAAGACAAAACTTTCAAAACAAGCAAAAATGGAAATAAAAAAGATAAAAGCAAGAAGACGAAAAGGTGAAATTTCAAAAGATTATTATGAAAGATTAAAAAAGGATATTATAAAAAAAAGAAAAGCAACTCAATGAATAGTTGCTTTTTTATTTTATCCCTTATTTCTTTGTTTGGTTAGGTTTTTCAGCCTTTTTCTCGACCTCTTTAGTCTGGCTATTTTGTTTTGTAGTTACTTTTGTAGTTTCTTTCGTAGTTTCTTTCGTAGTTTCTTTCGGAGGCTCTTTTGGAGGCTCCGTTTTTGCAGTTAAATCCTTCTTATCTTTGACCTGAGAAGTTTCAATTTTTGGCTTTGATTTATTCTCTTTGGTTTTTGCCTCATCCAAAATTTCTTTTAGCATTTCTTCCTTTTTCTTCTCAATCTGCTGTTGTTCTTTGGTTTGAGTTTGAGGTTTGTTTGTGATTTCATTCAAGATTTTTTCTTGTTGCAAGGTTACGTTTTCTTGTATTTGTCTTTCATATCTAAGTCGCTTTGACTCATTGTAAATATCCAAAGAAAGCAATGCAATTATTATAAGAGAAGGCAAAATTATCATTACAATCATGCCGGCGGTAGTTGTACAAAACTGAAACAAATTACCAACAAAACCATTTGTATTTAGATAAACTCCAACAACATAATCTTGCATAACCCAGTTTGTATCTGGACTACCATTCCTGTCACCCTTTGTTTGGAAAAACAGTTTACCATAATATTCATCAGCCGGATTGGATGGCGTCCTGATGTCGACTATCCTATGAAATATAACTCTAGAATAGCTTTGTGCAGCCTCTCTCATAAGGTCGTTACTCACTCCACCACCAAGAAAACTCAACAGTGTAGTTTGAACATTTGCAGAAACCTGAGTTGTTTGAACACTTTCAAGTTCATCTTCATCACGAGTAATGATTGGCTCATAAAAGGCTATGATATCGCCTTCATTTAACTGCGTTGGATCACATGCTTTGACCAACACAACATCACCCTCGTTGTAATCTTCATCAATTCCATCAGCCATACTTCCAGATAGAATTTTTACAGCTGAATATCCAAAAAGTGACGGCACCTCATTGCGAACTTTTGCACTGAACATCAATATCGTTGAAAATAAGATGATAAGAAAGAATGGTATAAAAAGAACGTTGCCAACAATTTTTATCGTTTTGTAAAAAGTTTCATTAGGTTTTTTTATCTGCTTTACTTTTTCGTCTTTTTTATCATGAACAACCTTTTCCTCTTCCTTATTTGGTTGTTTTGGAGCATTTTTTTCTTGTTTGGTTTCTTGTTTGTTACTTTCTGTAACGTCTTTTTTTATGTCACCAGCACCAACCTTCAATTTACTAGAATCTGGTTTTTTGTCTTGGTTTTGATTGGCTGGTTTATCGTCAGTCGGTTTTGATGCACCCAAAACAGCAGGTTTTGCTGGTGGACTTGGTGGAGGCTGTTTTGACTTTTCATTTCCAGCCATTTTACTTTCCACAGGTTTTGCGATGTCAACCGGCTTTGGTGTCTCCACTGGCTTTTTAGACTCCACAGGTTTTGGAGGCTCTACAGTCTTTTTAGGTTCAACTGGCTTTTTTGGCTCCACAGTTTTTTTAGGCTCCACTGGTTTTTTAGGCTCGACTTTGTTCCCTTGTTCCATATTCCCCTCCGTCTTATTATTGATTTAAGTATATCATTTTTGTTATTTTGTGTCTATTAATTTACGCTTAAACATAAATTTTTAAATTTGATAGCATCATTCTACATTTTGATTACGCACTTCTTTACACTTAATAACAAAATAAATTCTGTAGACACAGTAACTTACAAAGTACAAAACAATGCTCTGTGTCATATATGCCAAACTTGCGTATAGATAGGGCGAGTATCTAAATACTCCTTGCAAAAAATCAAGAGCAAATGGGTTACCTAAAAACATAAAATTGGTATCTAAATAAGCATTTAGAATCACTGCTATCACACAAAAAATACTTAAAAAAGCAAAGTAATGCACAAAATGCTTTATGTTTGGCCTGTATAATTTTGATTTCATGACCATCAAAGCCGTAAACAACATGAACCAGTGGTATATTAAACCATGCAGCGAAGCAGGATGCCAAATCGGATAAAAAAGCAAAGAGGTGGATGGATAGAAGATGTAACAAATGGATGCCACATCCCCTCCCATTGTCAAAAAGCTATAACCCACTGTTTGAAGTGTCACATTGTTACAAAGACATAACCATAAAGCAAAAATGAAGAGGGAGCAAAAATATAATGGTATATAGGAGTCATAATTATTGTTTATCATTTTTTTGCCAAAACGTCAAACAAATTAGATTTCATTTCTTTTCTGCTTTTGTGCTAGTGTTATACCGAAATAATTTCGATAAAAAAAATACGAACCCTAGTAAATTTTCAGAGTTCATACAATTCATTAATGGCGGAAGGAGGGGGATTTGAACCCCCGATACCCTCTCGGGTATACCGGTTTTCGAGACCAGCACATTCGACCACTCTGACATCCTTCCAAATATCTGTGCTAAATTATTAGCACAATTTTTATTAATTTATTTTATTGTTTCCAATTTTAACATATTGGAAATTTGGTCAGTGCTACCAGTTGTTATTATAACCATATCACCTGTTTTTGCAAGTTTAAATTTACTGCAAACTTTTTGGACACTTTCAAAAAGAGTTTTTTCTTCTGTCTTAAGATATGGAACACAGCCACACATGAGTGATAATGCATGATAGGTGTTAGGATTTTCAGTAATGGCAATAATTGGCACTTTTGCGTACCTGGTTGAAAGTCTTAGCGCACTTTTCGCCCTTGATGTATACGTGACAATCGCCTTGGATTTTAGGAAAAAGCTTGCACTAACGGCGGATTGAATAACAAGTTCGCTAGGTGTTTTTGGAGTCTTTGGCATTGCCAAAAACTTTGAGTGATAATCAAACTCGCTTTCAGCCTCTTTGAGAATTTTGCTCATCGCTCTAACGCAAGCCACAGGATCACGACCCATTGCACTTTCTCCAGACAACATAACGGCGCCTGCACCATCAAAGACAGCTTTTGCAACGTCGCTAATCTCTGCCCTTGTTGGCCTTATGGAGGTTATCATACTCTCAAGCATTTCTGTTGCCACAATGCTTATTATGCTATGTTTGTGAGCCGCTGATATTATTTTTCTTTGATAAACTGGTAGCTTTTCAAAGCTTGCCTCAACACCCAAATCACCACGAGCCACCATCAAACCATCACAATTTGATGCTATCTCATCAAGGTTCTTAAGTCCAGTTTCATTTTCAATTTTTGCGATTATTTTTATCTGTTTATCAAACTCATATGCAAAGTTTTTAAGTGCAATCAAGTCGTCTTTGGTGTTGACAAAACTTGCGCTTATATACTGAGCACCTAAACTTAGTGCAAGTTTTATATCGTTTTTGTCAGGTTCATTTAGGTATTCAAAATCAAAATGCTGGGACTTAAACGACAACCCCTTGTTGTTTCTAAGTTCTCCACTTGAAAGTACTTTGCAAACAAGCTCATCTGGCTTTTTGGCAACAATTTTGAATTTCATTCTTCCATCATTTGCCAAAATCACTCCACCCACCTTTGCATCCTTGACACAAATTGGCTGGGTTATCGCCACCTTGGTTTCATCCCCCAAGAAATCGCCATCACAAAATGAAAACATCTGACCACGTTTTAGTTTGACAACTTTATTTTCAAATTGTTTCACCCTTATTTCAGGCCCACGTGTGTCAATCATTATTGCAACAGGCAATTTTAATTTATTTCTAACTACATTTATTTTTTCAATATAATTTTTAATTATTTCTTGTGATGAATGACTTAAGTTGATTCTAAAAACATTAACTCCAGCTCTAACTAATTTAATCATCTTTGCTACACTGTCACTACTTGGTCCCAGTGTGGCGATAATTTTTGTCTTTTTTTGCATCTTTCACCTTATTTCTTTGGATAAATTTTTTCCATTCCCCCTAAGTACTTGCGAAGCACATGAGGAATTGTCACACTGCCATCTGCGTTTTGGCATTGTTCAAGCAGTGCTGGAAACACCCTTGATGTGGCAAGTCCAGAGGCATTTAAGGTATGACAATATTTTATTTTTCCAGTTTGAGAATCTTTGTAACGTATATTACCTCTTCTGGCTTGATAATCATTTGCATTACTTGCAGAGGAAACCTCTTTGTAAATTCCCATGCTTGGAATATACACTTCGATATCATATGTGCGCGCCATGCTGTGCGAGCAATCTCCAGCAGCAAGTTTTGAAAGCCTGAAATGAAGTCCAAGATTTTCCACAAGTTTACATGCCTTGTCAACCAACTCATCAAAACTTTGTCTGCTATTTTTTTCAGTTGCATACTGGAACATTTCAACTTTATTAAATTGAAAACCTCTGATCATTCCACGTTCTTCAGTTCTGTATGAGCCTGCCTCACACCTATAGCATGGAGTGTATGCAAAAAGTTTTTCTGGAAGATCCTCTTCTTTCAAAATTTCATTTCTGTGATAGTTTACAAGTGCCGTTTCAGCTGTTGGAAGTATGAATTTTTTTGGCTCAACTCCCTCAAGCCAAAATACGTCCTGCTTAAATTTTGGAAATTGACCTGCGGTGTATCCACTTTCCTCGTTTAAGATATGTGGAGGCAAAATGAATTTATAGCCGTCATTTATATGGGTGTCGATAAAATAATTTAAAAGTGCCCATTCAAGTCTTGCTCCAAGATCGGTGTAGAACCATGTGCCACGACCACTCACCTTGGCTGCTCTTTCATAATCCACAAGCCCAAGCTTTTCACATAGTTGAACATGATCAAGCGGAGCAAAATCAAATGTTGGCTTTTCGCCAAACACTTTTATTACTTTATTGTTTTCCTTTTCTCCAGCAAGCAAATCGTCATCAGGCATATTTGGAAGTGGTGACATGAAAGCGAAGATGTCCTCCTCCACTTTTGCAAGCTCTGCATCGAACTTTTGAATTTCTGCGTTAAGCTCTTTGACTTGTCTGAAAATGGCCTCAACATCACCACCTTCTTTTTTGACTACTGGCACAGATGCTGAAAGTTTATTTTTTTGGGTTTTGAGCTCATCGCCTTGTGCAATCAATTTTTTCCTTTGTTCGTAAAGGCTTATGAGTGGTGCAAAATCCACATCAAACCCTTTCTTTAATAGTGCGTCATGCACATATGTTGGATTGTTTACAATTAAATTTATGTCTAACATTGTTTGATTTCTCCTGTGAATTAGTATATAATACTTAAAAATATTTAGCAAGTAAATACAAAAAATGTAGTGTTTTAATTTTATTTCTTAGTTTTGCTTAAAATATACATAGGTGGAAAGTATGGTATTAACATTTCTTACAGGCATAGGAATTCTTTTATTTGGTGTCAGCATAATGAGTTCATCGTTTGAAAAAATTTGTGGTGGTGGAATTAGAAAAACACTATCGAAATTTTCAAATAGCTTAACTAAAAATTCATTTTTTGGTGGACTCATAACCATTTTATTACAATCTAACACTGCAACTGTTTCGCTTTTCGCCGGTCTTGCAGGAGCTTCTGTAATAACTTTATTTCAATCTATTTGCTTAATAATGGGAAGCAATATAGGTGCAGCGCTTCATACTATATTGGTTGCATTTTCTGAGGTCAATATAATTGGATATTTTGGACTTTTGACGTTGATTGGTGTGTTTATACGCCTATTTAGCAAAAACTTTTTAGCCAAAAACATTGGCCAATGCCTTTGTGGTCTGGGACTGGTGTTTGTGGGTCTATCTCTTATGTCAAATGCATCAAATGAGTTGAGTCAAACACCAGAATTTACAGAATTCTTTCTTAACATGAACAACGCATTTGTACTCTTTTGTTTGGGTTTAGTTTTGTCAGCACTTGTAAATAGTTCACTTGGTATGACGGCAATAATTGCCTCAATTCTAACAACAACACCTGCACTTTTAACACTGCAAAATGCATCTTACATAATTTATTCCATGAATATTGGCACTTGCATAACTCCACTAATTATTGGACTCACCAGCGGCAATAGAAAAGTACTAAAAGCTATGCTAAGTTATCTCATATTCAACGTTGTGGGTGCAATCCTGTTTAGCCTTGTCACTATCTTTGATTGGGTCACACCTTGTACTGCATTTTTGGGCAATGCGACATTTCAAGTGATTTTCATAAATATCATCTTTAATGTGGTCACATTTATTATAATGGCACCACTAAGTAAACCACTGGAAAAATTGCTGAATAAAATTATTCCAGACAAAGACACGCAAACTAAGCAAATATCCAGGCTACCTGTCTTGGGTTTTGCCCAACTTAATAAAAACGCACTTGATTATTTTAACAACACCATAGTGTACATAAAATCTGGAATGGATTACATAGTCAAAGATGATGTTAGCATAGATGAAACCACCCAGAATTTGAAAAAAGACATTGAGAATTCAAATCTTATGAATAGTGAACTTCTAAAAATTGGTGGTGAACTGTCTGAAACTGATGAACTTAACAAGCGCGATTTAAACAATATCTTTATTGGCATTGAGAAAACTGATATAAACGTGTTGAAATTGATAAATTCGTGTTTCTACAATGGCAAAAAAATATCTTTTACTCAAAAGCAACTGAAGACAATTTCATCGTTGTCTAAACTTATGGATGACAATTTAAGTGACATGAAGATAGTAATGGAAGAAAATTTAAATGGCAGTTTGCAAAGTACAAATCTTTTGTCAGACATACTAAAACGACTTGAAAAAATGACAAGAATAAAAGTAAAGGCCAAAAGGTCAGTCATTGAAGACACAGTTTCTATGGAGCAAAAGATAAACAGATATGCTTCTTTTTTAAATGTTATAAACTATTTTGAACAGATAACCACCAACTTGACAGACATTTTATTAAACATTTCAAGCATCAAACCAAACTCCAGCCAAACTCAAGATCAAACTGACAAAGCAGAATAAAGTTTTTCAGCGAGTTTAATGCCGTCCACAGCACTGGATACAATGCCACCGGCATAACCAGCACCTTCGCCACAAACAAAAATACCTTTTAAATTACTTTCATAGTTTATATCTCGAACCAAGGTAAGTGGACAACTGCTTCTTGATTCAATAGCGATCAGTACGTCGTCATCTTTCGCAAAATTATATTTTTGGCACAAAATTTTGAGTGCCTTTTTTAAACTATCAAAGACAAAATCTGGAAGACATTGCTCTAATTTTGTAAACCTGTAATTTGGCATGTAACTACACTCACCCACATTGCTTTTATCCCACAAAAAGGAGCCAACACTTTGCACAGGCGCACAAAAACCACCACCTGCGATTTGATATGCAAGTCTTTCATATTTTTGCTGGAAGTATATTCCTGCCAAAGGATGATCGCTTTCAAAGTCACTTGGCATTACATTGACCAAAAGTGCAGAATTTGAATATTTGTTGTCACGAGCAAAGTTGCTCATGCCGTTTGTAACAATTTCGCCATCATCACTGCTTGAAGCGACAACATATCCACCTGGACACATACAAAAGGTAAAGACACTTCTCCCATTTGGAAGATGTACTACAAATTTATAGTCAGCATTGAGCAAAAGGCAATTGTTTTCACCATACTGCATAATGTTGACGTTTTCTGCCTTTTGTTCAATCCTTACACCCATGGCAAATGGTTTTTGCTTTATGTTCATATTATTATTGTAAAGCAGTTCAAATGTGTCCTTGGCACTGTGTCCGATGCAAAGACAAAGATGCCTTGTTTTGTATGTTGAAATATTATTTGATTTTACATTTAAAACATCTATGCTCTGCAAAATTCCATCTTTTAGTTTTATATCAACAAGTTTACAATTAAAATATATCTCTCCACCAAGGGAAAGTATTTTTTCACGTATGTTTTTTACAACTGTTTTTAGTTTATCACTTCCGATATGTGGTTTATTTTCAATCAAAATGTCCTTTGGCGCACCATGCAAATAAAATTCATTAATAACTTTTTCACAATATGCGTTATGGAGATTGGTGTTTAACTTGCCATCACTAAAAGTGCCAGCACCACCCTCTCCAAACTGCACATTTGAGTATTTGTTGAGTATGCCATCTTTCCAAAAAACGTCAACATCATTTTGTCTTTTTTCCACGCATTCACCTTGTTCAAAGACAATGGGTTTGAGCCCCATTTTTGCCAAAGCGAGTGCACAAAACATACCTGATGGACCAAAACCAATAATGATTGGCCTTTTTTTTGAAGTGATTTTTTTATATTCAAGACCTTTATATTCAACATTTATTTTTGGATAATTATAATTATTTTCCAAATTATTTTTTAGTTCCACTGCAAGCTGAAGAGAATAATATATTTTTGGTTTTTTTCGAGCATCTATGGATTTTTTTATAATTTTATATTCATTTATTTGGCTTTTATTTATTTTTAATTTTTTTCCTAAAAAATTTAAAATTATATTTTTATCATAATTTATTGGCAACTTTTCCAATGTTATTTTAAACATGCTTCACCTGCCATAATTGCACTTGCAAAAGCCCAAGTCAAATTGTATCCGCCACAAATACCATCAACATCCAAAACTTCACCGATGAAG
>CALWPG010000005.1 GCA_944383375.1 uncultured Clostridia bacterium | reverse complement strand
CTGTCATTCCGAGGTGCTTTAGCACCGAGGAATCTCAAGACAATTTTTTCATTAGTTGCAACACTATTTGTTTGTTCTCAGCAGAAAGTGAACTGTAAAGTTCAAGAACATTTTTGTCCTCTGCATTATAATCTTTGCCAAGATAGAAAAAGTCATATATTGTGATGCCAACAACATCACAAAATTCTAAAAGTGTTTTCATTTTTAGGTCGACATCTTTATTCTCAATTCTTTTTATATATTGTTCGCTATAGCCCAATCTGAAACTTGTTTCTCTAGCAGAAAGGTTTGCTTGATTACGAAAAAAGCCTAGTCTAAACAAAATATCATCATAAGTTAATTTTTTCATACTTACCTACAACTTAATTTTATTACAAGTAAATAAAAAATTTACGACATAGATTGACTTAATTTATATAAAAATGTCGCAATATCCGTCATTTTCTGCTTGACAATTCATTTTTATCAATATAATAGATTGTGTTAAAAGGTAGAGATTTATGGAAGGAAAATTATGTGCTTTTCTTGGACACAGAGAGATAGTTCCAAATGAAGAGTTAAGAAGTGCTTTAAGCGAATTGGTGGAAGAGCTTATTAAAAACGGATACACAAAGTTCTTTTTTACTCCTATGGGAAACTTTGATCATTTGGCTTGGGAGGTTGTGACATATTTAAAGAACAAATATTCGTTTATACAAAGGTGGTATTGTATAGAAGATAACTTTTTGACCCGTGGAATGATACAAATACCATTTAACAGTTTAAATTTCGAAAAAATAATTTGGCTGCCTAAAGAAGACGCAGTCTACAGAGATAAGTCGGAATTTTTGGAGGACAGCGACTTTGTGATTTTCTATGTCGTACACGATTTTGGAAGGGCAAACAAAGCCATGGAGTACGCAAAAAAGAAAAAAGTCCCATTTGTAAATTTGGGAGAAAAAATAAACACCTTTAAAAAGTAAAGGTGTCTTAATCGTAAATGATGCGAAGTATCATATCTGCTAAATCTTCCTTTGACATCTTGCAATCATCTTTGATCCATTGTATTGATATATTGAACAAAAGACCAGAATATGCCAGTGAATTATAACTATCCAAAGTTTGCAGATGCAAGTCAGTTTTAAACATATTTACAAAGTTTTGGTTTAAAAAGTCAAGATACATATATTCAAGGTGGGCTTTAATTAGCAATTTGAATTGAATTTTTTGTTTTAGCAGCATGTCAAATACATTGATGATGATGTCATGATAATCAGCTCTTTGGCGAGGGATATACCTTTGCGAAGCGCAAATTGAGTGGTGTTGTAATCAAAATAGTATTTTATAATATCTTCTTTTGTTTTGAAATTTCTATAAAAAGTTGCACGGGAAACACCTGCGCGTTGGGTGATGTCAACTATCTTGACCTCATTATAATCATAGTCGTCCATAAGTTTAAACAAGGCATCGACTATGTATTTTTTCATGTAATCTTTTTGATTTTCCAATACAATTACTCCGTTTTGTTTCAAATTTGCGGACATTTTTGGCATTTTATTTCAAAGCAAGTTTGATGTGTTGAAATTTATTCCTTTTGAAAGTATTATACAAATGTCTTTAAAATAAGTCAAATGTGGTGCACAACATTTGACCAGACAAAAAGGAGAAAATTATGGAAAAAGATTTTATAACATATGAATACATGTCAAAAACTGGCAAAGCCAGTGAGCAAACTCGTCTTGTGGACATTTATGAAGCTTTTGGTTGGGAAGTTACCGACATCAAACCAACACTTTCAGAAGGAGTTACAATATCTTTCAAGCGTGATAGGAAATTGAGACACAAAAATGAAGTAAATAAACTTCAACGAAAAGCAGAGGAAAATTACTCTCAAATTAAACACCTTGAAAACTCTCAAAAAAATGCTCCAAGTATATTCTCATATATCTTTGGCATTATATCAGTTTTGATTTTGGGTGGTGGAATGAGTATGGTCATGGTAAATCCTCAAAGCACAACTATGCTTGTTGTGGGTATAGTTTTGGGGGTTGTGGGACTTGCCCTTTGCGCAATCAACTATCCAATTTACAAAAAATGGGTGGACAAAAAAACTGCACAAATCATGCCACTTATTGACGATGCAGAAGAAAAACTTGCCACAACACTTGAGAATGCAAGCAATTTAGTTTTTGAAGAAGAATGATGATGCTTTGGGCCATGTCATTCCGAGGAGCGAAGCACATACTACTCCTGTCATTCCGAGGAGTTTACGACGAGGAATCTCTGAGATTTCTCGCTATCGCTCGAAATGACAAAAGGTGTGTTCGAAATGACACCAACTCCTGTCATTCTGAGCGAAGCGAAGAATCTCTAACTCATTTAAGGAACACACTGTGTTCCTTTTTTTCATCTTCTTATATAAATACACGACTACCCAATCTAAAGAAAATCCTGTTTAAAACTTTACTAAGTTGTATTTTTTTGTTATTCTAAATTCAAGGAGGGAAAATTATGGAAATGAAAAAAACAAAAAAAATTAACCGCGTGTATTCGACTTTACTTGTGGCACTAGTGTTTGTATTTGCTTTATTTTTAACTGCTTGTGGGGGTGAGCCAATTGAAAGGCAGAGGCACTTGATGCAATAAACAATGCGCTTAGCGTAGAAGTTGTTGAAACTGTTGGAGATTATGAAATAAAGATGACTTACAGAGAAGAAATCAATCAAGATGGTTCTCGGGTAGTTACAACTCAAGACAGCACAATGCGTGTTGACGTAGACACAAATGTTGCATATCAAACAACAAAACTTCAAGGCACTTTAAGTACGGAGGGTGCAGTAAAAGGTGAATTAGTAACAAATTCCAGCACAGAATTTTATGTAGGTAAAATTGGCGATGTTACATATAGGCTAAATGATAAAGAAAAAGCATATCAGATTTTTGAGCCAAATTTTGAAGAGTATATAAGTTATCAAACCACATTAACCGTTGTTTCTGCACCAACAGAAGAGGAACTTGCACTTGAAGACATAACTATGGAACTTACAAAAAGCGGTGATGGTTCTTATGATTTGACTTTTGTATTTACACAAATAGAGCAGTCATCTCCAGATGCAGATGAAGAAAAAACTGTTACTACAAAACAATATAAAATTCGCGACAATAAAATACAAGAGTACACAATCAATATTAAAGAATACGTTGCTAATGAACTTGAAACAGAAACCAATATGTTTTTTGAATATGATTATGGCAATGTAAATTTAAATTTGCCAACCACTAGTTTGGAAGGCTATACACAAGAAGATTTTGATATTTCATTATAAAACAACCTTATATGTCATAAAAAACCATAATATTGTTTTGACGCTGAAATTATTCATATGTTACGATTTTTTTGGAGGTAGATATGAAATTCAAAAAAGCATTACTACTTAGTTTTTCGTTTATGTTTTTAGCGGGAAGTACCGTTACACTCTCTGCTTGTGGAGATAACCCAGCAACAACCAATGCTCAAGACTTTTATGCAATGGCGGCATTGTCCAGTGTAAACTATTTGCAAATGCAAGATGCAGGAAACTTATCAAATACACTTAGTCAAACATTGGCAGTGGAAACACGACCTGACTCAGTTTCAGATAAGGATGTGCAAGATTTGGCATCATATATGGCAATGTTTCAGGGTATGCTAGAAAATAGCACTGAGCAATATTTCGCCAATTCAGAAGTTGATTCAACTGACGAATATTATAACATATACAACTTAAAGATGACTTTTACAATTCCTACTTTAGAAGGTCAAAAAGATTTGGTTATGTACTATAAAGAAATTGACACCACCACTAAAGAAGAAATTGACGATGATGAAATAGAACAAGAAATCAATACAACACTTGAAGGCGTGTTGGTTGACGGCGAAAATACCTATCAAGTGGAAGGCAAGCGAGAGTATGAAAAAGAGGGAAATAAAACCGAAGTTGAACTTGAATTTAAAACCTATGACCAAAACGACCCAAATCAATATGTTTTAATCGAGCATGAAAAAGAAAATGCAGAGATTGAATATAAATATAGCATATATCAAAATGGCAACAAAGTTAGCGAAACACAAGTTGAATTTGAAAATAAAAGAAATAATAAAAGTTTGGAACTTGAATTTGAGTCACATCAAGGTGAACTTGAATACGAAATAACACAGCAGTCAGAAAATGTTTATAATGTCAAACTTAAAAACTCATTAAATCAACAAACAGTGGTGACATTTACAATAACAGTTACTGACGTGGGCTATGTATTTAGTTATTCAAATGGTTTTTCAGAAACCGTTTAAAGAGATTAAAAAAAACCGCAATAGTTTGTTGCGGTTTTTGGTAGCCTTAACGAGATTCGAACTCGTGATTCCACCTTGAGAGGGTGGCGTCTTAACCCCTTGACCATAAGGCCATGCATGTTTAGAATAACAAAAACATTATATTTTGTCAAGAACTAGAACATAAAATTGTGCAAACACATATATAAAAAGCGAATCAAAAAAAATGTTATATTTGATTGAATACATTTTTATTTGGGTGTATAATTTAATTGGAGATTGATTATGAATTTCATTAAAAGAACTGCGCCATACATTTTAGGGTTGGCACTTTCCGTGATATGCATACTTTGCATGTTCATAAACCTCTTGGTTGTACCGGGAGTACTAGGGATAAATGGTTTTGTTTTGGTTACAATCTCAGGTCTGGGCGCTTGGCACGTCTTGGCTTGCATATTTCACGTTTTGCTTTTTATTCTATTGTTATTTATTGCAAACATTAGCATTTTGAAAATTCTAGATGAAGCAAACTTGATCAAATTTGATGTAACTTTTAGAAAGGTGACACCATACATTTTGCTTAAACTTTCAATGTTTTTGATTTTGATTGTAGGTATTGTGGAATTGTTTTTGCTATGGTTCACGATACTTGCAAATGACATCTATAGCATCGTCTTTGGTGCTGGCATATTTGTTGTGGTTGGCTTACTCCTTATTGGATTTATCTTGTTCTTCTACTTTGACAGGCTTGGATACTTCAATAAATGGTCGGGAACAAATACAAACGATGACAAAACCGAGCCAGAAATAATAATTGAAAATGATGATGCGAATGAAGAGCAGCGGTAAAAAGAGAAATCTCAAAAGAATTTAAAAAAAAGTTTGACAAAATTTACATTTTGACTAAAATATAGGTGTAATTTATCTATAGAAAAGACATGTGATCAAATGCCAATGCTTAAAGAGAGTGGCAAACGTGGCTGGAATTTGCCTAAGTATGCTTTGGTTATACCACTTTTTTGGATAAGGTCAGTGACACCAAGTTCACAAATCAAGTGGCAAACTTATGTTTGCAACTAAGGTGGAACCACGTGAAACATTTTGCGTCCTTAGAGTTTAGCTTTAAGGACTTTTTTGTTTTGAAAGGAGAATTTATGGAAAAAGAACAACGAGATTTATTATTAAAAGCAAGGCACACCATGGCGCACGTACTTGCCGGAGCTGTTAAAAGCATTTTCAAAGATGTCAAGTTTGGAATAGGCCCAGCCATAGACAATGGTTTTTACTATGATTTCGACATGGACCATGTCATAACCGAAGAGGATTTTGAAAAAATTGAGCAAAAAATGCGGGAAATTATTTCACAAAATTTGGACATGACAAAAGCTGTGCTGACAAAAGAAGAGGCACTTGAAAAATTCAAAGATCAGCCATACAAAGTTGAGCTTATAAACGATTTACCTCAGGGAAGTGAGATATCCACATACTCTCTTGGAGATGTTTTTTGTGATCTTTGCAAAGGTCCTCATGTTGAAAACACAAAGATGCTCAGAAGCTTCGCATTCAAAATAAACAGAGTGTCGGGAGCTTATTGGCGTGGCAGTGAAAAGAACAAGATGATGCAAAGAGTTTATGTCTATGGATTTTTGGATAAAGCAGAGTTAAAAGAATATCTTAAAATGCTTGAAGAAGCTCAAAGGCGAGATCATAGAAAACTTGGAAAAGAACTTGGACTGTTTTTTATCTCTGACTATGCACCTGGAATGCCATTTTACATGCCAAAAGGTGTTACACTCAAAAACGAATTGATTAAATATTGGAGAGAGGTGCATCAAAGAGCGGGATATCTTGAGATAGAAACACCAATGGCAATGAACAGGCGACTTTGGGAAGTTTCTGGACACTGGGATCACTACAAAAATAACATGTACACCTTCAAAGTTGAAGAAGATGACTTCGCAATCAAACCGATGAATTGCCCAGGTGGAATGTTATATTACAAGGAAAATTTGCACTCCTATAAGGAGCTACCACTTCGTGTTGCAGAACTTGGAAAAGTGCACAGACAAGAGGCGAGTGGTACACTTCATGGCTTGTTTAGAGTGAGATGTTTCACCCAAGACGATGCTCACATATTTTTGAAAAAAGAACAGCTCGAAAGTGAAGTAAAGAACATCCTTTCCATTGTTGATGAGATGTACAAAACCTTTAACCTTAGTTACCACCTTGAACTTTCCACAATGCCTGAAAGTCACATAGGTGACATAAAAGATTGGCAAGAGGCTGAAGAGGGGCTAAAAAATGCCTTGACACACATAGGAAAAGAGTATGTCATCAACGAAGGTGACGGCGCATTTTATGGACCAAAGATAGACATTCACATCAAAGATGCCATTGGTAGAACTTGGCAGTGTGGAACAATTCAGCTTGATATGCAACTTCCAAAACGTTTTGGCATTGAGTATGTCGATGAGGATGGAACAAAGAAAGAGCCTTTGATGCTCCACAGGGTGGTTTATGGTTCAATAGATAGGTTCATAGGAATCATCACGGAAAACTATGCCGGCGCATTTCCTACATGGCTAAGTCCTTTGCAGGTGATGATTGTGCCAATCAGTGAAAAGTTTTTGGATAGGTGCAAGGAAATTGAAAACAGCCTGAAAAGTAACGGCATTCGCACTGAAGTAGATGAGCGAAATGAAAAACTTGGCTACAAACTTAGAAGTGCTATTTCTCAAAAAATACCATATGTTATAATAATTGGCGAGAACGAAGTTGAAAGTTCAACTATCTCAGTTCGTCGTCGTGGTCAAAGCGAGACAAAATCTTATAGTTTGGATGAATTCACAAAGGAAATTTTGGACGAGATCAATAAAAGAGGTTAATATATGGTCGGTTTAATTGCCTGCGCAGGGAAAAGTACAAGACTTTTTCCTTGCACCAAAGTGCTTTCAAAACAACTGCTTCCGCTTTATGACAAACCCATGATTTACTATCCGATTTCTATGCTGGTCAAAGCAGGTATAACTGAAATTGGAATTATAACAAATGAAGACAACTTCGAGCTTTATCAAAAACAACTTGGTGACGGCAGTGACTTTGGTATAACACTAAAATATTTTTTGGACAAAAACCCAAAAGGCACCATTGCATCGTTCAATGTGGCCAGCGATTTTGTCAAGAATAAGAGTGTGTGCTTTGTGCTAGGAGACAACTTCTTTGACGGTGAGCAGTTTGATGAAGAATTTAAAAAGGCAATAAACAATCCCAAAGGTGCATATGTTTTTGGTTATCCAGTCAAAAATCCAAGCGCTTTTGGAGTTGCCAAATTTGATGAGTTTGGAAACGTCACCCAACTTATTGAAAAGCCCCAAAATCCACCAAGTAATATGGCTATAACAGGGCTGTATGTGTATGACGAGAAAATATGCGAAATGGCACAAAATTGTCCACTGTCCATTCGCGGAGAATATGAAACCACCGACGTAAACAATATGTATCTTAAAATGGGCGAACTTAAACTGGTCAAGTTAAAAAAACAAAACTATTGGCTTGATGCAGGCACGAGTGAGGGACTTTTTAGGGCAAGTGAATATGTTCACAAAAAGATAAAAAAGACCCAAAAGCAGATAGGACACCTTGATGAAATTGGTTATCTTTGTGGGCTAATTTCAAAAGAGCAACTGCGAAAAAATTATGAGAAACTCAAAAAGACAGATTATGGCAAGTATTTGGAAAAATATTTAAAGTAGGTAAAAGATGTTTGATGAACTTACAAAAAAAGATATAGAAGAGATGCAAAAAGAAATTGACTACAGAAAAACTGTTGTAAGAGCAGATCTTCATGAAAAGATAATGGCAGCCAAAGAGTTTGGAGATTTTAGTGAAAATTCTGAACTTCATGAAACAAAAAGGGCGAAGGGTAGAAATGAATCTAGGATAAGATATCTTGAAAACATGATAAAGACTGCAAAGATTGTGGAACATACAACAATGGTAGACAAGGTGAGGCTTGGCAACATTGTTACAGTTAAACTGGATGACGGGCGAGAGATGAGATATCAAATAACCACCACAATTTCTCAAGATGCACAAAATGGGAAAATCAGCCAAAAGTCGCCTTTTGCAAAGGCTATATTGGGCAAAAAAGTTGGAGATAGAGCCTTGGTCAAGGTCAATACAGATTTTAGTTATTTTGTAACCATTGTAAATATTGAAGCGTAATAAAAGGCAGAAAAAAAACATACACTAGGCATATGGAACTAGTGTATTTTATTTTACTTGGCATTGTGCAAGGGCTGACAGAATTCTTGCCTGTGTCGTCAAGTGGACATTTGGTTTTGCTCGACAAATTGTTTAATGTTGAGACAGGTAATTTTATTTTTGTATCCATACTTTTGCATGTGGCAACATTGTTTTCTGTGGTGATTCTATATCGCAAACAACTTTTTAATTTAATTCGCCACCCCTTTCAAAAATATAATTATTGTATAATTGTTTCAACTTTTTTCACAGGTGTGGTATTTTTGGCATTCAAAAGTTTTTTTGAACAAAGTTTTCAAGGCGCACTGCTTCCAGTATGTTTTATGACCACTGCTATTTTCCTCGTGATTTTATATTTCAAAACACAAAACAAAAAACTCGCTTACCTTAGTTTAACATATCCAAAGGCAAGTGCCATAGGGCTTATGCAAGGGGTGGCAGTGCTTCCAGGAATAAGCAGGAGCGGTTCAACAATTTTTGCTGGAGTAATGCTGGGACTTGATAGTGAAAGTGCCACAGAGTATTCTTTTATGCTCAGTATTCCAATTATTTTATTGTCACTGATTTATGAGATCTACCAATGTACACAACAAAGCGTGGTTTTGTATTCAGGCTCTGTTGTGAATATGATAATAGCATTTTTGCTGGCATTCATTTTTGGTATACTTGCCATCAAACTTATGAAAAAGTTTGCAAAAACAAAAAGATATTATATTTTTTCAATTTATCTTGCAATATTAGCAATATTGGTGTGTTTTATTTGATAATTTCTTTAAAAAATAATATCATAAAAATATGGAAAATTTTTACCACAAGACTGTTCATGATACATGTGAACAGTTACATACATCAAAAGATGGTTTAAAACAATCGGTTGCAGAAGACCTGTTAAAACAAAACGGCGAGAACATTTTGCCAAAAAAGCGTGAAAAAAGCAAATTTTTGATGTTTTTATCACAATTTTGTGACATCATGATCATTATTTTGCTCGTCGCCGCTGTTGTTTCAATTGTTGTTGCAATCTTTCAAAAATCTTACAGTGAAATTGTAGATGGTGTCATTATTCTGTTTATTGTGCTACTAAACGCAATAATTGGCTTTTATGAGGAACAAAAAGCACAAAAGGACATGCAGGCGCTAGAAAAACAAACTTCAAAGTTATGTAAAGTGCGTCGGGACGGCGAAGTCAAAACCATCAATATAAAGGACTTGGTGGTGGGCGATGTGGTTATTTTGCAGGCGGGAGATATCGTTCCTGCAGATTTAAGACTTGCAATGTGTGCCAATTTACAAATTGATGAAAGTTCGCTCACCGGTGAAAGTGTTGACGTTGAAAAAGATATAGAAGAATTGCCAATATCTACATCGCTTGCTGACAGAAAGAATATGGCTTTTAGAGGCTGCAATGTAACCAAAGGTAGAGGTGAAGGCATTGTAGTCGCCACGGCTGAAAAAACAGAGCTTGGCAAAATTGCACTTTCACTTGCAAGTGCAAAAAAAGATCTTTCTCCACTTCAAAAGAACATCAAAACCCTTGGCAAGATAATCACTGTCATTGTATTGTTAGTTGCAACTCTTACCTTTGTGCTTGAGATGGTCTTAAAACCTAACCCAGACATAATGGAAGCTTTTTTGACTGCTGTCGCTATTGCTGTGGCAGCCATTCCTGAAAGCTTGCCTGCCGTGATAACCATAATCATGAGCATAGGTGTCAGCAAACTGAGCAAAAAGAAAGCCATTGTAAAAACTCTCAGCGCTGTTGAGACACTTGGCAGCACAAGCATCATTTGTAGTGACAAGACGGGAACGCTCACCGAAAATAAGATGACCGTGACAAAAATATATCAAAACAAAAAACTTTTAGATGCCAAAGATGAACATGATGAAAGTCTTATCAAAATAATGGTACTTTGCAATGATACACAAATAGGGCATGATCTGGTGGGTGACCCAACCGAAACTGCCTTGACAAGTTTTGTCATGAAACATTTTGATGTAAAAAAAATGCTGGAAGAAAACATTAGGGTTGATGAAATACCTTTTGACAGTGTTCGAAAACTTATGAGTACATTGAATAAACGAGATGACAAGCTTGTCTTAAACACCAAAGGTGCAGTTGATGAGGTCATAAAAAGATGTACAAAAATCTTGATAGATGGCAAGGAAGTGGAGCTCACAAAAAATCATATAGATGGCATAATGTCCGCAAATCACAAGATGGCACAGATGGCGCTAAGGGTGTTGGCATTTGCAAAAAAAGATTGCAACGGTAAACAAGATTGTAGCGAACAGAATTTGGTTTTTGTTGGCCTTGTGGGTATGATTGACCCACCTCGTGAAAGTGCAAAGCAAGCAGTCGAAAAATGTAAATGCGCACACATGAGGCCAATAATGATCACTGGAGATCACAAAGATACAGCCTTTGCCATTGCAAGACAACTTGGCATATGCAAAAATGAAAGCGAAGTCATGCTTGGTTCAAAATTGGATAGTCTAAGCGATGAAGAATATCTAAAGGTGATAGGCAAAATCAATGTCTATGCAAGAGTGAGCCCTGAAAACAAGGTGAGAATAGTCAAAACTCTTAAAAGTTTAGGAAATGTTGTGGCGATGACGGGAGACGGCGTCAACGATGCACCATCGCTTAGTGAGGCAGATATTGGTGTAGGAATGGGAATTACGGGAACAGATGTCACCAAAGAGTCTGCAGATTTGATTGTAACAGATGACAATTTCGCCACAATAGTGGTAGCCGTTGAAGAGGGTAGACGAATTTATGCCAACATAAAAAAGACAGTAGCCTTTTTGTTTACTGCCAATCTTGGAGAGATCATGGCACTACTTTTGGCAACTATCTTTTTCCCTCAGTATGTATTTTTGACACCAGTTCAAATTTTGTTTGTAAATCTAATCACCGACAGTTTGCCGGCGATTGCTCTTGGTCTTGAAAAGGCGGACAAAAACATAATGGATATTCCTCCAAGGAGTTCAAAAAGTACCATTTTTTCAAACGGAACAGGATATCAAATAGGCATTATGGGGTTTGTACAAACACTTATGGTTATTTTGCTTTACTTTATTACCCTAACAACAAATGGTGATCCAATTGTGGCTAGCAGTGTGGCATTTATTGCACTCAATTTGGTACAATTTGGGTATTTGTTGTCAATTCGAAAAAACACATCAATATTTAAAAACAAATGGTTTGACAACAAGTGGATTTGGATAGCCATTTTGGTTGGATTATCTGTGGTTTGCATATTTGCACTCACTCCACTCTCAATACTTTTGTCTCTTGCAAATATACCTTTGACTTCCTGGCTTTTGTGCTTTGCTGCAATGGTTGTCACCATGCTCTTAAGCGAGCTTATAAAGCTGTGCATAAACTTAAAAAGCAAGTAATTATCTGGTATTGACTTTTTGGCATAAGCAGGTATAATATTTTTAAGAGAAAAAAATGCAAGAAAACAAAATACAGCCAGTTAAATTAAAAAATGGTAAATGGACCTTTAAAAATCCAAATGGAACGCTTTGGAGTGACATTTATGGTGAAAAGGGTGTGTTTAAAGATGCCTCTGATTTTCGTGAGGGGTTGGCAATTGTGTATTTAAAAGACGGAACTCACACCTATGTTGATACTAATTGCAATCTATTTAAAAACAGTTTTTGCTTTCAAGACAATTTTTACAATGGTGTTGCCAGAGTGCAATTAAAAGATGGAAGTTGGACATTTGTCGACAAAAATGACAAACTGATGAAACAACGCTTTAAAGATATCTTTGATTTTTATTGCGGTTTTGCAAGAGTAAGATTGTTTGATGATAGCTGGACGTTTGTTGACAAAAAAGCAAACTTTTTTAAAGAAAAGTTTGAATTTGCTTCTTCTTTTTACAAAGGCTTAGCCGTAGTTGTATTTGATGGAGAACGGAAAAATATAGACAAGTATCAAAACTTATGGGATGATAATTATGCGACGCTTTTCAGAGCAATTTATGATAAGCCAGAACATATTTATGAAATTGAAGAAAGTTTGGTATTTGACAAAAAGTTTTTCAGAACGGCACTTAGCGTGATCAAACAAAAGTTAGAGGACATGCGTGAAGAAATGTCAGAAGAAGAGGTTGACGAATACAGAGAAAATCTAAATGAAGAGATCAAGTGTAAGTTTGCTGTAGTGATTGATGCGATAAGGTATGATATAAAAAATACCAATCAAGACAAAGAACATTGATTAGATTTAGTTTTTAGGAGAAGATAATGAACGAAAATTATCCAAAACCAATACTGTTAATAAATGGTAAATGGACGTTTAAAGAAGAAGATGGTACACTTTGGCGTGATTCTTTTGGCAAAAATGGAGTCTTTATTTTTGCTCGAAGTTTTAGTGGAGGTTTTGCAACTGTACAGCTTGGTGATAATATCTGGACTTATGTCGACAAAGATGCAAATTTTTTTGGAATAAAATTTGAAAAAGCCTATTCCTTTAATAGAGGTTTGGCTGTAGTGATGATTGGTGGTCAGTTCAAATACATAGACAGATATCAAAATCTGTGGGAAAAAGAACAAGGGGATTTTTTTAGAGAGATCTACAAAAATCCAAGAAATATTTTTAAAATAGAAAAGAAGTTGTCACTAGATAAGAAATTTTTCAGAACAGCACTAAGTGTCATTAAGCAGAAGTTAGAGGACATGCGTGAAGAAATTCCAAAAGAGAAGGTTGACGCATATCAAGAAAAACTCAACAATGAGTTGCGTGAGAATTTTTCTGATGTAATTAGTAAAATCAGAAAAGATAAAATTAGCTTAAATCAAAATGAACATTAAGATACTTTTCAAATCTTTACTCACTTCTAAGGGCCTTGACAGGGTCCTTTTTTGCTGCCATTTTGGCTGGAATAAAGCCTGCAACCACTGTCAAAACAACACTGATCACTACAAGAATAACTGCACTGATTGGTGCCAGGACGGCGATATTTGTTGATATCACTCCACCGGCAACTGCGCGAACTATTGCACTGATTGGTATGGTTAATATGTAGCTGACAGCCACTCCCAAAATTCCAGAGCACAATCCTATGATAAGTGTTTCTGCATTGAATACTCGCGAGATATCTTTTTTTCTTGCGCCGATGCTACGAAGTACGCCAATTTCTTTTGTGCGCTCGATGACGGATACATATGTTATTATGGATATCATGATTGAAGAAACTATCAATGAGATTGAGGCAAAGGCGATCAAAACATAACTGATGATGTCCACCATCTGTCCCATGGTTGAGGTCAAAAATGCTGTTCGATCACTGTAAACTATTTGGTTATTTTCATTGCCTTCCATTCTATTCCAGGCAGAAATGTATGATGTGATTTCATCTTTAGCATCAAAATTGGTTGGATACAACTGTATGGAAACAGGAATGTCACTTGCACCCAACATTTGAAGTCCGTACTGCTGAGCTTGGGCTATGGTTAGATCGACGTTGTACATAAGTTTCGCAAAAGATATCAGTCCCTTGGTTGGATCTGGGTTTGTGATTGATTCAAATCGAAAGGTTGTGCCAAGCTCGGAAACTCCAAATTCAAATGGAATAATAAAATCTATTTGGTTGTTAAGCTGCGCTTGCACAATTTGTGAGTCTTTGTTTTTTTGTCTTAAATATGTAGTAAGTTTTGGAGAATATTTTATGCCTTCACCATAAAGTGAAGTTGGATTATCCTCTTTTATTCTGAGCACGCAAGATATCTTGCAGGTGACAATGTTATCTAAGATATCTTGATTTTGACTTTCGTTGAAGTAGGAGTTTATGAGGTCTTGGTTATCATCAATAGTTTTGAATTGGTTATTTTCGCCAGCAGTGTAATATATATCATTCAAAAAAACCTTGTATTCTTTTCCAATCAGCTCATCAAAAGTGAAAGATGATCGCGAAATATCAACACCTAAAGTTTGAAGTGTAGACTGAGGAACTCTATTATAGGAGTCGACCACAAGTGCAAGGTCTGTCATTTCGCTTGGGTACTCTCCGGCGATGCAATCGTATTTTGATTGAACAAATTCATCGTTTGAAAGACCTTCACTAAAAACTCCTGATTGTGATCCGCCCAGAACGCTTGTGGCTAGACTTGCATCGACTTTGATTACATTTCCCGAGGAATTTTTTGTAAACACAGGTATGTTTGATGCGTAGGAATATTCTATGTCACTGAGTGTCTTTTGGCTTTCAGATTTTTGACTATCTTCAAGTTCATATGCCTGCATATACTCTATAAACTGAGGAGAAATAAAGTTGTACTGACTAAACTGAGCAAGGTCTGTAACCATATTATATGAGTATATCATATCATCGTCAGGATATTCTTCCATCTGCTCGCCACTATCATCACTTGAGATGACCTGAGATATGCTATCCATGTTCACCGTGACAGTTGAAATGGCGATAGGGTAGCCAGCCAAAGTGCTTGATTGAAGATCATTTATGTAGATTGAAAAACCATTTGAAACTGCGAGTACCAAGGCTATGCCAATGATGCCAATGCTTCCTGCAAAACTGGTCATAAATGTTCTGCCTTTTTTGCTGAGTAAGTTTTTAAGTGACAGCATGAACGCCGTGAAAAATCCCATTGAACTTTTGTTTTTCTTGGATTTTTTTGTCACTTTTTCATCTTCTTTGGGATTTTCTGTGTTTTGTTCTAATTTTTGGGTATCTTTTTCCTCAACATATGGATTGGAGTCGCTTTTTATTTCACCATCCAAAAGTTTAATTATTCTTGAAGAATATTTTTTCGCCAAGTCACTATTGTGTGTGACCATTATTATAAGGTGATCTCCGGCTATTTCTTTTAATAGCTCCATGATTTGTTTGCTTGTTTTTGAATCCAACGCACCTGTTGGTTCATCTGCAAGTATGATCTTTGGATTGTTGACTATTGCTCTTGCTATTGCAACTCTTTGCATCTGACCACCAGAAAGTTGATTTGGTCTTTTGTTTAGTTGGTCGCCAAGGCCAACTCTATTTAAAGCCTCGACTGCTCGTGCACGCTTTGTTTTTTTGTCTAGACCTGCAATGGTCAGTGCTATTTCAACATTTTCGAGCACGCTCAGGTGGGGGATCAAATTGTATGATTGAAATATAAAACCTATATAGTGATTTCTGTATGCGTCCCAATCCTTGTCACGAAAAAGTTTGGTGGATTTGCCATTGATTTCAATTTCGCCACTTGTGTACCTGTCCAAACCACCCAAAACATTTAAAAGTGTGGTCTTGCCGCATCCACTTGGACCCAAAATGGACACGAATTCATTTTCTCTAAAAGTCAAACTGACACCTTTAAGCGCGTGAACGACACTGTCGCCAGCTTTGTAATCTTTAACTATATCTGTAATCTTGATCATCCTTTTCCTCCCAAAGCGCCCTCTTTTAATATCTCAAGAGCCCTGTCAAAATATTCTTGTGCTTGTTGTTTAGTAAATTTTCCTTCAAAATAGCAAGATATTGCAATACTTATATTTCCTATAATTATCGCAGACACGATGTACAGGTCATATTTAGTTTTGTTGTCAATATTATTTTCATTTACAACCAGTGGTGAATGTTTAAGTTCATGTGCGATGTAATGAATGTTTTCTGGATTCATGTTTTTTAGTAATTTTTCCACAAAATTTTGTTTATCAGTGCCATAAAAGGACAAAAGATATTCAAATAAATTCTTAGGTAAGAAAAACAATGGTCTTTCTTTATAACTTTCCATAGTGTCTATCTGAGGCTTCATGAAGCAATATACCAAATATTTATATATGTCATCTTTGTCTTTAAAGTAACAATAAATTGAAGAACGTGAGATATTGCACTTTTGGGCAATTGAAAAAATTGATGCTTTATCAAAGGTGTTTTCACTAAACTCACGAAAAGCACAATCCAAAATTACTTTTTGTTTCTCACTAGGTAAATTAAAAAATTGACTATTAGGCATGTTTACTCCAATGACACTGTGTCAATCTATGATATGACAATGCCTTATTATTGTCAACTTTTTTATGTATATTTTCTTTCAAAGTATTTGATAAGAATTCTTTGTGTGCTTTCATTTTTGCAATAGGCAAGCCATCTAAGCTCGGCAATATTTTGATTCATTTCATTTGAGTCAAGTTGACAAACAACGTTTATCTTGTCGCCATTGTGCAGACGAGTGTAGATAGGGGATTTATTTGGTGAATCATTTATGTATGCATAAAGTGCAGAAAAGCCGATATCGCTGTGTAGTTTGAAAGCAAAATCCAAAACTGTGCTTTTTTCAGGAAGTTTGACCTGCTCATTTTGAGGTGTGAAAACGGTGATGAAACTTTCATCAACACCACCTGAGTTTGTTTCATCAAGCGCATCTATGTCGGTGCCGTCTGTTGTTCCATTTTGCATTTCGGTGTATTCACGTTTTGATAAAAAGTGCAAGTTAAATAGGTTTCGTATTTTATCTTTAATTACGAGAGATGCATTTGAAAATATATCTCTTTCAATGCCTATTACTTTGAAGTTGTCTTTCAAAGAGAATTGTTCCAGTGCTTTATAAATGCTTCCAAGTTCTCTATTCGTATCTTCTTGGGTTATTATGTAGATGTCAAAAAGTGGTACACTTATGAAGTTACTTTCTTTAACAGAAGACAAATTTTTTGTTAAGTAATGCTTAGAAATTGAATAGTAAACTTCATACGGTGTTTTCTGACTATAGATTATTTTATTTATTTTATTTTCGTTTGCAGTTTTAAAATAAAAGTCAAGTTCATATTCAAGTGTTTGGCACATATTTTTGACATAGTTTTTCATATTTTCAATATATTTTTCAAGATACTTAAAAAATATATTGTCATCTTCGTGTCGTACGCAAAAACAACCATTTTGAAGTTGTGTGTAGAAATATTTGCTTTTAAGTAATTTTGCAAGTGGTATAAGCCACTTTTCTGTTTCCAGTATCTTTGCTTCTTTTTTATATTTAGGGAAACATGCTATGGTGTTCAAATTATTTAATCTATCGGCAAACTTGATGTAAAAACCAAATTTATTCATTTTTCCAATGGATATGAGTTTTTGATATGTTTTATCTTCAAGGGCTTGTTTTAAAAAATCTTTTGTATCCGAATATATATTTTCACTGTCGGGCAAAAAATTGTCTTTTTCAATTGCTGTGACGGCATCTACGATTTGTGCCACTTGGTCGTTAAACATTGTTCGTATTTCATCAATGGAGACATTGCAGTCTTCAACTGTGTCATGAAGCAGGGCAGAACAAATTACGTCCGTGTTAAAATCTCTCTCCTCAATAATTTTTGCAACTTCAACCGGATGGACGATGTATGGTGAGCCGTCTTTTCTTGTTTGGTTTTCATGTTTTTCCTCGGCAAACTTAAATGCCTTTACAACATTGGACACATCCACACTATTTTTTTGTTTGAGATGAGAAATTATCTCATCGAATAAACTTTTATAATCATTCATAGTTGGCATCCTTTATGAGTCTATAGTATTGATCATCTTCCATGTTGCTAACTTTGGCAAACCTAAACAAATTTGCCTCAACTGCATTTTCTACTATGTTTTTAATACTGTCTTCAATTATCTTGCGTTTTTGATAATCGTTTAGTCCCATATCTTGGTTTTCAAGATACAAGTTGGTTAAAAGGTCCATGAGTGCATTGGTTTCATTTTTCACATTTATATCACCCACTCCCAGGGTGAGAAGGTTGTATATCTCGCCATCTGGAATGGTAAATGGAACATTTGAAAGCAAAATATATTGAACACAAGGAACTTGTTCTCTGCCTCGTGAAATTGAATTTACAGTGCCAATACCTCCACGATATTTTTTTGTTGAAGGTGGATTGTTTAAGATAATTAGACATTTGTCGTTGTTGTTTGCCAGGCTTATAAAAAGCTGAGTGGCATTTTGTTCCAAGTTGCCATAATAATATCCTTGGAAAGTTTTGTAAAATGCCTTTATTTTTTCAATGTCACCATTGAAACTTTCCAATGTTTGCAGGTATTTTTCTGCTTCCATCCTTGTAAGCATAAAAAGCCCGTTTGCAAAAATGCCTTTTGGCGCCGTGTAGTCGATGTCATCAATAATAGTTATTACACCAAAAGTCAATACATCATAATTATAACTTGTTACCTTACCCTTGTAGGCGCTGGAGTTGTAGTAATATACAATGTAGCTTCCCAAAAATTTTCTATAGTTTAATTTTGAAGCCATGAAATTATTTTTGTCCATTTTAGTGCTTAGAAATTGGTCAATGTCAATTTTGTAGGCATCTTTGAGTTTTAGTAAAAACTGTGCTGATGGTTGACTTTTCCCACTCAAGTAGTTATTTATGCTGCTTGCAGAATATCCAGTCTTTTGAGATATATCTTTTTGAGAGTATATCTCGGACAAGCACTTAAGATTATATAAAAAATTATCCATAACTTCTCCTTTTGTTGAAATAATATACTATTTTAGTAAATTATGCAACATAATTATGGATATATTTTTTATTATCATAAAATAATTATTCATTATTATGAATTAACATCTTCAATTTCTGTTATTTTGTTTTCAACAACCTGAATTTTATAGTCCTTGGCAATGTCATTAGAATATAAAGTGTAAATCAAAGGGTTTAGTGATGTGATATTGATTTTATCAAATTCTCCAAAAAATTCAAAGATGTCCTGATTTTTCAGTGCATCTTGCAAATTATCAGAGAGCATTGAAAAAGCTTGTTGTTTGTCTTGACACATAATTGATTCAAAAAAGTTGTAGGGTATAAGATTTTGGTTTGAACAAGTTCTGGCACGATTTTCATCTTTGTAAATTTCAGTTTTTAACTTTTCAAGGTTGGGTTTGAATTTTAATATGTTAACATGTTTTGCCATGTCGTTGGCATTTTGCTCTACAACAATTTCATTATCGGATATATCTATTCTGTCACCACTGACACT
Source organism: uncultured Clostridia bacterium (assembly GCA_944383375.1). Classification (GTDB taxonomy): domain Bacteria; phylum Bacillota; class Clostridia; order Christensenellales; family UBA1242; genus UBA5893. The sequence goes on along the minus strand of CALWPG010000005.1, from coordinate 70,973 downwards.
TTTAAACGTAGCATTTGTTGTATCAAAGCACAATAGAGTTTTTTTTCTATCTTTGACCAAAATGTATATATCTGAACCATTTATTTCGCTTTGTCCTTCTTTGCACATTATATGATGTGTGTATTCTCCTTTATTTGAAGATATTTTTACTCTATCCTCATAAACGCAAACTAAATATCTTGTATTTTTTATAGTGTGAGAATTGGTGTAAAGGCAAGTGGTGCTTGGTATTAAAAAAGGTGATAAAAATACATCACATCTATTTTTGAAATTATACACCTTGACATTTTTTGTATTGCACACCACATCTTGGTGGGTATTACTAAGAGAAAAAGCAAAAGGAATTGATAAACTTTTTTGTTGCAGGGGATATGCCATTATAGTTACATTATCCAAGGCATTGTCAATCTCTATGTGATTTGACGGCATCAGATTCAAGCGCTTGCCATCAACCTCAATCAAAAATTCAAATTCAGAGTATATATTAATATTTTTCATATTGTATGTATATGTGGGTTTTTCCCTTTTCAAAACAAAAAAGTTTGCCTATTTATTGTTTAATTTTTTGCATTTGTGTCAATAGTTATCTCAAAGGAGAGATCATGAGAATATATTCAAAATGGAAAGACGAAGAGGTAATCAAATTATTTAAGTTTATTGAAGAGGGTAAAAAGGACAACATACCACTCATAAAACTTTTTGCTGACTATGCCACAATGACCAATCGTAAACCAAATAGTGTTAGAAATTATTACTACATCGAGCTTGATGCTCTGCAAGAGGATGAGAAGAGGCGAAATAGGTTGGGAATCGATATAAAAAAGCATGAAAAAAATGACCAAAAGGAATTTTCGCTTCAAGAAACCAAAGATCTTGTGAAAAATATTTTACAAAAAAATGCAAAGGGGATTTCTGTCAGAAAAGCTTGTCTTGAACTTGCGGGTGGAGATATATCACTTATGGTTAGGTATCAAAATAAATTCAGAACAGTGGTCATAAAACAAAAAGAGATCTACGAAAGTTGCCTTGAGGAACTTCAAAAAGAGGGAGTTTCTGTTAAAAGGGAAACACCAAATAATGTGCTAACTTTTAAAAACAACAGGATGCGGCTTACAGAAAGCGACATCAATAGCCTATTTTTGGGACTTGTAAAGTTGGTGAAAAAACAGGCTAGTGAAGAGGCATCAAAAGAATTTATGGTTGAAACAGAAAAGGCGAATGCAATGCTCAGAAAAACATTGATCAATCTAAGGCAAAAGGAAAATGAGGTCAAGGCTTTACAAAAAAACTTCAAATTGTTATCGCAAGAAAATGAGCGACTTTGTGAGGAGTTAAAGCTTCTTCGTGGTAAAAATGCCGAACTTATCAGCAGTCAAAGCAGAATGCAGGGATTAAAAAAATTTGCTAACAAATATAAATCGAAAAATATAAGCACTAATTAATGTTGCGAAAGTTGCCATTTTTTGCTAAAATACATGTATGGCAATAAAGTTGATTACGGGTAATTTGATCAATGATGTCAAAGATGCTGTCATTGCTCAAATCAAGCCTTTTGTGCAAGATTTTTCTTGTGAAAATATAATTGTTGTTCCAGACCGCTTTTCTCTCATTGTTGAAAAGTCGGTTTTTGACGTCTTGAATATTTCTTCAACCTTCAATATCTCAGTCATGGGCATAAATGCCTTGGCGAGAAAGCTTATTGAAAAGGCCAACCTCAATTGTGTATTTGTCGATCAAACAGAAAGTGACTTTGTGCTGTATCACGCTATTCAAAATGTGAAAGATAAATTTGTTTGTTTTTCAAAAACATTAAACAATGGATTGTTTGAAAAGATAAAAAATGCACTCGCACTCATGCGATCATCAAAAATTGATTTTGAGGTTTTGCAGGATGTAACCGTTGATGATGAAGAACTAAATCAAAAGCTTTGCGATTTAAAGATTGTGCTTGGTGAGTACGAAAAATTGCTTGGCTTTAGGTTGGATGCCACAAATTTAATCAAAACTTTTTCATCACTTATAGACAATACGTCCCAGTATCAAAACACAAATTTTTATTTTTGTGGATTTGACAGCTTCACAGCACAAGGTTATGAAATTGTAAAGAAAATTTGCACTGTCGTCAAAAATGTTTGTATAGGCGTTATACGTGCAAGCAAATTCAAAAACAAAGCACTCTACGACACTGAAATGATGGACACCATACTTGATTTTTTAAAAGAAAAAAAGCTTGAATATGAAGTCATTGACATAGAGTGCAAGTTTGACGATGACCGAGAATACATTTTTGAAAATGTGTTTGGCTATGACATAAAAAGTAAAGGTATATCCACTCCTCTTATTGCGTTGCCAACAATGTACGATGAAGTGGATAATGTTGCAAAACAGATTGCTTATTTAATCAAACATGGTGAAAAATATAGCAATATTTTGGTGGCTTCAAAAGAAAGTTATTTTCCATTGATTGAAAATGTATTTACAAAGTTTGACATTAGTTTTTACATAGACAATTCAATAGCTATTGATCAAACCCCAATATATGATTTTTTGCAATCAGTATTTGAATTAAAAAATTCTGGCTTCGAAAAGGACAATATCTTAAGCTTAATTTCAAACTATTTTTTTGGTTTGGAAAAATCAAAAAAATATGAAGTAATAAAATATATAAAAGAAAATAATATTGAATACAAAAAAATAAAAAATATATATAATTATGACGAAAAAATAAAATATATTTTTGAATTTTTAAATAATTTGGAAAATAATGCTACATTTGGACATTTTATAGAAATTATAAAAAATATTTTTCAGTATTTTGATGTGCAAAATAAATTGGATATTGTATCTCAACAATTCAAAGAAATGGCTGATCTAGGCTACGAAAAAACATATATTCAAATATTTGAAAAAATACAAAAACTAAATGACAAGGTCTGTGCAATTTTGGGAGAACAAAGTATAACATTTGCCGACTTTTCTGATTTCTATTTAAACGCTATTGGTTCTTTAAAAATAAATAAAATACCTCTTTCTTTGGATTGCGTTTTTGTTGGAGATATACAAAAAAGCTTTTTTGAACAAAAGAAATATATGTTCATAGTTGGTGCAACAATGGATGTCATGAAGAGGGTGAGTGATGAAAGCCTCATACTGGACAATGACATAAAGTCTCTTGAGAACTGCATTAAGATATCTCCAACTGCCAAGATGATCAATCGCAGAAATAAGTTTAAAATATTTGATGATTTCTTTTGCGCGAAATATCTCACCATCACATATCCACTTCAAAGTGAAGATGGTAAAAAAGTTGTCGCTGCAAATTTTATTACAGATTTTGAAAAACTTGGTGCAAAAAAACTATCCAAAGAAGATTTTGCTCTAAGTACAAATGTTGAAAGCCTAAAGTTTTATGCTCCAAACAACAAAGTTGCAAGAGAAAGTGTGACTGCAAATAGTTCGGGTGCAAAGATAAAATCTGCGCTTTTGACTTTGGGTGAGGACGTTGAGTACACTGTGCTAGATAAAAACAATATAAGTTCAAACTTTATTGACAAAGACAAGCGAATAAAGATAACACAGATTGAAAATTATTTTAGTTGTCCTTTTAAACATTTCGCCTCATATGGATTAAAGTTGGTCGAAAATAGGGATGGAGATATCAAAGCAAACGACTTTGGTAATTTCTTACACGATTTTTGTAATTTAATTGTGAGAATGGGAAGTAAAAAACTGGGAACTTATGACGACAAAACTTTGGGCTTGGAAATTGAGAAATGTTTTTCAAAACTTGTCAATAGTGAAAAATACAGTATTTTAAAAGACGATGAAAATGCCTTTGTGTGCAAACTTCTTAAAAATGAAGTGAAAAGGTTTGGAACTTTCTTAAACTATGAACAAAAATGTTCTGATTTTAAAATCTTTAAAACAGAATACAAGTTTGATAACTCACTTTGTGTGAATTTGAACAATGAAAATTACTCCATAGTCGGAATTGTGGATCGTGTGGATAAATATGACAAATACCTGCGTGTAATTGATTACAAAACAGGTTCGCTTGCCGGTTCCAATGCCAAAATCGACAACTTGTATTATGGAACTAAAATTCAAGTATATGTCTATTTAAAAGCCCTCACTGAAATTTTTGATGCAAAGCCTTTTGGTGCTTTTTATCTGCCTATTTTGAGTGCTTTTTCCTTGGAAGGTACTGATGACTACAAGCTAAGTGGCTATTTTATAGATGATGCTGCTTTATGTCAACTTGCCGACAAAAATTTATTAGAGGAAAATAAAAGTAGACTTTTTGATGTCGCCTTTTCAACCAGCAAAAAAAATATCGAGAACAATATAAAGAGCATTGTTTCAAGAAAAAAGGTTACCACAGATCAATTAAAGGGCATGCTGGATTATTCAGTTAAAATAATAAAACAGGCACTGGATGAAATCATAAAAGGCAACATCGAACCTTCGCCTATAAATGATAGTTGTAAATTTTGTCCCTACAAAGATGTATGTGGGCATGATGAAAATATATCTAGGAAAAAAATGGGCAGTGTTGAGGCTAAAACCTTCGAGGTGAAGTATGAGTGAATTTGAAAAGATACAAGAACAAGAAGATGTGATAAACTGTTATGACAAAAATTTGGTCGTCTCTGCCTCCGCAGGCAGTGGCAAAACCAGTGTCATGATCAGAAAAATAATTGATTACATTTTAAACCACGATTTGAAAATTAAAGATATCTTGGTGCTTACATACACAAATTTTGCCAGCCACGAAATGCGGCAAAGGTTGACAAATGCACTGTGTGAGGCGGCAACTTCAAGACAGGACCTCATGGAACTTATTGATGACATCCCCCTTGCCGACATATCTACTTTTGATAGTTTTTGTCAAAAGATTGTCAAAAAATATTTTTATGTCTTAGATATTTCACCATCATTTTCTATTCTTGACAATGCTAGTCAAAAATTATATCAACAGCGTGCACTCAAAAAAACCATAGATGTCTTTAAAGCAAAACAGCCAGACAGATATTTTGAACTATTCAACTGTTTTGCCGACAACAGAACGGACAAAAATATTTATGACCTTGTGCTCAGCATATATAACTACAGTTGTTCAATTTTAAATTATGATGACTTTAAACGAAATGCACTAGATCTTTTTGAAAATCAAAAAGCAGAAAATATACTCAAACAATATTTTGATTCAAAACTATCATATGCAAATTTTCTACTTGAAAAACTGCATGGCAAAAGCCAAAAATTGGGCAATGAAAAATATTGCAAATTTGCAAGTGAGCTCATGGCAATTTCAATGTTTATAAAAGACAACAAAGACTTTTCAAAACTTATTGACTACTGCGCTGGTTTATCCATGCCTAAAAAGCCTAGTGGAGATGATGAACTGATCGTAGATTTGTGCTATGCTCGTGACATCATAAAGGAAGTTGTGGATGGTCTAAAAAGTTATGTAAGTAAAGAGGTGTATAAAAAAAGCATTATTTTCTGTAAGTCAAATATTGAGGTTTTACTAAGTCTGTGCGATGAATTTAAAGCGAGGTACACAAGACTTAAAAAGCAAAAAAATATGTACGATTTTGACGATGTTGAAAGACTTACAATCAAAGTGCTTGAAAACGAAAACATTGCAAATAATTTAAAAAATCAGTATAAAAAAATTTTTATAGACGAATTTCAAGATGCAAACTTAGTGCAAGAAAAAATAGTTTCCCTTATATCGCGAGATGATAATTTGTTTTTAGTGGGAGATTTAAAGCAAGCTATTTATGGCTTTAGACAATCAAACTCTAAAATTTTTGCAAGAATAATAGAAAATTATAAAAAACAGGACATTTTGACTGGGAAGTCAAAAGCCATGCTTTTAAACTGTAATTTTAGAACATGTAAACCTATTTTGAATTTTGTCAATGAAATTTTTTCAAAAATCATGACAACAAAGAGTGCGGGATTAGATTATAAAAATGATGCCAAACTTGTAGCACAAGCAAATTTTTTGGAAGAGGATTATAATGTCGAACTAGATGTCGTTGTCAATAGTCAAGATGATGAGGACCATGTTTTAAACAAAATTTACAGCGTTCTAAACGATGACTCCATCAATGTTTCCAATGAAAAAGTTGAGGCAAGGATAGTAGCGGAAAAGATAACTAAACTTTTAGATGAAAAGATATATGACATTAAGACCAAAAATTATAGAAAAATAACATATAATGACATTTGCGTTCTATTTCGAACTAGGGCTAAACAGTCAGAATTTGTGGAAGTGTTTGAGAGGTATGGTATTCCTCTATTGGAAAATTCAAATACGGACTTGGAAGAAGTTTATGATGTCAAGGTACTTATAAATGCAATAAAAGTTTGCGAAAATTTTAATGATGACATTGCGTTGTCAAGTGTCATGATGTCACCACTTTTTGATTTTTCAAGCGACGAAATGTTGAGAATCAGACAAAATGGCGATAACAAATATTTTTACGAATGTGTAGAGCAATATAATATTTGTGACGAATTAAAACAAAAAATAGAAAAAATGAAGGATGTTTTGCAAACATTTTATCAAAATTACACTTTCAAAGGTCTTTTCTTTGCACTGAATTGGCTGGTAAACGAGACGCAATATCTTTACAAACTTTCATTTTTGGAAAATGGAATATCAAGGAAAAAGAATATTCAAAGTTACATTAATTCTTTTATAGATTCATCGTTCAATTTTAGTGCCGGAAAGTATCTTTGTTTTTTAAACCAAAGTACGCGAGATCTAAAAGTTACAAGTGAAGTTTCCTCATATGATTGTGTAACCCTTACAACCATGCATTCCAGCAAGGGACTTGAATGGCCCATTGTGTTTTGTGTTTCCATGGGACAAGATATATTGCGTTCACCAAAAACAAGTAAACTCATGTTAAGTGAAGATCTTGGCATTGGAATTAAATATTATGACGAAGATGCAAGAAAAAAATATGACAGTATTTATTTTGATGTAATTAAACAAAGCAACTTTTATGACGATTTTGCTGAAAAATTAAGACTATTGTATGTTGCGCTAACGCGTGCCAAAAACAAACTTTTTATCGTTGGTACCACCAAAAAATTGGAATATGAACAATTTATTAATGATAATGAAGTATTTAGACAAAGATCGTATCTTGATCTTATAATAAAAAGTTTAGACAAAAAAACAATAATATGTGTAAACTCGCAAAAAAGTTGTAATATTTTTGGACAGGATAAATTTATTTTAAATGTAATAAATAGCGATAGTTTTAAAAGTCAGCCCAAAAACGACACAGTTTTGGCGACGACATCTTCTTCTGACTGCAAGGAGCTTGCAAATTATATTCAAAAAAAATATCCTCAAAAAGACGTAACTTCAATTGCTCAGAAAAATACTGTCTCAGGGTTACTCAAAGAAGAATACGAATATGCAAGTCAAAATTTTCAGCCAAACAAACTCAGCATATCAGAGCACAACCAAAGCCAGCCGACAACTGATGAAGGTATAATTTATCACAAGATACTACAGTGTATTGATTTTGAAAAAGATATCAATGAAAATGTAATTTCTAATATAATATCAGACTTAAAAAATCAGAGCATATATGACGAACATCTCCTTGAAAATATAGATATTGCACTGGTTTGCGAAAATGCAAATATAATAAAAAATATTGCAAAAAATTACAAAGTGATTAAAGAACACAGTTTTGTAATGAAACTGCCATATAATGAAATTAGCGATAGTGACTACAAAGACGAGGTGTTGATACAAGGTGTATGTGACTTGATTTTATTTAATGATGTTGAAGCAATTCTTGTTGACTATAAATTTTCAAATAAACATGATGAACAACTTAAATCATCCTATAATAAACAGATTTATTTATATAAAAAAGCAATTGAAAAAGGCTTCATGAAAAAAGTTTCAAAGTGCTATATTTTAAGTTTAAAAAAAGCTTCTCTAATTGAGATAACACCACATAAATGAAAGTCAGTCTAAAAATATACGAAAAAATATTAAAAAAATTATTCAATAAATTCCATAAAAAATAAAAAAAATATTGTAAAATATTAGTTAAAAAAAAAATAATGTGATATACTACACTCGAAAATTGTAAGAAAAAAGGGGTAGTATTATGCTTTTAACTATCGTTGAAAATGTATCTGATTTTTTGTATAGGATCATTCAAGACGGGCTTGGTGGAAACATGTTATTCTATGTTTCGCTTGGCTTTATTGCACTCATGATGATTTTCTTTATGCTAAAATCACGCTTTGCGTATGAGGGTAGGCTTGAAAGATCTTTGGAAAAACTTAATAGATGGCTCTATGCCCATCAGCAGATCGATGAATCCAACTTGGTTGAATTCAATAGACTTATCAAAAAAACTCCAAAATTACTAAGATATCACTGGCAACAATACATGCTTTATCGCGAACATGCGCCAAGCTATTACATGAGCATGTATAATTGCATTGAAAAACCTTTACATACCAGTGGGTATACCTCAAACATAAAAAACTTTATTGGTATAAGTGCAGTTACAATACTTTTGACATTTGTTATGAATTTGATAAGTTATGGCAGTGTTGCACTCAGCATAGATACCATTGCAAATTCTCTTATCACTCCACTTTTGATATTGTTACTTTCTGTCATTTTTGTAATTTTGTTGAGGGCATCACAAAATTTCAATCTTGCAAGTTTATATCAGAATTTTCACTTATTCAATAGATATGTGGACAAGGCATCAACAACTATTCCAAAATATGTAGACTTTGAAATATTGTTTACAAGAAAAGAAATTCGTGGAGGAATTCCAGTACTCAATGAATATCTTGAAAAACGTGCAAGGCAAGAAGCAGAAGAACTTGAGCGTGCTAGACAGAATGCTGTTGAACATGAGCAATATAACTTTGAAAGTGCAGGAATTGATGGCTCGTTGATTTTGGATAGAGCCATGAAAGAGTCTGAAATATATCTAAATACCAGACAAAGAATTCTTTCTCAAATTCAACAATTTGAAAGCGAAATTGACTCTTTAAAAAGAAATTATGAAAACACTTCAAAGGACTATCAACGTAAACTCCAAGCAAGTAAAGAAAATATTGAAAGACTTCGTCAGCAACAAGAGGAGTCAACCAACCGTATTGAAGTCAACTACATAAGAAAACAACAACAAGACGAAATCAAAAAACAAGAACAACTTGAAAAAGATCAGGACGATGCAACAGTTCGTTACGACCAAGAAACTAATGCACTTAAAGAACAAATTGAAAAGCTCAGAGCAGAGCTTGAAGAGAAAAAGCAATATGCAACCAAAGCCATGCTCAGCGAATATGATACTTTTTCAACCAAAATTTACAAGGCAATTTTAAGCGATGTTCAAGGCAAGCACAAAGAAGAAGTCGACGAGCTTGCAGAACAAAGAACTGAGGCTTTGAAAGAGCTTGAAAAGGCAAAAGAAATAAACACAATCAAAGACGGTGTGATTGAGGATCTTAGAGAACTTTTGCACCAAAAAGAAGAACAATCAGAAGATCAAGAGCAAGTGCTGGCAGAGGATGAACAACAGTTAGAAGAAAAGCCTGACGAGAAAAATGATGAATTGGTAGAAAAAGCTGAAGAATATCAAGACCAAGTTCTTGATGATCAACTTGACATAGAGAGTGTTGAAGTGCCAGTTCAGGAAGCTGAGCAAGAAGTTAAAGAAGAAAAGGTTGAACAAGAACAAACTGATCAGCCACAAGAAGCTTCTGATGAAGTTGAGCAACAAGAACAACAACCTCAAGTTGAACAAGAAGTGGAAGAGAAGCCACAAGGCTTTTACGATGAAAATGGTTACTACTGGTACGAAGATGGGACTTACTATGATGACAAAGGTTTGTACCATGCACTAGACGGAACTGTATATGACAAGGATGGCAACGTTGTTGAAACTCCAAGTTTGCCTGAAGGAGAGAAAGAGGAACAGTCAAACTCTGAGGCAGAAGTTGACAATGTCTTAAAAATTCAAGACAGTGAACCACAAACTGATGTTGTATTGGAAGAAAAACCAAAAGCAAAACGTGGTAGACCTAGAAAGGTTGTATCAAATGAAGAAAACAAACAACCAAAGAAACGTGGTAGACCTAGAAAATCTACAACTGAAACTAAACCTGAAACCAAGAAGACACCTGGCAAACGTGGTAGACCTAGAAAAACCGTGCAAACTGCTGAAGAAATCAATCCGGCCCCAAAGAAACGTGGTAGACCTAGAAAAGATACTTCCAATGCTCAAATAGAGAAAAAACCCGCAGGAAAACGCGGCAGACCTAGAAAGACAACGACAACTGCCACCCAGCCAAAGACGACTCAGGCTAAACGTGGTAGGCCAAGAAAAACTACTGCAACACCGGCAAAGAAAACCACAGGCAAACGTGGTAGACCAAGAAAGACACCACAAGTTACAACCACAAGCACTACTCCAAAAAGGAGAGGCAGGCCAAGAAAACAAGATGAATTAACTGCTATTAGCAACCAAATTTTGGAAGAAAGCAACCGTTTGATGGAACAACAAAATGAACTCAACAGACAACTTGGCGAAACACTTCAACAAATCAAGGAACAACAGGAAAAGGCTGCACAGGAAAATGTTGATTTAATAGAACAGCCTCAAGCAGAAATCAAGGATAATGCTGCTGAAAGTTCTCAAAATGTTGAAAATGTAGGCGAAGCAAATCTTGAAAATAAACAGGATGAGCAAAATGTAGGTGAGCAAGCTGAGAAGCCTGAAGACGACAAGGACAAAAGTGCCACACCAGTTGTTAAAGAAGAAAAACCGGAACAAGTGTCTGCCACACCGGAAAATTTAGAGAACACAGAACAACAAAGCGAAGAACAGACTCCAGATAAGAAAGACAAAAAGAAAAAACGTGGTAGAAGATAAAAAGTAAAAAAATCTCTCAATTTTGAGAGATTTTTTATGCAAATTTTTCAATGAGGTTTAGCATAAATGTAATTTCAGATTGGAAAACTTTATTTTTTAGTTGAATGTTGATTTTATGATGGATTTGTGCTATCATAATAAAAAAGGAGATTGTGCTAATGGCAAAATCGGGGTTTTTCAATAAAAAGTTTATCATCATAAGCATATCTGTCATTGCTTTGATTGCTCTTATTGTTGGACTGGTGCTTATTTTTAGACCACGCGTTGATTTAAATGCGCCATATAATGACACCTACTCTTTAGTTTACGATGAAGATTATAATTATATTTTGCAAGAAAACTCAAGAATAAGTCAGATCGTAAGTGGATTAGACGGCGTTGAAAGTGAGAATTATTCAAGTGTCAAACAAGCATTTCAAAATTTTGAAGTCTTGGTTGATGTATTAAATTCTCAAAATACATTTTTGCTAGATAATTTGTTGTTTACAGAAGATAAAGACGAAAACATGCTTGAAATTCAGCAAAATTTAAGTCAATCAAGAGATAATCTTACACAAAAAATTGATGATTGCAAACAATATATAGACCAGTATTTATCAAATTCTGCAATACAAAACTATCCAGATAACGATGCACTTTTTATAAGAGTTAACAATTATTATTCAATTTACACCAACTTTTTATCAAATCTTGGTGAATATTATTCATATGTTTCAAATATTGTAGAAAATTATTTAATTGACAATTTTGCCATCAATCCACTTACAAAATACAATCTAAAGTCACTATATCTTTGGGCAAATAGGATTTGTCAAAATTATCTAAGTTCTGACATTGATCATCAGGTGGCAAGTGTTTCAATTGAAGATTTAAAGAACTTCTCAGATTCAATTGCTTGTGACAGCACTACATATGTTTTGAATATTGATAGTTATGATCAGTTGCTTTCAAATTTCAATGTCTTGAATTTTGACGAGATAATTAACAGCCTTGCAAACGCAACTTTTGATGAATATGTAAGTTCACTTGAAGGTGGTGCAAGTCAAAGTGCACTGATTTTGAAAAATCAGTATTATCTAATATAGAAAAGGGGAGTAGTTATGCAAAAATTTAAAAAAATTTTGGTCGCGCTATGCTTGTTGGTTTCTTTATGTTTTTGTTTTGTTGGCTGTGATGACCAATCTTCAAATGACACATTTTATATTCAAACTAATACAAAGCTTAGTACTTTTATAACCGATGTTTGCCTTAACAATAATTATAGAAATGGTATTGTGTATGGAGAAAATGTAAGTTTGGTACTGTCAAAAATTGAGGATCAAACCTTTAATAATGAAAATAATTCTAGATACACTGAACTTCTTGATGTATATGATTCCATCTTTGTTGCTTCATTTTATTTTCTTTCATCTTTTGATGGCGTGCTCTTGACTTTGCCAAATGAAGTTACAGATGAGATGAAGCAAGATTATTTAGATTTCGAAAATCAAATAGATGATGTTACAAATTCAATAAATAATTTTTCTACCAATGTCCATGAACTTGATATAAGAATAGATACCACCAGCGAACAGACTGCATTTGGAAGCATATCACTACAAAAATTACGTGAATATAAACGTGAACTTATTGATCTGTGCCAAAAGATAGTTGAACTTGACAATATGTTTATATCCATTTGCGAAAATTATATATATACCAGTTTTGACACATTTAAAGATGAAAATGGAAATTATATTACTCTCACTGATGCACAGCTAAAAAATCAGAAGAACTTGGCGAATTTAAAAAGTGTAATTGCTACCATAACACCGGCAATAGAATATTTAAATGCATTTGATGGAGATTATATTTCTCTTTCTACGGATAAATTTTTCCAAACATTAAACCAATACACTTCACTTGATTATTCTAAAGAAGGAACTACAACTGTAGAGGAGCTTGATAAATTTTTAAGAATTTACAATATGTATCAAAATGATCAACAGATCTTCTCGACGAGTTTGTCGCAGATAAATTTTAGAGAATTTATGCGCGCAAACTTTGATCCATCAACATATGCAAAAGATGATGCTACTTTGTATGCTTATGCCACCAAAGTTTTGTCATTTACAAACTACAGTGTAGAAAATTTATATAATATAAATAAGATACTTTGTGAGTAACACTTGACATGTTAATGTCAGAGTTTTTTAATTATTTGATTTTCTATACCATAAAAGAAAAATATTTTAAAAAAGACTTTATAATTATAAAGTCTTTTTACATTTCGTTTTTATACTCGTTTTTTATATACCTCAGCATTTTTAGCATGTAATTTATATTGTCAATCACATAATTTTCATCTTTCTTCGTCAATGGTTTTATGTGATGTATGTCAAAGTTATACAGAGGCATAGGAGAAAATCTTGCCGACCTCACACTTTCATCAATTTCAAAATCTGTCATGGTTTTATTTGCTAAAAATTTAATAAAGTCATTTACTTTTTCATCATCAAGTAAATTTGAACAAATAACTTGCACACCTTTAATAGCCGATAAATAGGTTTGAGCCAAAGTTTGCTGCGATTTATTTTCTATACTTTCTTGATATTCTTTAAGCTTACCATAATATTTTTTTAATTTCTCTCGATTATTTACCTGGCAGGCATATTCTTGTGATATAAATTGTGGTACAATCTTTCTTGTATTCACAAATAATATTTTTTTATCTACCATCTTATAAACAAAACCACCATTTCTTGCCATACGAGAATCATAGGTTTTGTAACCATTTTCCTTAATTAGCAAAAGGGCAGATTTTTGTTGTTCTGTTTTATAAATTAAATTACTCATAACTTTTCCTCGTATGCAGTGTATCACATCTGTAAACTAAAAACAATATTTTTTTAAATTTGACATAGTGTATTAATTAATATATTATATAAACATGAAAAAACTTATTTGGTCCACTGTAATTATTGTAGTTTGTCTATCTATTATGCTTATGGCGATAATTTTTAAGTATTATATTTAGTTTTGGTTTTTTGCCACTTGCATCATTATTGCACATTCTATTCGTTTTTTGAACAATTCACAACCATAGTCGTAAACACCATTTATGTCGCCTGTGGCATGGTAGGCATTTGCAAAACATCCTCCACTACAGTAAAGTTTGGCCCAACAATCTTGGCATTTTGGACGAGTATAAATATTTGAATTTTTAAATTTTTCTACCAGTTCCTTATTTTTTATGCCATCATAAATATTTCCAAGACTATATTTTTTGTCTCCAACAAACTGATGGCAAGGATAAAGTTCACCCCATGGAGTCACTGCCATATATTCCGTACCACTTCCACAGCCACTAAGTCGCTTGTAGATGCATGGCCCGTTTTTTAGATCAAGCATGTAATGATAAAATGTAAATCCACGACCTTGTTTTTCGCGTTTTAGCATTTCTTTCGCTAAAATTTCATATTGCTCTTTAAGTTTTGGCAAGTCTTTATCATTTAGTGCGTAAGGTTCGTCTTGTGAACAAACCACTGGTTCCATGCTAAGTTCTCTAAATCCAAGATCAGCCATGTGGAAAATATCATTGGTAAAATCGACATTATTGTGTGTGAATGTCCCGCGCATATAATAACTTTTATCGCCACGTTTTTTAACAAAATTTAAAAACTTGGGAACAACGATATCGTATGAGCCTTTTCCCGTTATGGTCTTTCGAGTGCTATCATGAACTTCTTTTCTGCCATCAAGGCTTAAGACAACATTGTCCATTTCTTGATTTAAATAATCTATGACATCATCATTTAGATTTACTCCGTTTGTGGTTAGAGTGAATCTAAAGTGCTTGTCGTATTTTTTTTCTAAACTTCGAGCATAGGATACTATTTTTTTAACAACATCAAGATTCATCAGTGGTTCTCCACCAAAGAAATCCACTTCTAGATTATGTCTTTGTCCACTATGTTCAATTAAAAAATCTATAGCGCGCTTGCCAACATCTTCACTCATGAGTGCACGCTCTCCATGATATTTGCCTTGACTTGCAAAACAGTATTCACAGTTAAGATTACAGGTGTGTGCCACGTGTAAACACAAGGCTTTAATAACATTTGAATTTTGTTTATATTGTGTTGCCATATCAGAAAAGGTGTCTTCTGTGAAGAGTTGGTTATTTTTCTTAAGTGTTTCAATATCATCCATAAGCTCTAGTATGCTATCTTTTGTAACAGTTTTATCAGTTTTGTACTTCGATAGTATATTCTGAATTATTTCATCTTTTGAGCGGTTTTGATATAAATTGATAACATCATAAGCGACATCGTCTACTACGTGTATGCTACCTGAATATACATCCACAATGATATTGTAACCGTTTAATTTATATTGGTGTATCATGTTTTCTCCCTATTTTTTGCATAAAAAAGCCGAAAATAGATTCGGCACAAAACAAGCATTTTTTAGTTTATATGCTCACATTTTTGATTTGCTACACCACAAGATGTTTTGCAAGCTGACTGACAAGATGTTTGGCATTCTCCACATCCAGCTGTACAAAGGTTTTGGTTTACAAGTGTACGTGTGTTTAATGTTTGTATTCTTTTCATGATTATTCTCCTTAAATTACATAATTAGATTAATATTAAAATTCCATATTGTCAAGTTTTATAGTATAAATTTTTTCATTATTCATTCCCACAAGTTCAATATCAAATTTTTTAATATACTTTAAATAATCCACAATTTCAGTTGTAATTAGCTGACCTGGTACAATTATGGGAATTCCTGGTGGGTAGGTCCAAACATATTGGCCACTAATTTTATTCACTGCATCACCAAGGCATAAATCTTGCATATTTTGTTGCTGTGCCTTACAAAGAGGCATCTTTAGTTTTATTTTTGGAATAGATAATGAAATATCTGTTTTTTTGTAAACAAATATTTTATCTAATTTTTTAAGTGCTTTGTAAAGTTTTTTTAAATCGGCCTTACTAGTTGCTAAGCTTGTGTAACAATTTGTGTACCAAACATTGGACATCTCAACTTGAATTTTATTATTAATTAAAAATTTTTCTAATTGATGACCAGTAAAATTTCCACCATATATTATGATTTTGGTATTATCTAAATCAAAAAAATTTCCATTATTTTGTAATATATGTATATTTTTTAGTTTATTTGTATTTTCAACAAATTTTTTTAAATTTTTTTGCAATTTTTCGTAATATTTTTTGCCCTTTTTTAGCAGAAACTCCACACACTCATCGATGGATGACATAAGGACATAAGATGGACTAGATGTATTAAACACTGATATATAATGTTTAACTTTATCCACATCTATCTTGTTATGACATACATGCAAAACTGCTGTTTGGGTGAGGGCAGGAAGTGACTTGTGTAAACTATTGATCACTATGTCTGCTCCCTTGTTTACTGCACTTTTGTCATCTAAAAATAGATGTGCCCCGTGTGCTTCATCAACAATTAGTGTTGCATTGTGCCTATGTACCACTTTTGATATTGATACAATGTCGCTTATAACCCCATCATAAGTCGGACTTGTAATTAGTACGCATTTTAAATCAGGATTGTTATTTAACACATTATCAATATCGTGGGCTTTAATGTCACTTATTATACCCTGACTCAAAGATATTGGAATAAACACAGGTTGCAAATTTAACATTTCAATGGCATGAAATACGCACTTGTGACAATTTTGAGGTATAGCAATTTTGTCACCATAATCAAGTACACTAAAAATACTAGCAAGCACTCCACTTGTGCTGCCATTCACTAAGTAGAAACTTTGTGATGTTTGGTAAAGTTTTGTTAATTTGTTTTGACAATACTTTAAAATACCTTGCGCATTATGTAGATTGTCAAAGTCATCAATTTCTGTAATGTCAATTTTGTATGGTAAAGAGCTGTGGGTTAAATTTTTTCTCTTGTGGCCTGGCATATGCATTGCCACGATTTTTTTCTTACCATATCTTTTTAATTTTTTTAGTAATCTCATACAGATATTTTATCATATTGAGTTAAAAAGTCATACCACAATATTGCAAAATACGCAAAAAAAATACAAAAAATGCAAAACATTTTACAAAAAAATATGAAATACTTTAAGCATTATCTTGAAATATTATAAAATGTGTTGTATATTATAACCAAGGAATTATTATGGAAAATATAAGGAAATTGATAGAAGAAAACAATTTGATAAATGAAGGTGACGTTGTCGGTGTTGGAGTTAGTGGAGGTAAGGACAGCATGGCTCTTTTGCACTATCTTCATGCTTTGTCATTTGAGATGGGATTTGAGATCGTAGCTATAACAGTTGACCATTCAATTAGAGAAAACAGCGCTTTGGATGCTATGTTTGTGATGGATTATTGCAAAAAAAATAGGATAAGAGCATACAAATTCAAAGTGGATGTGCCAAATCTTGCGAAACAAAAATCCTTATCAATAGAAAGCGCGGCCCGAGAAGCTAGATTTGGAGTTTTTAATTCCCTTATTGAAAGAAAAACAGTTGATAAAATAGCCCTTGCCCATCACCAAAGTGATCAAGCAGAAACCGTGCTTATGCACCTGTTCCGTGGAAGTGGCCTTAGTGGACTTAAAGGTATGGGTGTTGTTCGCGATAATGTATTCATTAGACCAATGTTAAAAACTGATGAAAAAGCAATATGGAAATATGTGCTTGACAATGACATTGAATATAGGGAAGATGAAACCAATCAAGAAAACGAATATAATAGAAACTACATTCGCAACGAAATCATGCCTTGTATTTTAAAAAGATGGCCAAATGCAATTGCATCTATATTAAATTTTGCCGATCTTGCAAGTCAAGACGATGAATATATAAATTCACAAGTTCCAACCGATGCTTTTATCATAAATGATAAGGAAGTAAAAATTCCTTTGTCATATTTTGTATATGCAAAACCTATTGTGTCAAGAATGATAACAAAGGCACTAAAAAGTATTGGAGTAATTAAAGATATAGAAAGCAAACATATTGATCTCGTGATTAATTTTGTAAACAGCGCAGAAAACGGCAAGCGAATTGACTTACCTTTTAAAGTGGGTCTGCATAAAGAATATGACTACATAACTTTGACAAACAGACAGAAAAAAGAAGTTCAATTAAATGAAAAACATAAACTTGGAACTTTTTCTGTTCCAAATTTTGGCAAGGTCAACATAAAAAAGGTTACTAAAATTCAAGAACAAGATAAACTCTATTATGATGCAGACCAAGTTCCAAAGGATGCAATATGGAGATTTAGACAAAATGGTGATGTTTTTCAAAAATTTGGTGGTGGAACAAAGAAACTCAAAAGTTATTTGATTGATATCAAAGTTCCATCAAGACTTAGAGATTATATTCCGGTACTTGCAAAAGATAATGAAGTTTATATTATAGCTGGTGTTGAAATTTCAAATAAGATAAGAGTTAGCACGCAAACAAAACGTATTTATTGTTTAAGTACCACAGAAAGAGAGTGATATGTTCAATACAAAAAAATGTCCACGATGTGGTGAAAAAAATGCCAAGATTGCAACCAGGTGCACATATTGTGGGCTTATTTTTGAGCGATTGAAGTGGGCTACAAATTCTGCTGCTAAAAAAATGCTAAGCTTAAAGAAAAAAGACAAAGTGGTATATGTAACCGATATGCCAAGTGATTTAAAAAGATACAAACTTTTGCTTTTTTGCATATTTTTAGGTCTTTTTGGTGCTCACTGTTTTTATGTCGGAAGATACAAAAAAGGCATAACAATGCTTGTGTTTGGACTGGTGTTTATTGTTGGTGCTATTTTGGCTATAAATGGTGTAATGCCGGTTAGTATATCTACTTTTGTTTATATTATAATTGGGGCGCATGGACTGATGTGGCTTTTTGATATATTTAATATTTGTGTCAAAAAATTTAAAGTTCCTGTGTCAATTTTGCTTACGGAGGAAAGATGAAAACAGTTGTTGTTGGCATAAGTGGTGGAGTTGATTCCGCAGTCAGTGCATATTTACTAAAACAACAGGGCTACAATGTCATTGGCCTTTTTATGGTGAATTGGGAGGAATCTGACGATAGTGGAGTTTGCTCGTCAGAGACAGATTATGAAGATGTCAAAAGAGTTTGCAATGCCATTGGTATACCTTATTATACAGTCAATTACTCAAAACAATATTATGACAAAGTTTTCACTTATTTTCTAGAGCAGTATAAAAAAGGAAACACACCAAATCCCGATGTTCTTTGTAATCGAGAAGTTAAGTTCGGTCCTTTTTTGGATTTTGCAAGAAAAATAGGTGCAGATTATATCGCCACTGGACACTATGCGAAAAAGCAAGAAATTGATGGAAAATATTATCTTTTGAAGGCATTTGACAAAAATAAGGACCAATCTTATTTTTTGAATCAGTTGAGTCAAGATCAACTCAAAAGTGTGTTGTTTCCACTCGCTGATATTGAAAAAACCCAAGTGAGGGAGATCGCTGAACAACTTGGACTTAGTAACGCACATAAAAAGGATAGCACTGGAATTTGCTTTATTGGTGAACGCAATTTTAGAAAATTTTTAAAAAATTTCATCCCAGCAAAAAGGGGAGAGATAAAAACACTTGACGGCAAAGTCGTTGGAACGCACGACGGTGTAATGTACTACACCTTAGGTCAAAGACGAGGGCTTGGCGTGGGCGGACAAAAAGATGGTGGCAGTGGTAGATGGTTTGTTGTGGACAAGGATGTTCAAAAAAATATCCTTTATGTAACTCAAGGAGAAGACGATAGTTTATACTCAAATGGGTTGATAAGTGGAAAATTCAACTTCATACCATGCAAAACGGACAAAACTGAGTTTGATTGTTATGCAAAGTTTAGATATCGTCAACCAGATCAAAAAGTGCATGTTAAAGTGGTGAATGACCATGTCGAACTCAGATTTTATTCTCCTCAACGAGCGGTAACTTGTGGGCAGTATGTCGTGCTTTATGATGGCGAATATTGTCTTGGTGGGGCAGAGATTGAAGAAGTATTGAAATAGCCAGCAGGCTATTTTTTTTGTCATAAAAATTTGAATGTGCAATTTCTATAACATAAAATTGGGTGTAAAGGAGACATTATGGAAACAACTTTAAGCCAGTTAAAAACACAGATAGAGGAACTTGAAAAAAGAATAAAAGCTCTTTCAAATCAGGTTACTACTCAGGGTTATATGACTTCAATGAAATCCTGCCTCGATCAAATACAAACCTTGATTACCACTTATCAGACCCAACTTACTGAACATCTCTCAGAATATGATACTCATAGCTCGCAACTTCAAAGCCATTTGCAAGATTACTCGCAACTCAGTCAAGATGTGACAGATATTGAGGATGACATCACGTCAATTAATTCGAGTTTGTCATCTATTTCACAACAACTTCAAAGTCATATTTCAAATTATTCTCAGTTAAATCAAAATGTTGGTGATTTGGAAGATGATTTATCCTCATTAAGCACTACTATTACATCAATCAACAGTAACATCACTTCAATTTTGGGTCAAATTGAAGATCTTGAAGATGCGGACGATTCTTTGGAAAGTCGTGTAACTTCACTTGAGTCTCAGTCAAGTTCTGGAGGATCATCACCAGGAGGTGGAACAACAACTCCAACACAAAAAGTTAACAGAGTTGATACCTTCTGTTCATACATAAATGGACCAATAACGGGTACTTATGAAATGCCAAGATGTCAATTTTATTGTGATCCAACAATTCCGGTGGTACTTACTTATCATGTCAAGGGTAAAGTAACAACAACGGATAACACAGAACCATACATAGAGCTTTATATAAATGCTTCAAATGTTGCATCTTCTCAATTGATACAAAAATATAAAAAATATTTACGAGGCGTTAATGGAAATTTTGAATATACTGACTCCTATCAATTTTATCCATCTGAAAAATTTAATTTTTTCACAATAAAATGTAAATTTGCTGCGACATGCGAAATGCTTGAATACTCTGTTAAAGTTGAAGGTTATGACGTTAAAATTGTCGATAGAGAACTGCCACTTAGGATTATTTGTTTTAATGAAGCATATTACATTTTAAAAAGATCAGAAAACACTAAACTATTTTATGACGTACAATCAAAAGATAGTTTAAACCTGGCAGATAATTCACTTATGCCAATAAATAACACAGATTTGGCTCTTCCTATTGCTGCCTGTTACATTACACCAACTTTGACTCAGCAATATGGCTCGGCTCTTGCTTTTAATACAAATTATTCTCCACAGTTTGTGATTGTTGGGCTTGAGGGCAATAGTGATTGTCACCCTCTGTCTTTAAAGAAAAGTGACTCTCAATGGGTACAGGATGAGCAATTTGGACATAATACTTCACATATTGAGCCAATTGCTGGGGGTTATGGTTATGGCACAGACTGTTGGTTTTTTGTAAGCCATGCCGGTGTTGCTGGGTTTCTTGGAGATGGAATCAATAGTCAATTTTTTCTAAAATACAACAATCAAAATATACTACAGACAAGCATTAGACAAGGAGCTTTAGTTAGAGATAATGATGTTAAAATAGGAGACACAAGTGTACCATATAGAGGCGCGATTTTATGGGATAAGGACACTTGTATGAATACATTTTATCCTCAATACAACAGTAGCTACAAAGTGGATATTGCAAAAGGATTTGATGCCACAGCTTACTATCAACGAAGCGATAATACCATAAATGTTTACATAAATCGTGACAATAATGTGTATAAGTATGTCTTACAAAAAAATTCTCAGACAAATCAATATGAAGTGGGCTCACAGGTGACTACTTTTGAAAATATATCAAGATATGAAGAGTTATATGATGGAAAATATATAGTTTATAGAGGAACTGATTACGAAATTATAACTCCTTCCACATAAACATAAAAAAATTGTGCAAGATATATAATATGAGAAGTTACAAGACTGCACTTGAGTTTGGGGTTGTTTACATTCCAATAGAACTTCATGCCTGCATCAAGAATAATGATATTGGCTTTAATTTGTTGTATAAAAAAAATCATCAACGCATAAAGTATAAAAAAACCTGTCAGAATTGCCCGCTGGACATCAAAAATGAAGATATTGTTAAAGGTTATGAATATGAAAAGGGCAAATATGTAACTTTGACAGATGAGGAATTTGAAAAGATTAAATCAAAAAAAGATAAAACTATAGCAATTGATAAATTTGTTAATTTGTCGGACATTCAGCCTGTGTATTTTGACAAGTCATATTATGTTGTGCCTACCAGTGCCGAAAAAGCATATATGGTGCTCAAACGTGCCATGAAGTCAGAACAAAAAGTTGCAATTGCCAAAACCGTTTTGGGAAACAAAGAACAGCTTGTGGCACTTTGTGAGCAAAATGGCAACCTTATGTTATATACTCTTCATTTCTATGATGAAGTTCAATCGTGTCCTGAAATTAAAGCCAACGTTAGTGTAAGTAAACAGGAAATAGATCTTGCAAAACAGATTATTCAAAACATGACACAGGATTTTGATGCAAAAGAATACAAAGATGAATATCGCGAAAAAGTACTCAGTGCAATACAAAAGAAAATCAAAGGTGAGAAAATTAGACCTAGTGAAAAGATTAATCCTCCAAATGTAATAAATCTTATGGAAGCACTTAAACAGTCAGTTAAGTCATCCAAAAAAAATACAAATAAAAAAGATACAAAAAAAACACAAAAAAAATTATCTAGTAAATAAAAAAAAATTTTAAAATAGGTATGGACAATCTTCCAAAAGTATGATAATATACTAGCGAATAAGTTAAGTATCAAACAGTTAAAAACGGAGGATTATATGAACAAAATCAACACAAAAAAAGATTTCGATGCTAGCAAAAACTTAAAAAAAGAGATTTCAATACCTGCACAAGGTGTTTCAAAGCTTATTTATGCGTACGGTGAAAAGACTCAGGAAAATAAAGTAACAAAAACATTCAAATTCAATTTTTCTGCCTCAAAACAAAATAACATTTGTGAGGAACGTGAATTTTAATAATATTAAATTCAAAGCTTGGCTTTGAATTTTTATTTTTTAATGCAAAATAATTTTGATAAATTTTATAATTATGTTATCATGTACATATACTAAGTTAGATAAAACTGCATTTTTGCATAGATAGGAGATGTTGATGAAGCAATACTTGTTCTCTGCAATATTTTATAAAGAAGACGATAAATTCATAGTCTTGTTTCCAGATCTTGGAATAACCATAGACGGCGACACTATTGAAGATGCTTATCTTTTTGCTAAGGAAAGTTTAAGAGTGTATTGTAGCTATGCAGAAAAATTTGATATAGAAATTGAAATGCCAAGCAGATTTGAAGATGTGTTGAAAAAAAATCCACGCGACCTTGTCATGCTCGTCGATTGTTTGGTGTGATAAAAAAGCCCCATATTGGGGCTTTTTTTGTTAAAGTTTTACTCTTCTCCATCAATTTTGTCAGGGCCATTGGGTGTTGTTGAATAACTTTGCTCAGTTACATTTGTCGCCAAATTTTGTTTGGTTTTTTTGTGTATCAAAATTGATTTACGCTTCTCAAGTTTGTGGAAGCCTTTTCCAATGGCTTCTTTAACAGAAACTGAAAATAAAAATGCTTGTGGGTCGATATCGTAAACTATTTGCTTTAGTTTTGGTATTTGAAATTGACTTACCAAACATAGTATAACTTCCATGTGCCTGTTGCTAAATTTTCCATTTGCTTCAAGAGTGGTGACTCCTCGATGTAAGTCAGTTAAAAGTTTATTTGATATATCTTGCGATTTGTTGGATATGATATAAAAAGCTTTTACTGATCTTGGACCTTCGATAATTAGATCACTTACTCTTCCAGCAATAAATATTCCAATGATTGAGTACAAAGATAGATTAAGACCGTAGATAATTAAAGATATGCAAATTACGATGCAGTTTACAATAATTGTGACCCAACCCACCGAAACTTTTGGATACTTGTGATTGATCACGCAGCCAAGCATGTCGCCGCCTCCAGTGGTTGCGCCACTTCTTATCACAATTCCAATTCCAAAACCTGTTAGTACACCCCCATATATGCTGCAAAGCAAAAGGTCATCACTTATGCTTGGGAACTTGCAAACCTCTAAAAATAGCGAGTACGAAACAATACCGATTATTGCATATATTGCAAAAGTCTTTCCAAGTATTTTTACAGCGAAGATATAAAGTATTACGTTTAACAAAAGGTATATGATTGACATTGGAATGTTTATGCCAACTTGTGATAAAAGATATGAAATGATGGTAGAAAATCCACCAAATCCTCCCAAAAGGATGTTGTTTGGTGCATAGAAGATGTTAAATCCAGCACCCATAACGAAAGTCGCAAATAAAACACAAAAGATGTTGACAGTGTGTTTCAAATATTTATTAGAAATGTTAAACATATTTCACCACGATGATTTTAACTTATGAAATAATTTAAGTCAACAGCAATTCAACATTTTTCGTGATAAATAATATATAATATGTATGGTCAAATTTTTCAAGATGCAAGGGATTGGAAATGATTATATCTTCATAGACAACATGGAGGGGAAAAACAATATAAAAAAAATAAAACCCTTTGTCAGGGCAATATGCCAAAGACACTATGGTGTAGGTGCAGATGGAGTAATTTTGCTTCAAAAATCCAAAGCTGCCGATGTTAAGATCAAGATCTACAATAGCGATGCAAGTTTGGCAAACATGTGTGGAAATGCCTCAAGATGTGTGGCATATTATATTCATAAAAAAATTGGCAAAGATGTTGTAAAAATACAAACACAAAATCGAACAATAACTTGCAAAATGATGTCTACATTCAAAGATGGTGCAATAGTAAGTGTGGACATGGGCAGTGCATTTTTGGATAAAATTTTGATTGTGCAATTTGAAGAAAAAGAGTTTACCCTAAATGTTGTGGATATAGGTAACAGACATTGTGTAATATTTGTCGACAATTTCAATTTCAATGTAAGGAAATTTTGTAAATACATTCAAAATTTACCAATTTTTGACGATGGAATAAATGTGGAATTGGTGCAGGTTAAAAAAGATCATATAAAAGTAAAGGTGTATGAAAGAGGTAGTGGTTTTACACTCGCCTGTGGCAGTGGTGCTTGTGCATGTGCCTTTGTCTGCTATTTGAAAAGTTACACGCAAAATTATGTCAACGTTAAACTTGATGGTGGAGAACTGAACATAGAATGCAAGGAACACATTATTATGACAGGTGAATGTAGATACGTGTATGATGGAGTTTGGTATGAATATTAATTTAAATTACAAAAAATCTAAAGATAACTATCTATTTGTGGAAATAAATGAAAGGGTTAAAAAATTTAGACAAACGCATAGCGATTTGCACATTCTAAATCTTGGTGTCGGCGATGTGACGCTTCCTATGGATAAAAAACTGGTAAAGGTGATGACGGATGCACTAAACGATCAAGCAACAGAAAAATTTAAGGGCTATCCACCAGAAACCGGATATGATTTTTTAAAGACGGCGATTTGCAGATATTATAAAAAACTTGGTGTAGATATTTCAAATGAAGATGTATTTGTCAGCAATGGTGCAGGTTGTGATGTTGGAAATATTTTAAATCTCTTTTCATTTTCAACTGCGGTTATAGCCGACCCAACATATCCTGCATACTACGATAGCAACATACTTTGTGGCAACGAGGTTATTTTGTTGCCACTCACAAAACAAAACGGATACAAAATGGTGATTGATGGGCTCGAAGAAAAGAGTTATCTCATATACATTTGTTCTCCCAATAATCCAACTGGTGCTACTATGACACACGATGACCTGAAAAAATGGGTTGATTTTGCCAATAAAACTTCTTCAATCATCTTGTTTGACAATGCCTATCAAAGTTTCATAGAAGATCATTGTCCCAAATCCATATACCTTGTTGAAGGGGCAAAAACCTGTGCCATTGAAATTGCTAGTTTTTCAAAATCTGCTGGTTTTACAAACCTTAGATGTGGATACACCATAGTTCCCAAGGAGCTACAAAGAGAAGGGCAAAGTTTAAATGCCATGTGGAATAAAAGGCAATGTACATTTTTTAATGGTGTGCCATATCACATTCAAAAAGGTGCGGAGTTTGCACTGAGCGACGAGGGGGAGAAAATTTGTCAAAAAAACATAAATTATTACAAACAAAATGCCAAAATCCTTAAAAGTTGCTTTAAAGGAATGCAATTTCTTTCATCATCAAATTCACCATACATATGGTTAAAAATACCAGCAAAGTTTACATCATGGCAATATTTTGAATATTTGCTCAACGAATACAACATAGTTTGCGTACCTGGGAGTGGCTTTGGCAAGTTCGGCGAAGGTTATGTTAGGTTTTCTGCATTCGCTAAAAGAGAAGATATTTTGCTTGCAAAACAACGGCTCGCGACATAATGTGAGAGTCTGGTGTCACTGTGAGTGGCTTTTTCACGGAATTTCAAAAAAACACACCACAGTCGTGGTGTGTTTTTTCTAGTTATTTGATTTCGATGCTCTTTTTTGTTTCAACGGCTTTTTCTTTTGGAATTGTAATGGAGAGAGTTCCGTTTTCAAGTTTAGCATCTATATCACTTTCTTTTATGTCGCCAACATAAAAACTTCTTTGTGCGTTGCCATAATATCTTTCTTTTCTGATGTAGTGATGTTTGCCATGTTCTTCATGCTCTTCTTTCTTTTGAACGGATATTGTCAAATAACCGTTGTTAAGGTCAATTGCAACATCTTCTTTCTTAAAGCCTGGCATATCAACTTCGAGTTCATAGCAATTTTCCTTTTCTTTTATATCTGTTCTAAGCAAATTGCCAAGTTCTCTTCCGTGTTTTGGACGTGACAAATTAAACAAATCACCAAATGGGTTCCATAAATCAAAATCATTTCTTGAAATTAAATCTTTCATAATAATTCTCCTTATTTGCATCTTTAAATGCAAGCATATTATAAATCACTTTGCTAGCAATGTCAACGATATAGTGCCAATTTTTTAAATTTTTTTAAAAAATTTTTTTGTGTCATCAAACCTCATGTCACTCCGAGGAGTCCTGTCATTGCAAAGTGCGAAGCACTGAGGAATCTTAGAGATTTCTCGCTATCGCTCGAAATGACAATGGTTATATGCTCCAAAGACAATGGTTGTTCGCTCCAAAGGCAATGGTTGTGTGCTCGAAATGACACTATCTCTGTCATTCTGAGGAGTAAAACGACGAGGAATCTCAGAGATGTTTTGCTTTGCTTGAAATATTATATGCCAAAATAAGGCGAATTAAACATCATAAAAAAAATCTCTAGCATAGTCTAGAGATTTCTCGCTTTGCTCGAAATGACACTATTTCTGTCATTCCGAGGCGCTTTAGCGTCGAGGAATCTAAATTTCTCGCTGTCGCTCGAAATGGCATTGGTTATGCGCTCGAAATGACAAGAAGTGTTGTTGACAAATGTTTTAATACCTACATTTTTCCAAAATGTAGTTTGCAACTTCATCCACGTTTAAGGTTATCTGTTGCATTGTATCTCTATCTCGGATTGTGACGGTGTTATTGTTTAAAGTTTCATCATCAACAGTAATTGCAAAAGGTGTGCCAATTTCATCTTCTCTGCGATATCGTTTACCAATGCTTCCGCTTTCGTCATAGTCGCACATAAAGTATTTTGAAAGTTGTTTTTGCAAATTCTTAGCCACTTCGCCATGTGTCTTTTTGATAAGAGGCAACACGCATGCCTTGTAAGGTGCAAGAGCAGGTGATAGAGCGAGTACCACACGGGTTTCGCCGTCAACCAGCTTTTCTTCACGATATGCATTGCAAAGCACCGCAAGCATAAGTCGATCACAGCCAATTGAATATTCCACAACATATGGAACATATTTTTCATTTGTAATTGGGTCTAGGTATTGCATATTTTTACCAGAAAATTCTTGGTGGCGACTAAGGTCATAATTTGTTCTATTGTGTATACCATTAAGTTCGCTATATCCAAATGGGAACAGGTATTGAATATCGCAAGCATTTTTTGCATAGTGTGCCAATTTGTCATGGTCTTTGAATCTGAGTTTGTTTGGGTCTATTCCAATGGAGACAAGATAATCCCATGCCTTTTGCTTATATTCATTGTAGAACTTGTCATCATCACACTCTTTGCAAAACAGCTGGTGTTCCATCTGTTCAAATTCAATGGTACGGAATATGAAGTTTCCTGGCGTGATTTCATTTCTAAATGCCTTACCAATCTGTGCGATACCAAAAGGTACTTTAGCGCGCATGGAACGTTGCACATTTAAAAAGTTCACAAACTCTCCCTGTGCAGTTTCAGGACGAAGATAGATGATATCAGTGTCGTCCTCTGTCACACCACGGCGAGTTTCAAACATGAGTTTAAACTGTCTAATTGATGTGAAATTGTGTTTTCCGCAAACAGGGCAGGCTATTTTGTGCTCAGCTATGAACTTCTCCATCTCTTCATTTGTCATCTTGTCAGGTATGACATTTTCAATATGGTGATGCGCACAGTAATTTTCAATCAAATTATCTGCACGGTGACGTGTTTTGCATTCACGACAATCCATTTTTGGATCAGAAAAAGATGTGGTGTGTCCACTAGATTCCCAAACACGTGGGTTCATCAATATTGCGGCATCAACGCCGAAGGAGTTGTCACTTTCTTGAACGAAACGTTTCCACCATGTCTTTTTTATGTTGTTTTTGATTTCTACACCAACAGGACCATAGTCCCAAGTGTTGCCCATTCCACCGTAAATTTCGCTTCCTTGAAAAATAATTCCTCTATTTTTGCAAAGTGCCACAAGCTTGTCCATGGTCACTTTTGTTATATCTTCCATGTTTTTCTCCTTTAACCTTTGGTTTGTGACTGTTCTTCAATTTCGTCACTGTTATCAAACAAATTTTCTTTTTCTTCTTTTGGATGTTTCAAAAGTTCCTCACGACAGGCAGGAATCAATTGCTCTTTGAGATCTGCCAAAAGGCCACTGTAGTTAAAAGCAGCCATATTTTCATGTCCACCACCACCAAATGCTTTGGCTATGTTTGACACATCAACATTTCCTTTGCTCCTAAGACTTACTTGATAGGAGTTATCTTCCTGCTTAATGGCGAGGATGGAGATGTCAACTCCCTTGATCTCAGTGCCGTGGTTTACAATGCCGTAGGTATCTTCAACAGTCGCTTCGCATTCTGAAATATCTTGTTTTGTGAGTTTCATAAACGCAATTCTGTCGCCGGCAAAGAAGGTGAGAGAATCAAGCGCTTGTTTTAACAGATATGCCTTGCTCTTTGTGTTGTTTTGGAAAAAGTGTTGGTTGAGTGCGTCTACATTTATCTTTCTCGACACCATTTCAGTTATGATCTTGTGCGTATTGACTGTTATTGTGCCTTGCGTTAGGTTGTTTGTGTCGGTGATTATGCCGCTGTAGACAAGTTTACATACCTCATCACTAAGTTCCCAATCCTGAGATTTTGCAATGATATACAGCGCCTCGCAAGTAGAGGAGGTTTTAAAAACCAAGTTGTTTTTGGCAAATCTTTCATTTGTAACATGGTGGTCGATGTTTATCGTGTTGTTTGCCTCTTCAAAGATCTCGGCATATTTTCCAAGCCTTGAAAGTGAAGCACAGTCCACACTTATTGCAAGGTCATAGTGTTCACTTCGTCTATTGTTAAGTTCAATACCATTGACAATGGCACTGTTAATCTCATTGATTTCATCAGCATCAACAAAAAGGTCAATTTGTTTTGATTCATCTGATAAATTAAAATTTTGTCTAATTATTTTCTTTAAAGCAACAAGCGAGGCGAGCGCATCGGCATCTGGGATCGTGTGGCAAATGATGGCAATAGTCTTACTCTTTTCAATGTCTCGAATACATTTAATTAAAGAGTTCATAAGCTTTTGTTTTCTCCTTTTTTAATTAAACAATGGACAATATAACACAATTTTTATGCAATGTCAAATCAACAGACAAAGGGTTGCATTTGTATAGGATTATATGTTATACTCTCAGAGTTAGTTATACACTTATATGGGAGTAAGTTATGTTACAGGTATCAAATGTCACACTTCAATTTGGTGGCAGGGTATTATTTAAAGATGTCAATTTAAAGTTTACAAAGGGCAATTGCTATGGCATTATTGGCGCAAATGGAGCTGGCAAGTCCACCTTTTTAAAAATTCTCACAGGCGAACTTGAGCCAAACAAGGGCGAAGTCATACGCAACGAAAAAGAGCGTATGAGTGTTTTGATGCAAAATCAAAATGCTTATGATGATCATACAGTGCTTGAAACTGTGCTACTGGGTCACAAAAGGTTAACCGAAATTGCAAAACAAAAAGAGGAACTTTATGCAAAACCAGATTTCTCTGAGGCAGACGGTATGCTGGCTGGAGAACTTGAGACAGAGTATGCTGAACTAGGTGGATGGGAAGCTGATAGTGAGGCAAAGACACTACTCAAAAGCATAGGCATTGATGAGAAGTTTTTTGACACACCTATGAGCGAAATGGATTCAAAGCAAAAAGTTAAAGTACTTTTAGCCCAAGCATTGTTTTTGAATCCAGATATATTGATTTTGGACGAGCCTACCAACAATTTGGACTTTAAAACAACAAGATGGCTTGAAGATTATCTTTTGAATTTTGAAAATACTGTCATAATTGTTTCACACAACAGACATTTTTTGAACAAAGTTTGCACATATATTTGTGATGTTGATTATGGGCAGATAAATATGATGCTTGGAAACTACGACTTTTGGTATGAGACCAACCAACTACTTCAAAAACAAGCTAAAGACCAAAACAAAAAGGCAGAACAACGCGCAAAAGAGCTTAAAGACTTCATCGCAAGGTTTTCTGCAAATGCATCCAAAGCCAAACAGGCCACAAGCAGAAAAAAAGAACTTGAAAAACTTACTATTGAAGATTTTAAGATTTCCTCAAGGAGATATCCTTACATTGACTTTAAATACGAGCAGGAGATTGGTAAAGAGATTTTGGTGGTTAAAAACCTTACAAAGCACGGCTTTTTTGAAAACTTGAGTTTCTCTGTAAGAAGGGAAGACAAAATAGCCTTTTTGGCTAACAACAGCCTTGCAGTAACCAAACTTTTTGAAATACTAATGGGCAAGGAAGTGGCAGATAGTGGCACAGTGAATTGGGGCAAAACCATCAAAGCTACCTATCTTCCACAGGATAACAGAGAATATTTTGAGGGAAAAACTGAAAATCTCGTGGACTGGCTAAGGCAATATTCAAAGGAACAGAATGAAACTTTCATTAGAAGTTGGCTGGGAAGGATGCTATTTTCTGGAGAAGAGGCACTAAAACCGGTGAATGTACTCTCAGGTGGAGAAAAAGTTAGATGTATGTTTGCAAAGATGATGCTTGAAAGTGGGAATTTTATCATCATGGATGAACCAACAAACCATTTGGATCTAGAATCCATCACCTCGTTAAACAAAGGCATGATAAACTTCAAAGGTTGCATGCTGTTTACAACCCATGACCAAGAGATCGTTGAAACTGTCGCAAATAGAATTATAGACATCATCTCACCAGACAAGATTGTGGATAAGATGATGACCTATGAAGAATATATGAATTTGAAATAGTGATAACAATAAAGGCTCTATCAATGTATAGAGCCTTTTTTTTTGCGCAAACTATAATTGGAGGGAATGATGGATATAACTCATTGCAAAGTCAATTGTGATGTGAACGATTGCATTCATAATGAAAGTGGTTGTTTTTGTCAAAAGGAAGAGATAAATGTAACAAATAAGACTAAAAAGCAACATTTTTGTGGCAGTTACAGGCAAAAACTACGTTGACGGCACACTTTTGCCACTTTAAGCCCAACCATGCAGGTTCTGACGATGTCACGACTCTAAGGAAGGAATGCTCTGCATTCCCTGGGATTGAGATTTCTCGCTTCGCTCGAAATGACAAAGAGTGTCGCTCGAAATGACACTACCACTGTCATTCCGAACCTTTAGGTGAGGAATCTTTGAGTTGTCTCACATTGATTCGACATGACATAGGGGCATGGAAAGATACAGTAAAAAAAATCTGACATGATTGTCAGATTTTTTATTTCTATCCTTATTTTCCTGCATTTTCGCGTTTTTGGAATTTGCCGTCTTTTTTCTTGACGGTTATATTAAGATCTTGACTTTGAGCAAGTTTTTCAGCAACTTCCATTGCTTCTTTTTTAGTTTTGCATCTCTTCGAAGCACGTGAAGCACCGGTTTTTTTGACAACCCACTCCTCATGCTCTTTGTCGTAGGTTACCATATATTTTTGGTTTGTCTTTTTTTCATCTTGTGTGCTTTCTTTGGTTTCAACAGTTTTTTCTTCACCATCATGTTCTACAGTTTCAGCTTCGACAGGTTTTTCAGCCTCATTTTCTTGTGCATTAACTACAGGGGCTGCTTCAACTTTTTCTTTTTTGGTCTTTGTTTTTTTTGGATTTGGTTTCTTTTCTACACTTTCTTCAGCTTTATCTGTATTTTCCTCAGCAATAACTTCATCCTTTTCTTTTTCAGCTTCAGCTTGGGCAGGTTTTTCTTCAACTATTTGGTCGTTGTTTGTTGAATCCTGCAAACCTTCTCCATTTTGATTGTTTTCTGGTTTGTCTCTAAACACAATCAAAATCACAACGGCTACTATAATAAGCACTACACAGACTAGAAGTGGCCAATATTTTTCTAAAAACTCCATATCATCTCCTTATTCTTTTGAATACAACTTAATTGTACACTACAAAATGACAATTTTCAATGATTTTTTCAACATTTTTTAATTTTTTTATCAATACTTGATAATGTAAACTATTTTATGTTATATTTTATTATAATTTACTAAAAAGGAGACATATATGCAACAAGAAAAATTAAATAAAGAGAAACGTCAACTTGTAAAAGTTGCTTTTATGTATGATTTTGATCTCACACTATCTCCACGAAACATGCAGGAGTTTTCTTTTCAAGATTTAATTGGCACAACCAAGGAAGAATGGTGGGATGATGTAAATAGTTTTGCCAAAAAGCACAATATGGATGGCGCTCTTGCAATGATGTATAAGTTGATCACGGTGACAAAAGAAAAAAATATTACACTTCACCGCGATGATATTGTTGGACTTGGAAAAGATATAGAGTTTTTTGACGGTGTGGAAACATTTTTTGATCGCATGACGGCATATGCGAAAGAAAGAGGCATGGAACTTAAGCATTACATCATTTCAAGTGGACTCAAAGAGATAATTGAAGGTACAAAAATTGCACACAACTTTGAACGTATATTTGCTTCACAATTTGCCTATGATGAAAATGGCATACCACTTTGGCCATCGCAGGCAGTGAATTATACCACTAAGACGCAATACATCTATCGTGTCAGAAAAAATGCCATGGATGACCTTTGGAATCCTAGAAGTGTAAATGAATACATTGAATGCAAAGATGGGCTTGTGCCATACTCAAACTTTGTATATTTTGGTGACGGCGAGACAGATATTCCTTGCATGAGAACGGTGAGCAAAAAGGGAGGTACTTCAATATGTGTCTATGCTCCAAACAGTGAAAAATATCACGAGTGTAGGCAACTTTATCTTGATCATAGATCAGATTATCTCGCTCCAGCAGATTACACAGAAGGGAGTGAACTTGACAAAATTTGTAAAATGTTGCTGGATAAAATCGCATCATATATTGTTTAAGTATTTTTGATAAAATGTTACAATTTTGCTTATAATTTATTAAAGATAAATAGTTGCAAAATTTTGGCGATGTATGCTAATATTATATGTAATGCCACGTAGGAGGGAAACTTGAATAAGAAAAAAAGTAGTTTTAGTTTTATTTATGCTTGCATAATACTACTAATTTGTATTTTAGCCATATTTATGTTTGTTGACCTTGGTTCAAATATCGAGGAAACTCAACCATCCAATGTTATAACCATGATTGAAAATGGTGAAGTTGATCAGTTGTATTTTTACAATGGTGAAGGCAGGGTACTGCTAACAACTCAAAACAGTAAATTCAAAACCGAGGAAGAAAGAGAACGTTTTCCAGACAATGCGGACTATTACTTTGAATACACCTCAACCACACTTACACTTATTCTAAATGCTGTTGAGACTTACAACGCAACAGAGGGTTTACCACCTGAAAATTTGATAACATGGGAAAACCCACCAGTAAGATCAAGTTGGATTGAAACACTTATGCCAATTCTCTACATTGTGCTGGCTTGCGTTGCAGTATTTTTGATATTCAGAATGTTTGCAAAGAGCAACAACAGTGCTATGCAGTTTGGAAAAAACAAAGCTCGTGTTACAAGTGATGTTAAAGTCAGATTTTCTGATATTGCAGGTGCCGATGAAGAAAAGGAAGAACTTGCTGAAATTGTAGAATTTTTGAAACATCCACAAAAGTTCACCGAACTTGGTGCGAGAATTCCAAAAGGCGTACTTCTTGTTGGAAATCCTGGTACTGGAAAGACACTTCTTGCACGTGCAGTAGCCGGAGAGAGCAATGTACCATTCCTTTCAATAAGCGGTAGTGACTTTGTTGAGATGTTTGTTGGTGTTGGCGCAAGCAGAGTTAGAGATTTGTTTGATCAAGCCAAAAAATGCCAACCTTGTATAGTGTTTATTGACGAAATTGATGCCGTTGGTCGTCAGCGTGGTGCTGGTCTTGGCGGTGGCAATGATGAAAGAGAACAGACATTAAACCAACTTTTGGTTGAAATGGATGGTTTTGAAGCAAATGAAGGCATAATTGTTTTGGCGGCAACCAACCGAAGCGATGTCTTGGATCCTGCTTTGCTGCGTCCTGGTAGATTTGATAGACAAATCTATGTTCATGTTCCAGACGTTAAAGGTAGAGAAGGCATAATTCGAATTCATGCAAGAAACAAACCAATTGCTGATGATGTTGATTTTCAAACATTGGCAAGAATTACATCGGGTTTTACTGGCGCTGATATAGAAAATATGTTAAATGAAGCTGCAATCTTGGCAGCTAGAAACAACAGACCTAAAATAATCATGCAGGACATAACTGAGGGAATAAACAAAGTCATAATGGGGCCACAAAAGAAAAGCCTTCTTATGACCGAAAAAGACAAACTCATCACTGCACATCACGAAAGTGGTCATGCAATTGTGGGAAAACTCTTGGAGCATTGTGAGGATGTTCAGGAAGTGTCAATAATTCCTCGTGGAATGGCCGCTGGTTACACTATGAGCAGACCTGACAGCGATGACAACCATATGGGAAAACTTAAACTCAATGACACCATCGCCATGATGATGGGTGGAAGACTGAGTGAGGAACTTTTCATGGATGACATCTCAACGGGTGCTTCAAACGATATCAAACGCGCAACAGAACTTGCACGCAAGATGGTTACACAGTGGGGCATGAGCGAAAAGTTTGGATTTATGAGTTTCAACACTGAAGAAGAAATTTTTGTTGGAAGAGATTATCAAAGCAAAAATGATTACAGTGAATCTGTCGCAGCACAAATAGATGCTGAGGTTAAAAAAATATTGGATTATAACTATACAAGAGCCAAAAAACTGTTGCAAGATAATCAAAATTACGTCAAAGAAATGGCACAGCTTCTTTTGGAGAAAAACACCATTTACAAAGAAGAAGTGGATATGATACTCGCTGGTAAATCAAAAGAAGAGATCATTTCTCACATGGAAGAGCAGGAAAAACAAAGACGTGAAAAAGAACAGCAGGCAAGAATAGAAGGCGAGATAGAAAAGAAGATGAAGGAAATTGACCAAAAAGTCAAAACTGCCGAAATGTATCTCAAAGAGGGGATAATAAGTCAAAAAGACTATGACCTTATATTAAAAGAAAGAGAAAATGCACTAAAAAAACTTGAGACTCAAAAACAAGGTGTTGTAACAGAAGAAAAAACAGATTCTGCTGAAAATGAGCCTAAGGTAAAGGAAAGTGATGAGGCAAGTGACAGTGCAGAACAAACAGAACAAAAGGAGAAAAAAGATGACAAAAAAGAATAGGTGGTGGCTCATAGCTGTTTATTGTTTGGTGGCACTGCTTGTCGTCTTGACAATTGTTGCTTGTTTTGTGCCAGTGAGCAAAAGACCTGAAATTGAAGACCCTCATGCATATGAAATACGTTTGGATAATCAAGCTTTTTATCAACTTTGTGATGTCGAAAACAACAAAGAAAAATATGACAGGGTCAATGCTGCATTCAATGCTGCATTCAATGAAAGTTTTCTTACATCACTTTTCTCTGGAAGACTTGGTTACACAAACAGAATAGATTCCACATCACCATCTTCCACATTTTCAGGTTACAGACTTAATCTCATGTATGCAACCGAGCAGCCTATCATGCAAAATGGCAAAATTTACACACAATCAGCATACAGGGAAGATCCTATATACTACGATGAAATAACACTTGAAATCACTCAAGATGCCGGAATGACCACACATTATTTATTCTACATCTGTGAGTATGAACAAAATGGTGTAATTCGCACAAGATACTACAGACAGTCCTTTATCGCAAATTTTGACGAACTTTATGAGCTTCTTTCAGAATAAAAGTGACATGTCTTTGAGATTCCTCGTGGCAATGCCACTCGGAATGACAGTAGGTGGTGTCATTTCGAGCGACGCACTCTTGTCATTTCGAGCGATAGCGAGAAATCTCTTAAGATTCCTTTGAACTTAAGTAACTCAGAATGACAAACCACAAGGAAATAAAAAAAACTCGTTGAACTCAACGAGTTTTTTTTGTTTTTTTACCAACATCTAAGTTCTTCAGGGATAACAACTTCACAAACGCCTTGTTTTGCTTCGCAAAGTGGACATTCTTCCCAAGCTTCGTCCGAGAAACTTACATATCCACACGATGGGCATATCCATCTAACTTTTTTGGCTTTTTTATACACAGTTTTATTTTTAAATTGTTTGTAAAGTTCATTGAATAGGTTTTTGTGTCTTATTTCCACATCCATAATCATTTCAAATAGATGTGCGATTTCATCAAATCCTTCCTCTTGTGCTGTTTTGATAAACTCACTGTATGCCTCTGCCTCAAGTTCCTCGTCTTCAGCCAAAAGTTTCAAATTGTCCAAAAGTTCCCATTTTTCTTTGAAAGGGAAACCTGCAGAAATGTTGATGTTGTCTATTTGTTCTGTTTCAGCCTCTTGAATTTTTGTGTAAAGCATACGTGCGTGGTTGAATTCTTGGTAGGCTATGGTGTCGATTATTTGAGCAATTGCTTCATAACCATTGTATCTAAAACCATATTCCACAAATTCATACCTTGTTCGTGCTTGGCATTCTGCAGCATAAGCACGTGCCAAATTTTCATAAGTTAAACTGTCTTTTAATTTCATAATATCTCCTTTTATATCGCTAAATATTTTGTGTAAAAAGCAAAATAATATACAACAATTGACCAAAGCCTTTTTTGATGTTATAATAACTTAGTTTTTTTAAGATAAAGGAAATATTATGCAAAATCGTACACACAATTTAGGAGAATTAAGATTAAGTGATGTTGGCAAAGAGGTACAACTTTGTGGTTGGCTTGAAAATGTAAGACGTGTGAGCAAAAATCTTGCTTTTTTGGTACTTCGTGATTTTTATGGAACAACTCAAGCAGTCGTGGACAATGAGAATTTGATGAGTGAAGTCGACCAAATAAACACTGAGTCAACTGTGTGCATCCAAGGCACTGTGCGTGAAAGGATAAGTAAAAATCCAAACATGCCAACAGGAGATATTGAGGTTGTTATAAACAGCATAGAAGTCTTGGGTAGATGCCAATATAGTGAACTTCCTTTTCAAATTAATTTTTCAAAAGATGCAGATGAAAACACCAGACTAAAGTACAGATATCTTGACCTAAGAAATCCAAAAGTAAAAGAAAAGATAGTGCTTAGAAGCAATGTCGTAAGGGAATTGAGAAACGCAATGACTGACCAAGGCTTTTTGGAGATAACTACACCAATACTCACAAGTTCATCTCCAGAAGGTGCAAGAGATTATTTGGTCCCATCAAGAAACTATCCGGGTAAATTTTATGCACTTCCTCAGGCTCCTCAGCAGTTCAAGCAACTTTTGATGGCCTCAGGTTTTGATAGATATTTTCAAATAGCGCCATGCTTTCGTGATGAAGACGCCAGAGCTGATCGTTCTCCTGGCGAATTCTATCAACTGGACATGGAAATGGCATTTGCAAGTCAAGACGATGTATTTGCTGTCGTGGAAAGTGTATTGCCACCAGTTTTTGAAAAATTTGGAAACTATAAACGCGCATCCAAAGCACCTTTTCAAAGGATAAAATATGAAGATGCTATGCGAAAGTATGGTTCAGACAAACCAGACCTTCGAATTGACCTTACTCTTACCGATGTAACCGAAGTTGTCAAGGACACTGACTTTGAACCATTCAAAAGCCCAAGCACACAGGCGATTTTTGTAGACAATTTCAAAGCTTCAAGAAAAGAGATAGATAAATTAATTGAGGATGTAGAGGTTCAAACTGAGAAAAAGGTATATTGGCTAAAAACAGATGAGCAAGGTAATTTGGTTGGTGGTGTTTCAAAGTTTTTACAAAACAAGGAAGATGACTTAAAAAAGCTTGGACTAAAGCCAAATTCATTTGTAGGACTTTGTTGTGGAGATAAAAAAACAGCGCAGAAAACAGCAGGCGTCATGCTTAAATTTCTTGGCAATATGTGTCCTGAGCATATGGATAAGGAAAAATATGAATTTTGTTGGATAGTTGACTTTCCAATGTACGAAATTGGTGAAGAATCAGGCAAACTGGAATTTTGCCACAACCCATTCTCTATGCCTCAGGGTGGGCTTGATACACTTTTGAAGGCAGAAAGCAGCACAGAAGAGGCACTCAAAGTGCTTGCGTATCAATATGACTTGGTGGTCAATGGTGTGGAACTTTCAAGCGGCGCTGTGAGAAACCATGATCCAAACCTAATGTGCAAGGCTTTTGAAATTGTGGGACTTGGCGAAGAAGATGTCAAAGCAAAGTTTCCAGCTATGTACAACGCGTTTTGTTATGGTGCTCCACCACATGCTGGCATTGCACCAGGTGTTGACAGAATGGTTATGTTGCTTACAGGAGATGAAAGTATTCGCGAGGTCATAGCTTTTCCTATGAACAAAAAAGCACAAGATGTTTTGATGAATGCTCCAAGTGAAGTGGATGAAAAACAACTTCGTGAAGTGCATATTAAATTAGATATAAAGGAAGATTAAAAATGGAACAACTTTCAAGCGAAATAGATGTGAGAAGAAATAAAATTGAAACACTAAAAAACCAGGGTGTTGTTGTATACAAGGATAAATTTGATCGCACTCATACCATCCATGATGCAAGAAATCTCTCTGACGGCGAAAAAGTTCGTGTTTGTGGAAGAATGGTTTTTCGTAGAGTCATGGGCAAGTTTGGCTTTATGCAAATTCGTGATATTGAAGACAAAATTCAAGTCAGTGTTGGTATAAATGAATTGAACGACTCAGAATATGACTTCTATAAAAAGATGATAGACATTGGCGATTTTGTTGGTGTTGAAGGTGAAATTTATCACACACAAACAGGTGAGATTACAGTGAAAGCACACAGCGTGACTTTGCTTAGCAAAGCACTCAGGCCACTTCCAGAAAAATTCCATGGACTTGTGGATCAAGAGGCGAAATATCGTCAAAGATATCTTGATCTTATCAGCAATGACCAAACACGACAGGTGTTTTTGGGCAGAAGTAAGGTGCTTGCCTTTATCAGAAAATTTTTGGGAGAAAATGGCTTTTTGGAGGTGGAAACACCAATACTTCAATCTGCCGTTTGTGGTGCATCTGCCAAGCCATTTTTTACTCATCACAATGCTTTGGACAAACAGTGCAATTTGCGCATTGCACCCGAGACTTATCTAAAGCAGGTGATTGCAGGTGGCTTTGACAGGGTATTTGAAGTTGCAAAATGCTTTAGAAATGAAGGTATGGACACTCAGCATCTTCAAGAATTTACTATGGTTGAATGGTATGCATCTTATTGGAACTTTGAAGATAACATTAAGCTTTATACAAAGTTTATTCAATCACTTTTGATGGAAATCAAAGGTAGCCTTGAAATAGAATATCAGGGTCAAAAACTAAATTTTGCAGGCGAGTGGAAGAGAATAAACTATGTTGACGAGATGACAAAAGTTTTGGGCTTTGACTTTTTGGAGTACGATAGCCGTGATGAACTTGTTGAGGAAGTCTCAAAAAGAGGCCTGTTTGAAAAATCAGATTTTGAAGGCATAAACACCTTGGGTGGAGTCATTGACTATATCTACAAACGAAAGATTAGGGAAAATATTATTCAGCCTACCGTGCTTTACAACTATCCCGCATGCTTGATTCCTCTCGCTAGACGCAATGACAAAAATAATAAAATAATTGATGTATTTCAAGTGCTATGCATGGGCAGTGAACTTTGTAAAGCCTATAGCGAACTTGTTGATCCTATTGTTCAGCGCATTGAACTTGAAAAGCAAGTCAAGGCAAAGAGCAGTGGTGACGATGAGGCAATGGAACTTGATGAGGACTTTGTGCTTGCCATGGAACATGGCATGCCACCAATTTCAGGTCTTGGTTTTGGCGTGGATAGACTTATGATGCTATTATTTAATCAAGAGTCTATCCGTGACGTTGTATTATTCCCTTTAATGAAGTGATTGGTTTATGAAAATATTGCAAAAAATTATCAATAAAATATTACATCCTAGCATTATTTTTTGCATTATTTTTTTCTTACTTTTTGCTTGTGTTCTCGCGGGAATAATACTTGTATTGGCTTTTGAAATAACAAGTTTTTGGGTTTATATTTTATATGCTGTTTCATTTATTTTCTTGTGTTATTTTATATATTTAATGGTGATATTGAGTCCAAAAATAAAAAATTATTTTATAAATCAACTCAAAAAAAATAAATATGCGAAAAAATATCTTGAAGATTACTCTTTCAAGACGTTAGTATCTGCAACACTGTCATATATCTTTAATACACTTTATGGGGTTTTCTTGCTTGTCATGGCAATAATTAGTAGATCTTTTTGGTATGGAGCGCTTTCGGTGTTTTATATCGCTCTATCACTAATTCGTGGAAATATAGTGCTTAAAAAGAAAAACTCAAGGAAAATTGAAGACGCAGACCAATTGAAATTGCACGACGCTATGCTATACAGAAACACTGGCATATATATAATTTTACTTAGCATGGCACTAGCTGGAGCTATAGCTCAGATGGTTATCAGCAATCAAAGTTACACCTATGCTGGATTGATGATATATGCAATGGCAGCATACACATTTTATAGATTGGTATTTTCAATTATACAAATTTTCCGATCAAAAAATGACATGATATCTCAGGCCATAAGAAATATTGGTTTTGCCTATTCCTTGGTTTCAATTTTTGCACTTCAAACGGCAATGTTTCAAGCCTTTTCGCCCGAGATGAACGCAAGATTGCCAAATGCAATTGTGGGTGCAGTTATTGTGCTTTCCACACTGGTCATTGGAATAGTTATGACAGTGGTTGGACAAAAACATAAGAAAATAGAACAATGTAAAAATGCACAGTCTTAGTGCATTTTCTGTTATATTGACATCCAACGTGCTTTATGATACATTAGCATAGGAGTAAAAATGAAAGAAAAATATCCATGCCCAATAAAACTAAGCTATGGACAATATACCTTTAAAAATCCAGACGGAACGCTTTGGAGTGATGTTTATGGTGAAAAAGCAGTGTTTACATACATAAGTGATTTTCATGAAGGTTTTGCTTGCGTTCAAGTGTGTGATGGTCGGACATTTGTAGATTGTAGTGGAAATTTATTGGAGCATAGATTTTTGAGTGCAGATAACTTTCAAGAGGGTTTCGCACGGGTTGTATTAAAAAACCATGATTATGCTTTTTTGGATAAAAATGGTAATGTGATAGAACATGGGTTTAAATATGCGAGTGGTTTTCGTGATGGTTTTGCTCATGTTGAATTAAAAAATGGTGACTGTACTTTTGTGGATAGAAATGGAGACTTAATAAAGCATAGATTTTTGGATACAAGAGACTTTCATGAAGGTTTTGCAGCCGTCCAATTAAAAAATGGGGATTGGACTTTTATTGATGCAAATTGTGAACTGATGAAGCACAAATTTAAATACGCAAGTAACTTTCACCAAGGTTTCGCGGCTGTTAAATTAAAAAGTGGCGACTGGACTTATGTAGATACAAATGGCGAGTTTATGAGACATAGATTTTGGAGTGCAAAAGACTTCCACGAAGGCTTTGCTGTTGTGGAGCTAAAAGGTGGGTATCGCACATTTGTAGACACAGATGGTAACTTTGTGGCACATAAATTTGTGGACGCAAATGACTTTCATGAAGGATTTGCGCGTGTTACCTTAAGAAATGGTAGCATAACTTTTATGGATGCAAATGGTAATTTGATGAAATGTAGATTTGAACCTTCAGATTACATTAGTTTGAATAATTTTTGTAAAGGTTTAGCACAGTTTAGGTCTAAGTTTGATCCTGAGAAATTGCAAGTGCTGGACAAATATGAAAATATTTGGGAGGGCGATGAAGCTAACCAATTATATAAAATTTACAGTGACCCACAACAACTTTTTGAACTTAAAAATATTGACAAAAAATACTTTAAAACAGCACTGAGTGTCATAAAACAAAAGCTTGTGGATATGGAAAAGTCATCACCTAAAGAAAAATTTGAAGGCTATAAAGCAAAATTAAATGAAAAAATACAAGAGAAATTTGGTGATTTGGTTGAAGAATTAAGACAAGATAGAATATATGTAAAATATAGAGAATATTAAAAATGGATATATGTTATGGGAATGAAATGAAAAGAAGATATTTAGAACCAGTAAAATTAAAAAACGGAAAGTGGACATTTGTAAATTCAGATGGAATACTTTGGAGTGATCTATATGGTGACGAGGCAATGTTTATATTCATATGCAATTTTCACGAAGGTTTTGCCGCTGTTCAACTTCAAAATGGAGAATGGACTTTTGTAGATAAAAATGAGAAGATGTGGAAACAAAAGTTTGATTTTGTTTGTGATTTTCATGAAGGTTTTGCTTGTGTTCGAGTGTGTGACGGATGGACATTTGTAGATAAAGATGGAAATTTGTTCAAAGAAAGATTTGCCAGCCAATCAGTTTTTTCAAATGGTTTGGCTAAGGTTATTACAAATGATGAAAGTAAAAAAATTTGTTATTTGGATATATATCAAAACCTTTGGGATATTAATCATGCAGAATATTTCAAAGAAATCTACAAAAACCCGGAATATGTTTTTCAATTGGAGCAAAATTTACTGTCAAGTAAAAAATTTTTGAAAACTGCACTAAGTGTCATCGTGCAAAGACTTGATGACATGAGAAAAGAGATGCCAAAAGAGCAGTTTGAACAATATAAAAACAAGTTAAACCAAAATATACAAGATAAGTTTTCTTCAATAATTGTTTTGATTGAGCGAGACGAACAAAACAAAAGTGGCAATTTTGAGTATTGAAAAGATTAAAATAGTTTGATATAATATGCCTAATTAGGAGTTATTATGAGTGATAGTGTTAAGATTTCAGATAAACCGATGTCAATAGATGATCAAATAAGATTTTATGTTGACCATGCCAAAACTTTTATGTTGCATGGACCAAGTGGCATAGGTAAATCTAGGCGTGTGGAAGAGATAGATCCAAATTATGTTTCAATAGTTTTGAGAAATGATATGTTGCCAGAAGAGGTGATAGGAAAAACTATTTATCTATCCAGCGGAGAGGCTAAATGGATTGCACCAATTTGGTTTACAGAACTAAAGAAGAGATGTGAGCAGGACAAAGAACACAATCACGTGCTTTTTATTGACGAGGTTACCAATGTTAAACCTATCATTCAAAGTATGATATATGACGTTGTGCTTAACAGAAGAATAAGAGCAGATGCACAAAGCAACCTGCCAAAAAATGTTTGCATTGCACTTGCTGGTAACAGCCAAGAGGAGAGCAATGCAGCCTATGTCATGCCAGCGCCACTTTTTAGGAGAGTTGACGGGCACATATATCTTAACTTGGATGTAAATGCCATCATCAAATGGGGTTGTAAGCCAAGGGAAGATGGCAGCGATAGATTGAAAATGCATCCAACTGTAATTGCCTATTTAAGCTCTTTAGGAAAAGGACAAAATGTAAAAAAAGTTTTGTATACACAATATGATAGTGAAGAGCCGCAAAAATTTGCAATTGATCCTCGTGCGTGGGAACAGGTTAGTAACATAATCTATGATAACGATGGTGTCATCGCCAAAGAACTGCTTGTAAACAAACTGGGAGACATTGTAACAATGTCATTTTTGCAATTTATTAATCAAAAATATATCTCTATTGATGACATAGTAAACGGAAATGTTGACGCAAGAAAAATTCCTTCAAGTTTAGATAACAAAATTACTTTGTCCATGTCTTTACTTAGTGCAAGTGAAGAAAATATTGGTGTTGTTAGACAGTTCATCAAGCAAAATCTTGGTAGTGAGATTTTGACCAATTACGATTTACTTTGGGCTGGTGACGATAAGGATAGGCTGATACTTTTAAAAAGTTTGCAAGATAAAGAATTTAACTTAAAGCCTTTGAAAAACGAACAAGAGCAAAACAAACAAGAAGAAAATTTGGATAATGATGTGTTTGATTTAGTTTAGGAGTGGTTATGGACAAACAAGAAAAAATTAAAATTGTAATCAAAAACAATTTTTCTACTCCACTCATTCTTGAAGGAGTAAATTTTAGTGAATCAGATAGCACTGTCATTTTGCCAAGCGATATAAATTCGCAATATCTTGG
The DNA here is from genome assembly GCA_944383375.1 of uncultured Clostridia bacterium. Lineage (GTDB taxonomy): Bacteria > Bacillota > Clostridia > Christensenellales > UBA1242 > UBA5893. Next base: position 25,983 of record CALWPG010000005.1, on the reverse strand, counting down.
TGTTATTCCGGAAGAAAATGGTTACTGTTATCCTATGTGGTTTAACGAACTTCAAAAAAAGGCGAGTTTGAAACAGAGAGTTTATTTAGTAATTAGTGAAATAAATAACATAGAACCAGAAGAACAACTTAAATTTTATGAAATACTAAAATACAGGACCATAAGTGGTGTAAAGCTTCCAACAAATGCACAAATTTTGTTGACAAGTAAAAAAGACGGGAAAGACTTAAACCCAATAATAGCTTCATTGTCTATATCCTATAAAGTGGAGTAAATATGAAATTTTTTAAAAAACAAACGCTTTCCGATGTTGCATACAAAAATGATAATGAAAAAGATATGATTGAAGAGGCGCTCACAGCCATTAAAAACAAATTCCCAATCATATCTGTTTTTGTAAGCGACGTTCCTTTGGTTGAAAACTCTTCCATTGCTACGGCTGCAACCGACGGAAACACCGTTTATTATAATAGAAATTTTCTTAAATCGTTGACACCAAGTCAAAGACAGTTTGTGCTGGCTCATGAATATCTTCACATACACTTTAATCACGTAAAGAGAGGAGAAAATAAAGACCAAAGGCTTTGGAATATTGCGACTGATGCTGTCATAAATGCAAAATTGGAAGAAGAAAAGTTTGAACCTTTGAAAGAAGGGATAAGCATGGAACAAGGCAAAACCATGTCGGCTGATGAAATATATGACATACTCAAAGCCAATCCAAAACTTTCTCAGGATTTTGAAGACGTGGAAAATCACAACATATGGGATTATAGCAAGTCTCCACAAAGTCAAGATCAAAACTCAAATCAGCAAAAAACTACACCAGAAAGTACTGCCGAAAAAGAATTTTCTAAGTTAAACGATAAATTAAAGGGAGAGATAGCGAAGCAATTTAAAGATCAGTTGCTTGAAAGACAAGAGCAAAATTCGCAGAAAGGCTTTGGCGCTGGTGACCATGAAGAAAGGTATGGACAACTTGAAGACAAAAAGGCGATTGTCTCATGGAAGAAGTTACTTAGACGCGAGGTGGAAAAAGAGGAAGATAGATGGAACTATCGAAGAGCCAATGAAGACAACTATTTTCAGGCTGGAATATCATCGCTGGATTCAACTGACATGCCTCTCACCGAGGTTTTACTTGACACAAGTGGCTCCGTTAGCGAAGAATTGGTACGTGAGTTTTTGATACAACTAAAGCCACTTTTGCGTGAGTCAAGGTTAAAGGTTGGATGTTTTGATACCAAGTTTTATGGTTTTGTCGAGATAAAAAGCAAAAAAGATATCGACAACTTTGTGGTTAAAGGTGGTGGCGGAACCGACTTTAACGAGGCTGCAAGACACTTTTCAAAAGACAAAAGAGTCAACAAAATAGTGTTCACTGATGGTTATGATGAATTCACATTGACTGATTCAGCTTATAAAAATATCATTTGGTTGGTGTTTGAAAATAGAAATTTTGTCCCATCATTGGGCAGAGTTATAAATGTTGATGTGAACCAAATTATAAGTCAAAACAATTCAAAAAATGATGAGTGGAGTTATTAATGCAAAATATCTATGATGTCAATGAGTTTTTTGGAAAATACATTGAACATAGGTCGCAAGATGTCAATGCAAACAATTTGATTGAAAAACCTATATTTTATTCAATGTTACCAGATATGCTAGGCAAAGATGTTTTGGATATTGGATGTGGAGTGGGAGAGCTTTGTCAGTATGCTCTCTCGTGTGGTGCAGGTAAAGTAGTTGGCATTGATTGTTCAAAAAATATGCTTGAGCTTGCAAGACAAAATTGTTCAAAAGATATAAGTTTTTATAATATCCTCATGGAACAACTCTCTAAAATCCATGACAAATTTGACATCGTGACAAGCGAACTTGCTTTTCATTATGTGGAGGATTTTGACAAACTCATCTCGGACATTGCATCTTTGCTAAAAAGTGGTGGCAAACTGATATTTTCTCAAGAGCATCCTTTGGTCACTGCTTTTAAAAATCCAAACCATGAAAAAATTGACACAAAAATTGACATCATGGGCAAAAGATATTATCTTGTCAGTGACTATAATGTGCTTGGAAAACGTGTTGTAAAATGGAATGTAAACGGAGTGATTAAATATCATAGAAATTTCACAGATATTATAAACACACTGACTAGACATGGTTTTGTAATTGACCAATTGTTTGAAAGTTATGCGGACGAAGAGGTGATCAAAAAGGAACCAAAATATAAATATCAAAACGATAGACCTTATTTTCTCTTTATTTGTGCAACTTTAAAATAAAACGTATTTTTACTTGCATTTTTATGGCTTTTCATATAAAATGCAAATGTATGGGCAATTAACTCAGTTGGTAGAGTGTCACTTTGACGTAGTGGAAGTCAGGAGTTCGAGCCTCTTATTGCCCACCAAATTTAAATTTAAAAATCTACGAAATGTAGATTTTTTTGTATTATGAGGATACAAATGGATAAATACATACATGAAATATTCAAAAACAAAGTAATGAACAAAGATAAACTTTTATCTTTTGGATTTTTTGAAGATAACAATATATTTCATTTACAAACACCACTAATTTATGACTTTATTTTATCAATAGATATTACGCCAGAAAATATCAAAACAACACTTTATGACAAGGATACAAAAGATGAATATACTTTGCATCTAAATGACAATTTTGTGGGAAATTATGTTGGTGAAATTAGAACGGCATATCACGAAATGTTGTCAAAAATCTGTGATAGTTGTTTTGATAAAGTTGTTTTTAAAAGCGACAATGCACAAAAAGTCATCAAGTATATTAAGCAAAAATACAATGATGAGCTTGAATTTTTATGGGAAAAATTTGACGATAATGCAATCTGCAGAAGAAAAGATAACAAAAAATGGTATATTGCTTTCATGAAGGTAAAAAAATGCAAACTCGAAAGTTTGCAAGGTGAGAGCATGGTTGAAATCATTGATGTTCGTGTGGATAGGGATGTGAGTTTTTATATCGACAACAAACATATCTTTGCTGGTTATCACATGAACAAAAAGAATTGGATAACCATACTTCTTGAAAGCGACATAGATATAGATGAGGTGTATAAATTAATTGACATCAGTTATACTCTGGCAAAGTGATTTTTATGCTGTCCACGAGTTGTGTGTGAATTTCATGAACAAGATCAGTGGAAATATATTTTTTGTTGTCATCGGCAAAAACGGTGGCAACATTTTTATAGTTCGAAAGCACACAGCCTAAAAAGTTTGCACCGCCAGAAATTCCACAACCAATGCCCAAGCTATTTAATTTTTGTGCCATGGCGATCGCATCATCATCTGTGATTGGTATGATTTCATCCACAATGTTTTTGTTATAAAGCTTTGGGATTATGCCATCACTTAAACCTTGAATTTTGTGTTCTCCAATGCTTTTTCCCAGAGTCAAAAGGGATGAGGATGCAGGGTCAATGGCAATAAGTTTGATGCCATTTTTCTTTAACAATTCGCCAGCACCTGACAGTGTCCCACTTGTGCCCACACCACTTACAAATGCTTCTACTTTGCACTGCTGTAAAATCTCTTCACCGATTTTTGATTGAGCAATTTTGTTGTATTTATTTTCAAACTGCTTGGTGTAATATGCACCGGTCTTTTGTACGTAATTTTGTGCATATTCAAAGCACTGCGAAAAGTTTTCGCACAAAATTAACTTCGCACCATAGAGCTTGATTATTTTTTGCCTTTCCTCACTCATATTCTTTGGCATAAAAATGCTTACTCTAAGCCCCAAAAATGCTCCAAGGCTTGCAAGGGAGATGCCCATATTGCCACTGGTAACTTCAACAATCTCATCACCTTGTTTTATACCACTATTTTCAAGCATGCAAAGCGCAGCACGATCTTTTACCGAACCGGAAAAATTATACCATTCACATTTTGCATAAATGGTTTTGTTTATATTTTTACACTGAACACGAAGTTCCAAAATAGGAGTGTTTCCGATAAATTTTTGCAAGTATTCAAATCTATTCATATGTTTTTATGATATGTAAAAATTTGCTTTTTTGTCAAATAAATGCAATTGCTTGTGTTTTTTACTTAAAAAGTTTATAATTAACGCATGGAGGAATGATGAAACAAAATCAGTTTTTGAAGGAATTTAAACCAAATAAAGAATGGATTAAAATCTATCCAAACGAATATGCATTGTATGGGATTGATAAAAATACTTCTGCAACTGCGCTTTGTGTTTACAAAACCGGAAAGTTATATTCAGCAGACAACTCAATGGTGATTTTTTATTATGGCAAAATCAATTCATTTTTTGATGATCTTGCCAAGGAATACGAAGAGCTTAGATTAAATTTAGATAGTCAAGAAAGCTACGGTGCATATCCTGAGCACTGGGAGAGAAAAGACAATATTTTTTATAGTGTCTTAAAGTTAGTTAAATCTCCAAATATGCATATGGTTGATATATTTTTCGATAAAGGTGGAGATATTTATTGTGCTCACACCTACATTGAAAATGAAGAAAAAGATCTCAGCCTTTCTAACATTTCAAAAAAATATGCTGACATAGGATATATTCTTGATGAAATTGAGAACTTGTAAAATAAACTATGATCTTTTGATGCAAGATCAAATAAAAGAAATAAAGTCAAGGCCAAAACTATTGCTTCACAGTTGCTGTGGGCCATGTTCTAGCGCTTGTATAGAAAGGCTAAGTCAATATTTTGATATAACTATTTTTTACTACAATCCAAATATATATCCAAAACAAGAATATGAGAAACGTTTGTCCACCCAGGAGCAACTGGTGAAAAACTTTCAAAATATTCGTGTGACGTCTTTGCCATATGATGAAAACCAATATTTGTCACAGGTAAAGGGATCGGAAAGTGAACGAGAGGGCGGAGCAAGGTGTGACAAGTGTTTTTATTTGAGATTGAAAAAAACTGCACAGTTTGCTAAAGAAAATGGCTATGACTATTTTGGCACTACTTTAACTGTCAGCTCTCACAAGGACGAACAAAAGGTAAATCGTATTGGTGAGGAAATTTCAAATGAGATCAAAATAACTTTCCTTTACGCAGATTTTAAAAAGCATGATGGTTACAAGCGAAGCATTGAACTTTCAAAACAGTTTAATTTATATAGACAAAATTACTGTGGATGTAGATTTTCCATAAGGAGAGAAATTGAAGTACGCTAAATATGTGGCACCTAAGAAAAAAGATTATTTAGGAATCATTTCATATGTTGTGCTTTTTGTGGCACTTGTGATTCTGCTGTTTTTTGTTGGAGTCATGTTCTATTGCAATGTGGCACTTTCATATTATCCAATAAGTGGCACCAGCATGCAACCACTCATCAATCCAAGTGGGCAAAACACAGATTATGTTTATGCGACCAGCGATGTTTCAGACATAACCTATGGTGATGTCATAATTTTTCATTATCCATCCGCTGATGAAGAAAAGGGTTACAGACAAATCATTAAACGCGTCATAGCACTTGAAGGTGACAACCTTATGATCAAAAACACCCTAAGGCCACAAGAAAATTCAAGTTGGACATACTATGCTCTTTACATTCAGTATGGTGGAGAAGGCGAGTTTGTTGAAGTTGAAGAAGACTATATCATTGACAAGACAAGTTACAGGATTCTATATCAAGACGATTTTTATCTTAATGATGATTACAACAAAAATTTCTTGTGTGATGAGAATGGCAACATGTACATCCACGTTGGAGAGGGCGAGGTTTTTTATGCTGGTGACAACAGGACAGACTCTTTTGACTGTTTTGACTATGGTCCACAGGATGCAGAAAACATTGTGGCTGAAGTAAAATATATCATCTATGGTGGAAATAACAGAATTTGGCAAGTTGTATTGCAAATGCTAGGGATATACAAATGGAACTAGAAAAAATAGAACTTTTTTCATATCGCAATTACAAAAACGTCGTGATCAATTTTGATTCTGGACTCAATGTGATATGTGGAAAAAATGCACAGGGCAAGACCAATCTTTTGGAAGCGATATACTTTTGCGTTGTTGGCAAAAGTTTTCGAGCGAGCAGAGAACGTGAAGTCATCAACATGCAAAGCGACTATGCAAAAATCAAGGTCTATGTCAAAAAAAATATTGGAAAAAGTGTCATAGAAATAATATTTTCCAAGAAAGAGAAAAAAACTGTAAAAATTGATGGCATACCAATAAGAAGGCTAAGCCAGCTTCTTGGTGAATTTAATGGTGTATTTTTCTCTCCTGATGAGTTAAAACTAATTAAAGAAAGTCCAGAAGACAGACGTAGATTCATGGACATAGATATCTCTCAAACCACAAAACAATATGTATATTTGCTGTCGAGGTACAATGAAATCCTTGCCAACCGCAACAAACAGTTAAAGCAAAATTTACCCATTCAAGAACTGAAAAACATCATGAGCATTTGGAATGAACAACTTGCAGATTGCGCAGAAAAGATAAAAAAGTACAGACAAAACTTTGTCATATCTCTCATGCCATATGCCCAAAAGGTGCACCAGTACATCACAGACGGGAAGGAAGATCTCGTTGTTGAGTATGTGACAATAAAAGAAGACAGCAAACAGGACATCATAAACAAACTTGAAAGTTGCCTTGAAAAAGACGTTCAGCTTGGATATACCACCTATGGTGTACATCGAGACGATCTAAAGGTGATGGTGAATGGTGTAGATGTTCGAACTTATGGCTCGCAAGGCCAGCAGAGAACTTGCGCACTGTCACTTAAACTTGCAGAGCTAAGCATAATTGAGGACATAACTCACACTCGTCCAGTGCTACTTTTGGATGATGTGCTAAGTGAACTTGATGATGACAGAAAAAGACGGCTGCTACAGTATTGCAAAAACACCCAGACATTTATCACCTGTACATCTTTTGATTATGATGTGGATTGCAAAAAAATACACATAGAAAACGGCCAAATTATAAAATAATGACAAAAAACTAAAAATACTCGTAAAAAAATTTGATTTTACGAGTATTTTTCGTATATACTATACAAGAAAGTACCAAACCCTCAACACCAGTAAAAAGATTTAGCATTTTTTTAAAAAAAATACGCAAAAAAGTTGACATGGGGGGGGGGGGGCACTATAATAAATCATGTAAAAATATAGCGCCACCCACAGTTTTATTGGTGCAAATGAAAAGGAGAAAATGTATGAAGAAAAAAGGTAAACTTGTGCTCAGTTTCATGACTTTGTGTTTAAGCTTGGCAGTGCTCGTGTTCGGAGTTTACAGTGCAACAAGTGTGAACTACAGTGCAGGTGGAAATGTGAGCTACCAGTTAAACGACGTGTTTGTAAACATCAACACACAGTTGTATAGGTCCACAAGCACTTCACTTACCGATGAATATTTGCTTGCAGACAATATAACAACATTTGAAGGAGATAACACACCATCAAATGTAGAGCTGGTGCAGACTGACAATGAAGATGTAAGCACATATAATCCAGCAACCGGCGAGGTCACAAACGCAGGTGAAACAGTGAAAGGAGGTGCACAGTTTTCACTAAACTACGGAAGTTACTCAAGCACAGGAAACACATCTTTTGCATACTACATAGTGATAACTGTGACAAATTATGGAACAGAGACCATATATCTAGAGCTAACAAACAACATAGCAAATCCACAGGCACTCAACAGCCACATTGTTATTTCCAATGACACTCAAATTGAAGGACGAGGAGAGCAGGCGAGTGTGGATAAAGTAGTTGTGATAGGTTTGGCACTTGATGATGCTGCAAGCAGTGCAAACGGAGAGTTCAACTTTGCAATGAACGTAACACGCACAGCACCTAGTGCAACAATGACATTATCTACTGTACAAAACAGTGCTTTGGCAGACACAGTTTCATTTAAATCATACGGAAGCCAAACCAAAGGTGTTGTTTCAAATGCCACCTTGTATGATTTTATGGAACCAGATACGATGATGGTAGCCATGCCCATGCTCCAACGTATAATTTTTGGAGCTTTTGCAGATTCCGCAAGTTATGCTTATTATCACATGACAATAGACAATGTAGATTTGCAGCAAAATTCAAGTCTTTTGATAAACTTTAATAGCTCATGTCAAAACACCAATTTGTCGCCTGTCTTGGTCATGGGCGTAAATGGGCATATAGAGCAACAAGAAGCCATGTTGGCTATTTCAAGTGCAATAAATATGCAACCAGGCTCTATGTTCATTACAATTGACGAGGGAGTAAACGGATTTGAATTGAATTTGGATGATTTGTCAGCCAGCGTATCTTCAAATACATTGCAGTTTACAGTGATTGTTGGGTACCTTGCCCAATACGATTTTGTGGGAGATAGCATACAAACTACCTTTTCTGCTTCTTACACACCTACCACTTCAAGAACCATTACAATCGTAGATGAAGATGGTTCAAGCGTTCAAGAGCAAACAAATATCATGCATCATTCTATTCTTGAGGGTGGTGGTGACGAATCTGAATACTTTTATGATAGCAACTATGCCAACATGATCAAATTTCCTCTTGTCCCACAACAAGACATGACAATTTATAAAAAACAATTTGAAAATGGAAAGATATATAGCTTTGCGGATATTCCACAGGGAGAGACCGTGGATTTGTACATTGCTGATAAAAAATATGCAACCTTTACTCTTGAATCGTTACAACTATTGGCCTCTGCCGTCAACAATATACAAACCAACATGTTGGTTGTTGATCCAAGTACCTATGGAATAACTTTAAGTAACACAAATAACATGGCAATATATCCTAATAATTCAGGCGGAGTTGAAAAGTTTTTACTCATATTCAAAGCTACAGAAATAAACAGTGATATGAACCCAGAACAATTACAAGGAGGCTGGTTCTTGTACATAAGTTTAACGGAAGATAGCATTGGGCTTAACTGTTATTTCAGTTACGACTCATTCAAAACTGCGCGAATGGCATATTCCACAACGGGGGAGGAATTACCTTTTGTAGACGGTCATGTTAACATGGACTGATGATTATAATGAAAAATCACCACAACTACTGTGGTGATTTTTTCATAATTTCATATTCTTCTCTTGTGATGTAGTGATAATACTCATAACTTGGATGTTCATCCAAAACTTTTTGCATTGCCTCTTGTGTACGGTCACGAAGTTCATCATTTCTTTCTCTAATGCCTTTGGTAAGGTCTGGATATATCGGATCACAGATGTATACACCCAGTTTTGGACGTTTTTTGACAATGCGCCTTAGGCCTTTTGTTTGGCGAAACACAATGACATAAGGTATCACGGGTACATTATTTTTTGAGGCAAAATGGAAGGCGCCACTTTTGAGAGGTCTGAGCTTGTTGTAATAGGGCCACATACTGCCTTCTGGGAAAATGTGTACGAACCTGTTTTTCTTAAGATAGGTGGTTATTTGGCTATAAAAGTTCATGCTTGCCTTCACTGTGTCTGGCAGGGGCATCACACCAAATGCAGTCATGAGTTTGCCAACATATGGTACATCAAAATTTTGTTTTTGTGACACGATGTGAGACCTTCGAAAGCGCTTGACAAAGGCAGCTGCAATCATAAAATCCACACAATGCACATGATTTGAAACAGTTATTGCGCCACCTTTTATGTTTTTTAATTTTTTCTTACCATGTACTTTGATGCCCAGGCCTATTTTGCCATATAAAAAGAATACAGGTTTGGCAATAAAGTGATAAAAAATAAACTGAAAAGAGCGAACAAACCAGTTTTTCTGGTATTTATATTTATCGTCAACCACAAGTTTATTGTGTTTTTTTGTTACATTTTTAACAACAACGCCATCAGGTGTTGACGGCATAATTGCTATTTTTTCTTTAGGAAATATATTTTTTTGCATATCTTTGTTTAGTATAACAAATTTTATCAAGTTGTCAAACACATTGTTAAATGTTTGACATTGCTTTGCACTTATATTAAAATATAAACATAAACTTCTTGTGTCGTGATAATCGTTTATAATGACCGACATTTGAAGTCAAACTTTAAAATTTTAAGGAGAAATATATGGGCCTTTTTAACTTTGTAAAAAAACAATTGCTTAAGGTTATTGAATGGAAGGATAGCTCCAAAGATACAATCGTATATCGCTTTCCACTTACTGACAGAGATGAAATAATGACAAGCTCAACACTCGTCGTTCGTGAAAGTCAAGTGGCTATATTTGTACATAAAGGTGAGGTGGCAGATGTCTTTGAGCCTGGTACCTACAAATTGTCCACTGAAAATATTCCATTCCTTACAAAAATTCTGTCTCTTCCAACGGGATTTGATTCACCAATAAAGGCAGAGGTCTATTTTGTCAACACAAAACAATTTGTGGGTCAAAAGTGGGGCACTCAAAACCCTATAATGATGCGTGACAGTGAGTTTGGCACAATCAGGCTTCGTGGGTTTGGTGTTTATTCATTTAGAGTTAGCGATGCAAAACTTTTTATGAAAGAGGTTTTTGGGACAAATGAAGTCTACAAAGTTGATGATGTCGCATCGCAAATAAAGCCAATGCTCATTCAATCGGTCACGGATGCAATAGCTGAAAGCAAAATTTCAGCAATTGATCTTGCTGCAAATTACAGAGAGTTTTCAAATGAGATCTTAAAGAGCAGTGAAGCTGAATTTTCAAAATATGGTTTAAAACTTTGCAGTGTGGTTATTGAAAACTTGTCCTTGCCAGAAGATGTTGAAAAAGCCCTTGATGAAAGAACAAAACTTGGAGTGCTTGAGGACAAAATGGGCACATACACACAATATCAGGCTGCTCAGGCCATTCGTGATGCCGCAAAAAATGAAAGTGGTGGCAACTTGGCAGGTCTTGGTGTTGGACTTGGTGCAGGAACAACCATAGGTGGTGTTTTTGCAAACAACATCACAACTGAAAACAGACCAAAGGTCAAAACAACCACCTGTGACAAATGTGGCGCCAAAATGCGTGAAGGTGCAAAATTTTGCCCAGAGTGTGGAGCACCACAAGGTGCTGTTTGCCCTAAATGTGGCAAGGCTGTGAGCAAAAATGCAAAGTTTTGCCCAGAGTGTGGAGAAAACCTTAAAAAAGAAATAACATGCAAAAAATGTGGAGCAAAGATTAAAAAGAGTGCCAAATTCTGTCCTGAATGTGGCACAAAAGTAGAATAATATGGCTGATTCGCAATTCAAAACTGTAATCAAAGGTACTCAAGACAAATGTTCTTCTTGTGGAGGACATTTGTATTTTTCGCCTGAAGATCAAGCGCTTAGGTGTGAATCTTGTGATGGCTTGGAGAAAATTGAAATAAACAAAAACAATGTCAAACATGCTTATGTTCAAAGTGAAGAAAATAAGCTTGAACATAAAAAATATGCTGAGGAAAACAAAGTTTTCAAATGCGTATCCTGTGGTGCCAATGTGGTTTTAAACAAACTTGATGTGGCAACAAAATGCCCATATTGCGACAGCAGTATCACTATTGCAGAAGATGTGGACATAGGCCTTAAGCCAGATTCAATAATTCCTTTTAAGTTTGGAGAGGAAAAAGCAGCAATTTTATACAAACAGGGTCTAAAGAAGAAATGGTTTTTGCCAAATGTGTTCAAAAAAACACCGCCCATTGATGAAATTAAGGGAGTGTATATTCCATGTTTTAGTTTTGATGCGAATTCACACACCACTTATCGTGGACGTCTCGCCAGGCAACATACTTCCACCCATAATGGAAGAACCCATACACACACTACATATTTTAACATTTCAGGGACAAGAGATTTTGCCCATCATGATATCTTGGTGGAAACAAGTTCTCACATTGACCAAACTCAATTCAATGCGATAAAGCCGTATAATATAAAAGAACTCGTCGTCTATGACGATGCATACATCCGTGGATACAGTTTGGAGCATTATGATCAACTGCTTGAAAATTGCAAAAGAGTGGCAAATACCATCATGGAAAACACCATTAAATCACAGATATTATCTTCATACAGCTATTCATATGTTGACAGTTATACTCAAAACGTGACATATAGCGATGAAAAATTTTCTTACTACATAGTTCCTACATATAGTGTTAAATACAAATACAAAGACAAAAACTATCTAACATTTATGAATGGACAAACAGGCAAGGTTGGAGACGGACTTCCAAAATCTGCGATAAAGATAACTTTGTTTGTACTCATGATAATTGCCATATTGGGCGCAGTAATTGCATTATTTTATTATTTTTAGGAGACAATTATGGTTGAACCAAAAACACTTGCAGGTTTTATGGAGCTCTTGCCTGCAGATCAAATACAATTTAACAGATTTTTGGATATTATAAGAAAAAATTTCGAAAAGTTTGGGTTTTTGCCAATTGACACACCAGTTTTGGAAATCAGTGAAGTACTTTTAGCTAAAGCCGGTGGTGAAACTGACAAACAGATATATAGTTTCAAAAAAGGCGACGGTGAGCTTTGTATGCGCTTTGACCTCACCGTTCCACTTGCAAAATATGTGGCAAAAAATTTGAACCAACTCAACTTTCCATTCCTTAGATACCAAATCGGCAAGGTATATCGTGGTGAACGCCCTCAAAAGGGCAGATTTAGAGAGTTTTATCAATGCGACATTGATGTAATTGGAAAAGGCCTTTTGGACATAAAGTATGATGCCTTGGTGCCTAGTGTGATGTATAATATCTTTAAAGAGATGAACATAGGTGACTTTTGCATCAGTGTTAGCAATAGAAAAATACTTTTTGGTTTTCTAAATTACATTGGACTTAATGAAAAAAGTCAGGAAATATTAAGGCTTATTGACAAATACAAAAAAATAGATAAAGAAAATTTTATTGCCACCATGAGTGAGTTAAATATTGCTGATGAAAACATCCAAAAAATCATCGATTTCATAACAATATCTGGTGACAAATGGGAGAAAATTGAGAAGTTAAAATCATTAAATATTCAAGACGAAACCTACAAAGAGGGTGTATCAGAACTTGAACAGGTCATAAAACTTATGTCAACTTTTGGAGTGGGTGGCAAGTTTTTTGATGTTGATTTGTTGATTGCTCGTGGCCTTGATTACTATACCGGCACAGTGTATGAAACAGAGCTTGTTGGTTATGAAAGTCTTGGGAGCATTTGTAGTGGTGGCAGATATGATAATTTGGCAGGCTATTACACTAACGAAAAACTTCCAGGCATAGGCATGTCCATAGGCCTTACAAGGCTTTTTGTCAAACTTAAAGAAAATGATATCTTGGCCAAGGAAAGTGGAGCTATCTCCAGCGCAATAATATTGCCTATGGGTGACACACTGACTGAGTGCATAAAATTATCCAATACACTTCGAGAAAATGACATAAACTGTGAGGTGTATCTCCAAGATGTCAAGTTTAAACACAAAATTTCTTATGCAGGAAAGTCTGGCATAAAATATGCAATACTTGTTGGCGAAGATGAAGTAAACAATGGTGAATACTCCATCAAAAACCTTATTGACGGTTCACAGCAAAAACTGGGACCAAAACAATTAATTGAGTTTTTGAAAAACTAACTTCTGTCATTCCGAGTGGCTCTGCCACGAGGAATCTCTAGAGGGAGCTTTCACTTCGTTTGTGATGACGGAAGTGGGTTTATAAATTCAATCAAACTTTTCTTTTTGTCTAAAGGTAGTGAAGCGATCAAAACTTCAAGTTCTTTGTTAACATCATATTCATCTATATTTTTGCTAAAAAATCTTTCAATTGGGAATTCACAAACTTATAAAATTTGTAGCAATTTTTCAATAGTCAAAACAATTCGTCCACTTTCAACTTGTGCAACATATTGTGGACTCATTCCAATTCTTAAACTGACTTCTCTTGCAGATAGTCCCGCTTTGTTTTTGACATATCCAATCCTTGCTAAAATTTCTTTTATTTTCATGTTTTCCTCTCAATAAACATCTTCTGTGCTATTAAAATAATCTCGTGCAAAAAATTGTTCAAGTGTTATATTTGCACCGGCGCACAATTTTTTAATGGTTATCACCTTTGGATATTTAATTTTACCATACATAAAATCAAATACTGTTGATGGAGTTAGATTGGAGTTCAAACAAAGTGCGGTAATTGTTGTTTTGTTTTCTTCCACAAGTTCTAAAATTCTTTTCCTTATTGCGTCGTCTGTGCTCATAATATTCCTTTGTTTGAATATACCATAAAAAAGAAAAATCTCAAAGTTAAAATAGTGATTGACAAATTTTTTAACTTATATTATATTTGTATATACTGTGGTGGATATAGCGTAGTTGGCTAACGCGCCAGATTGTGGCTCTGGAGACCATGGGTTCAAGTCCCATTATTCACCCCATAGTTTCCCACCTTTTAAGGGTGGGATTTTTTTCATCATTTTTTTAAAAAAATGCTTTAATATATAATTATAGTATGTTATACTACTAATAGTATATCAAAGGCTTTTTTATGCAATAATTAGCTTAGTATGCTTTTACAGGAGATATCAAATGGAACAAGAGTTAGATTTAACCAAAAGTGAAAAGTACGACCAGTCGGACATTCAAGTTCTTGAAGGCCTTGAACCAGTGCGCAAACGTCCAGGCATGTACATTGGCTCAACTGATGAACGCGGACTTCATCACTTGGTTACTGAGGTTGTGGACAATAGTATAGACGAGGCACTTGCTGGCTACTGTACAAGAATTGATGTAACACTCAACAGTGATGGGTCATGCACAGTTTCCGACAATGGCCGTGGCATACCAACGGGAATAATTGAAAAAGAGGGTAAAAGCGCAGTTGAAGTTGTGCTCACAAAACTTCATGCTGGTGGTAAATTTGGTGGCGCAGGCTACAAGATCTCTGGTGGACTTCACGGAGTTGGTGTAAGTTGTGTAAACGCACTTTCAAAGTGGCTTAAAGTTGATGTCTATCAAAACGGCTATCATCACTACATGCAATTTAGTCGCGGTGTTGCCGATGCTCCACTTAAAAAACTTGAAAAGTCAGATAGGCGTGGCACTACAGTTACATTTTTGCCAGATGACACAATTTTTGAAACTGTTGAATTTGACTATGAAACAATAAAAAATCGTTTTCGTGAAATTGCCTTTTTAAACAAAGGTATAGTCATAACTTTGACCGATGAAAGAGAGGGCAAGGAAAAGAGCGAAACATTTGAATTCAAGGGTGGAATAATTGAGTTTGTGGAATATTTGAACAAAAACAAAACACCACTGTTTCCACATCCAATATATTTCAACAAATTTACCCCAACAAGTGAAGTTGAAGTTGCATTTCAGTACAATGACGGATACAACGAAAGTATACACGCATACGCAAACAACATAAACACTGAAGAGGGTGGTACACATCTTGATGGCTTTAAAAAGGCATTGACAAAAGTCATCAATGACTATGGTCAAAAGAACAAAATTCTCAAAGAAAGTGAAAAGCTTAGCGGCGAGGATTGCCGAGAGGGTATCACAGCCGTCATTTCAGTTAAACTTATGAACCCTCAGTTTGAAGGTCAAACAAAAACAAAACTTGGCAACAGTGAGATGCGTACAATCGTTGAAAAGGCAGTGACAGAGGGTTTTGGTGATTACTTAGAGGAAAATCCAACCCAGGCACGTGAACTTGTTTTAAAGAGTGTGACTGCACAAAGGGCTCGTGAGGCTGCTAGGCTTGCCAGAGAGTCCACAAGACGTAAAGGTGTGCTTGAGAGCACAACACTTCCAGGGAAACTCGCTGATTGTACAGAAAAAGATCCATCACACTGCGAGATTTACCTTGTTGAGGGAGATTCGGCAGGAGGCAGTGCAAAACAGGGTAGAGACAGACGTTTTCAAGCCATTTTGCCACTTCGTGGTAAGATCTTAAATGTTGAAAAGGCAAGGCTAAATCATATTTTGGAAAATAACGAAATAAAAAGCATGATTACAGCCTTTGGCGCAGGTATACATGATGATTTTGATGAAAGCAAACTTCGCTATGACAAGATCATATGCATGACCGATGCCGATGTCGATGGGTCGCATATAAGAATACTTCTGTTGACATTCTTCTTTAGATTTATGCGTCCACTCATTGAAAAGGGTCACGTATATGCAGCTCAGCCTCCACTATATAAATTAAATCGTGGGAAAGAGGAGTTGTACTTCTACAGTGACGAAGAGCTTGAGGCAAACTTGTCACAATTTGGAAGAAAGGGCATTACAATCCAACGTTACAAAGGTCTAGGTGAAATGAATCCAGAACAACTTTGGGAAACGACAATGAACCCAGAAAATAGAGTGCTTGTTCAAATCACCATGAAAGATGCCGTTGAAGCAGATGCAATGTTCAATAGACTTATGGGCGAAGATGTCGAACTTAGGCGCCAGTTTATTGAAGAAAATGCAAAACTTGTTGAAGATTTGGATGTTTAAAGGTGAATTATGGAAGAAAAGAAAGAATTACATGAGTTATTCAAAAATACAAAAATTCGTCAGGTAGAAGCAACTGACGAACTTAAAAAATCCTTTATTTCCTATGCGATGGCAGTCAATGTCTCACGTGCTATTCCAGACGTTAGAGATGGACTTAAACCAGTGCATAGACGTATTTTATTCTCCATGGGAGAACTTGGCAATTACAGTGATAAGCCATACAAAAAATGTGCAAGAATTGTGGGTGAAGTCATGGGTAAATACCACCCTCACGGCGACAGCTCTGTCTACGATGCACTTGTAAGACTTGCTCAGGACTTTTCAATAAGATATCCTCTCATCGATGGACACGGAAACTTTGGCTCAGTTGACGGCGACAGCCCTGCTGCTATGCGTTACACTGAGGCAAGGCTAAGCAAAATTGCTGAGTATATGCTTGAGGATATAGACAAGGAAACTGTTGACTTTTATCCAAACTTTGACGATACCTTAATGCAACCAAGGGTACTACCTGCAAAATTCCCAAATCTTTTGGTCAATGGTGCTGATGGTATAGCCGTTGGTATGGCAACAAACATTCCTCCACACAATTTAAGTGAGGTCATCAGCGGTGTTCAAGCGCTCATTAAAAACCCAGAAATCACCATTGATGAACTTATGGAACATATTCCAGCACCAGACTTTCCTACCGGTGGCATAATCATGGGCAGAAATGCGGTAAGACTCGCCTACACAACAGGCCGAGGTGGCATTGTTGTGCGTGGGAGAGCTGAGATAGAAGAGACGCCTAGTGGAAGGTATAGAATAGTTATTACCGAACTGCCTTACGGTGTGAACAAAGCACGTTTCATCATGCAGATGGCAGATATGGTCAAAAACAAAAAACTTGAAGGCATTTCTGACATCAAAGAGGAGTCAGATCGTGACGGTCTTAGAGTTGTTGTTGACATCAAAAAAGATGCCAATGCTCAAGTTGTTTTGAACACACTTTACAAAAAGACCATGTTGCAACAAAGTGAAGGCATAATAATGTTGGCACTTGTTGATGGTGAGCCAAAGGTTTTGAACTTAAAAGAAATTCTTTATTATTACCTTGAGCATCAAAAAGATGTGCTAATTAGAAAAACAAAGTTTGACCTTAAAAAAGCTGAAGAGAGAATGCACATCGTCATGGGTCTAAAAATCGCACTTGCAAATATTGAAGAAGTGATAAAAATAATCAAAGAAGCTGACGACAAAGATGACGCAAGAGTCAAACTCACATCCAATTTTGAACTCGACGACATTCAAGCAAATGCAATCCTTGATATGCGTCTGAGCAAACTTACAGGACTTGAAGTTGAAAAACTCAATGAAGAATATGCAGAGCTTGAAAACTTGATCAACGAACTAAACAGCATACTTTCAAGCGAAGAAAAAGTTCTTTCTATAATAGATGAAAACTTGGAAAAAATTAAACTTCAATTTGGAGATAAGAGAAAAACTGAACTCAGCCATGACTCTAGTGATATAAACATAGCAGACCTAATCAAGAAGGAAGATGTAGTCATATCTATGACAGGTCTTGGATATATAAAGCGCATGAGTGTAAGCGAGTATAAAGCTCAAAAACGTGGTGGTATTGGAATCAGCGCTCACAAAACCAAAGAAGAGGATTATGTCAAGGACATATTTATTGCAAATTCTCACGATGATTTGATGTTCTTCACCAACTTTGGTAAAGTTTACACCATCAAGGCATATGAAATACCAGAAGCCCAGCGTCAAGCCAAAGGTAGGGCGATCATAAATCTTTTACCTCTTGAAAGTGAAGAAAAAGTCAATACAATAATTCCTTTGAAAGAGGATAAGACTGGTAATTTGATCATCGCAACCAAAAATGGTCTCATCAAAAAGACCAAGCTTATTGAATTTGCAAACATAAGAAAAAATGGTAAAATAGCCATAACATTAAACGACGGAGATGAAGTTGTTTCTGTCATGACATCTGGTGGTGACGATGAGATATTGGTTGCTTCAACTGCCGGCAAGTGCTGCAGGTTCAGCGAAACCAAAGTTCGCACGATGGGCAGACTTGCTCAAGGTGTTAAGTCAATATCTTTGGACGAAGATGAACATGTTGTTTCAATGGTTGTCATCAAAAAAGGCGAGGAAGATGCTCAGATAATCACTATCACTGAAAATGGCTATGGAAAAAGAAACAATGCCGGTGACTTTAGATTAACTTCTCGTGGAGCAAAAGGTGTCAAGGCTGGTGTGTTCAATGAAAAAACAGGCAAGCTTGTAAGCCTTAAACAAGTCCATATCGATGATGATTTGATGATCATAGCGGACAACGGTGTGATTATAAGAACTCCAGTCAAAGACGTAAGTTTGCTCTCAAGAAGTACTCAAGGTGTCAAGATTATGAAACTTCGCGAAGGAGCAAAAGTGGTTTGTCTGACCACAAGTGAACATGAAGAGCAAGAGAGCACTGACATTGATGAAGTAATTGAAGAAAACATAAAAAACAACGAAAATAATGCTGAAAATGACTAAAAAGTTAATAAAATTTAATAATTTTTTGTATTTAGTTTAAAATAATTAAGGAAAGGAGAAAGTAATATGAAAAAAAATTATGATATGGTGCTTATAGTTTTGGCTGCACTAGGCGCCCTTGCAAGTTTAGTTGTGTTGATAATTTGCATCAATGCTCTTGTAATGTACGGAGCAACCGGCCTTCGTATTTGGGGAATTGTAGGCACTGCCTTAGCCTTTATTGTATGTATGGCATTGCTAGGCATGCTTGTTTACTACTATCGTCAACATCGCATGACAGGGCAGGAAAAAACTGTTTTAGATGAATAAAACCATATATCCAATCTTGATTTTCACATGTGCGTTTTGTATGGTACTTAGCATTGTTATGATTGTGCTATCTGCCACAAACACACTTGTAAAATCAGGCGATATGGTGACTAGCATTGTACTTTTTGCTATACTGTTCGTGGTGTCATCGCTTGCACTTGCAATCATAATTGCAGTAAAAGTGTCCACCACGAATAAAACTAAATACAAAAATGATAAGTAAAAAAATCGTCCATTTTGGAACGATTTTTTTAATATTCTCTATCTTTTTCATTGTTTGCATTTATTTTTTCTTGTCTTAATTCTTCAACCAAATCACCAAATTTCTCTTGTATTTTTTCATTTAATTTCTCTCTATGGTCTTTGGTTTCCTCTTTAGATGATTTCTCCATATCCACAAGTTTTTGTTTTATGACACTAAGTGCTGTTTTAAAGTATTTTTTGTCGACATTGTCAAGTTCAAAAAGTTTTTGTGGATTATAATAAATTTTATATAATTTGTCGACTTCATCACCCTCCCAAATATTTTCATATTTGTCCAAATATGTCCAATGAGAATCATGTTTAAACTTAACTTGAGCTAAACCTTTGGAAAAATTGGATACATCCCAAAATTTATGTTTCATCAAAATCCCATTCCTATCTATAAAAGTCCAGTCGCCACTTTTTAATAAAATACTTGCAAACCCTTCGTGAAAGTCACTCCCCATATAAAATCTGTGCATCATCAAATTTCCGTTTGTGTCCATAAAAGTCCAGTCACCACCACTTAATTTAACAGCTGCAAAGCCTTCATGAAAATCGTTTGCGCCATCAAACCTGTGTTTCATCAAATTTCCATTTGTATCCATGAAAGTTCGGTCACCATTTCTTAAAATAACGCGCGCAAACCCTTCGTGGAAGTCTTTTGCACCATCAAACCTATGTTTCATCAAATTTGCATTTGTATCTACAAAAGTGAAATCGCCATTTTTCAATTCGACGGCTGCAAACCCTTCATGAAAGTTTTTTGCACCATCAAACCTATGTTTCATCAAATTTGCATTTGTATCTACAAAAGTATATTCACCATTTTTTAATTCAACTGCTGCAAATCCTTCGGAAAAAACTTCTGCAGCACGAAATATACCTTTTTCACCATATACATCACTCCAAAGTGTTCCGTCTTGATTTTTAAAGGTGTATTGTCCATCACTTAATTCTATTGGGCATGGATATTCTTCTTTCATTTTCACTTCTATGTTAATGTATCATAAAGCCTGTTTTATGTCAATATCCATGGAGCAGCGCCACACACTTTTTGTCATTTTTAGCGATAGCCCTTCGTGTCATTTCGAGCGAAGCGAGAAATCTCATAATAACTCAACTTCATCGAAGCTTGCATCGTCTAAAAACTCACTTGCCTTAATTCCAAGCCCACGTGAAAGCAAGATTATTGTCCTAAGTGAAATATTTTTAGTTTTTTGTTGCATAATACTCTTGATTGTTGGGAAAGGCACACCACTCTTTTGTGCAAGTTTATACTGAGTTGAATTTTGTTCATTCATAAATATTAATAGTCTTGAAACAACAATTTTGGTAAGAGTCATATTCATCCCTCGGTTTAGTTTATTCCAAAAGAAATAAAAAATTAGGATGATGCATCATTCTTTTGGTTGACATATCATCCTAAATTGAGATAGGTTGAATATGATAAATTAACAAAAGGAGGAAAAAATGAAAAAGTTAGCGAGTGCTTTAAAGATGCTATGTCTTGTACTTCTAGCTGGAGTGCTTTTGGCAGGATGTGGACTTACTACAGTTGATGGTGGTAATATTGTTCATCAGGCAACTATCACAAGTTGGTATGGTGACAATAACCAATATCTTGACACATCGGTGAATATAAACTTTGATGAAATTAAAGTAAGCGACATCAAAAAAATCACTTTCACTCTTAAAGAAGGCGATGAAGTTCTTGGCAATGCAGTATCAGAAGGTGACAATCTTGTAACATTACTTAAAGATTGTGCTCAATACTGGGGTGCAACAGCTGACACCTATACAGAAGTGACTGGTGATAGAACAATTAGTTGTGCCTTTAGCACAAGGACTGAGGAAAATGACAATGGCTACTGGGTTCGCTCAAAGTGTACAGCAACAAATGCAAAAGTTCCTGACGGACTTGAAGTAAGAGTTGTTGTTGGCGACACAGAGTATGTAACAGAAAAATAATTATGTGATGCAAAATCTCGGCTATAGTGTTAGTCGAGATTTTTTTAGTTTATAGTTCAGTTTTTTGTTTACATGTCATATCAAATGGCATTTTTTGTGTCATTTTGAGCAACACTCATTGTCATTTCGAGCGATAGCGAGAAATTTTAACTATTGTGTCATCCTAAACTTTGTAAGAAACCTCTTGAGATTCCTCATGGCAAGACCACTCGGAATGACACAGAAAAATAAACCTTATACCAAAAAACAATTTACTTTTTCATTTTTGTGTGCTATCATCCACATAGTGCAAAGTTATTTTGCAAATTCTTTAGTTTAATAGTTGGCGAAAGGAACTTTCCTTTCGCCACAAAGGAGATATATGTTAAAATTACAAGATGTCTGTTACTCTGCTATGGGCAAACAGATTTTAAAAGATATTAATCTCACATTTTCTGATGAGATCATAGTCATAACAGGCGCAAATGGAGCGGGAAAATCCACTCTTGCCAAAATTATCATGGGCATACTTAAACCCACAAGTGGCAAAATTTTTTACAACGATCAGGACATAACAGATTTTTCAATAACCGAAAGAGCCAAAATGGGCATTGCTTTTGCATTTCAACAACCTGTCAAGTTCAAAGGACTCAAAGTCTTGGATATTTTGCGATTGTCAAGCAGTGAAAAGGGTAAATCACTTTCAACCTATCTTTCCGATGTGGGGCTTTGCGCAAAGGAATACCTAACTCGTGAACTTTCTGGAGAACTTAGCGGTGGAGAACTCAAACGCATTGAAATAGCAAGTGTGCTCGCAAGAAAATGTCCAATTACCATATTTGATGAGCCAGAGGCAGGCATTGACCTTTGGAGTTTCTCGAACTTGGTGCAGACTTTTAAAAATTTTCAAAACCAAGTAAAGGGCACGATGATACTAATTTCTCACCAAGAAAAGATGATTGAAATTGCAGATACAATTATTGTCATGAAAGAGGGAAAAGTTGAAAAAGTCGGCAAAAATCACGAAATTTTGCCAACACTTTCAATAAAATCGTGCAAAGGCTGTGGAGGTAACAGATGAAACAAGATGAACTTTTAAACATTGTCACGGATAATGCGGTGTTTGGCGGAGCATATAACATCAGGGTAAACGGTAAGTTATTTGATCGCAAAACAAATGAAAATGTAGATATAGTGTCTAAAGAGGGTGCAAGTGGCATAGATATTTTCATAAAAGACGGCACAGTTGGTCAAACCATTGGCATACCGGTGGTGCTTACCAGTGGAGATATCCAAGAAGTTGTATTGAACGATTTTCACATAGGCAAAAATTGTGATGTCACAATAATTGCAGGTTGCGGTATTGACAACTGTTCAAGCTGCACAAGTCAGCATGACGGCGTCCACACTTTTTACGTGGGGCAAAACAGCAAAGTAAAATATATTGAGCGCCATTATGGCCATGGTGAGGGCAGTGGGCAAAAGGTTATGAACCCAGAAACTGTCATCAATATGGAAAAAGACAGCAAAATGGAGATGATAACCACTCAGCTTGAAGGTGTTGACAGCACGGTAAGAAAAACCACAGCGCATCTTGCCGATGGTGCAAATCTTGTCATCACCGAAAAAGTGCTCACCACTGGAGAACAAAAGGCGACAAGCATCTTCGATGTTGACCTTGACGGAAAAAATTCAAAGGCCAAACTAAGTTCTCGCGTCGTGGCAAAAGATAATTCATATCAAGACTTTTACTCCGATGTGAAAGGCAATAACGACTGCTACGCACACATCGAATGCGATGCAATAATTGTAAACAATGCAAAAGTAGGCTCCACACCAAAAATTGTGGCAAATCACCCCGATGCATCGCTTGTGCATGAGGCGACCATAGGAAAAATTGCTGGAGAGCAACTTTTAAAGCTTTTGTCGCTGGGTTTGGATGAGAAAGAGGCGGAGGATGCGATTATCCAAGGCTTCTTAAAATAAAACGCAAAATTGTGGGCAAATACTTTGTTTCTGCAATGCCGGTCTAGACAGTCATTTACGATTTGTAAACTCCTGCCTAGCCCGACATTGCGAGCCTCGTCTTTGCCTCACAATTTTGCGTTTTTTGTTTTTCGGCATACCACTCTACTATGCCTACTTTTCTGAGAAATCTCAGATCCAAGGAATGCAGCGCATTCCTTCCCCACATGTCATTTCAAGTGCCAGCGAGAAATCTCATGTGCGCCCGATGGGCGAGATTCCTCAGTGCTACGCACTTTGGAATGACAAAAAGTAATGTCATGTCGAACGAATGTGAGACATCTCAGAGATTCTTCGGCACTAAAGTGCCTCAGAATGACAGGGTGTGAACTCCTCGGCATAAACTCCTCAGAATGACAGAGTGTGGGATTCTTCGTGGCAAAGCCACTCAGAATGACAATGCAAAAAAAAATGCAAGGCACTGTGCCTTGCGTTTTTTGGTGATCCCAAGCAGAATCGAACTGCTCACTCCGCCGTGAAAGGGCGGTGTCTTAACCGATTGACCATGGGACCATAGTATGGTGGCGATGAGTAGGCTCGAACCACTGACCTTGCGGGTATGAACCGCACGCTCTAGCCAACTGAGCTACATCGCCAAAAAGCCAATCACAATATGTGACTTTGCCATTATATATTAAGTATCGGAATTTGTCAACAAAAAAATTATTTTTTATTTGCACGCCAAAAATATTAGTACATTTTCAATTTTTGTACTATAATCGAAGCATGGTAACTTTACTTATATTAGATGGTTTTGGTCTTAGCGACAAAACAAAAGGTAACGCAATTCGTCTTGCAGGTACACCTAATTTGGACAAATTAAACATCTATCCTCATGCCACACTTTGTGCAAGTGGTGAGTGTGTGGGGCTGGAAAAGGGGCAGATGGGCAACAGCGAGGTTGGTCACCTTAATCTTGGTGCTGGCAGAATAGTTTATCAGGATTTGCCTAGGATCAATAACGCAATAAAAGATGGCACCTTTTTTGAAAATAAGGCATTCAAGGAGGTCATAAACCACGTTTTGTCACACAATTCCACTCTTCACCTCATGGGTCTTGCGTCAGACGGTGGAGTGCATTCACACATCGAACACCTGGTGGCATTGGTGGACATGGCAAACAGGGCAGGTGTAAACAACATTTGCATCCATTGTTTTATGGATGGCCGTGACACTCTTCGCGACAGCGGAAAAAGTTTTGTTATGTATCTGCAACAAAAAATAGCTAGCAAGGCACAAATAAGTTCGCTTTGTGGAAGAGTTTATGCCATGGATCGTGAAAAAAGGTGGGACAGAGTGGAAAAGGCCTACGACATGCTCGCTCTTGGCCACGCGCAAAATTACTATATGTCTGCCACTTTGGCTTTGGATGAAAGTTACAAACAGGGAGTGTTTGATGAGTTTGTTGAGCCAACGGTAATTGGCAAAGCACAGACTATAGATAGTTTTGATGGTGTCATTTACTTCAACTTCCGTACAGATAGGGCACGAGAACTCACCCAGGCTTTCACAGATCTAAGCTTTGATAAATTTCAAACCAAACATATCCATGACCTTAAGTTTTGCACCATGACTGAATATGACGACACCTTTAAAAATGTCATTGTTGCATTTCCTCCTGAAAAAATAGAGGACAATTTGTCAGCAATAATCTCAAATCACAATCTCAAACAATTCCATATAAGTGAAACCACCAAGTACGCACATGTGACATTTTTCTTTAATGGTGGCATTGAAAAACCATATGAAGGTGAGGATAGAAAGCTCATTGAAAGTGAAAATGTCCAAGACTTTTCTTTGACACCAAAAATGAAAGCATTTGAAATCACCGATGAAGTCTTATCGGCAATCGCATCAAAAAAGTATGATTTCATTTTGGTAAACCTATCCAACGCAGATATGCTAGGGCACACCGGCAACATTGAAGCCACAAAACAAACCATAACAGCAATAGATAAATGTGCATACGCAATTGCTCTGGCATCTCTTATGGCGGACGGCGACCTAATCATCACGGCCGACCATGGCAATGCTGAAACTATGCTTGATGACGAGGGTAACACGATCACAAGCCACACTACAAATCCAGTGCCAATCCGGCTTGTAAGTGAAAGATACAAAGATGTCAAACTCAAAGATGGCAAACTGTGTAATGTCGCCCCAACAATCTTGAAACTTCTAAATATCAACATTCCAAACAACATGAGCGAACCTTTGTTTTAGGGTAGAGTTGGAGTCAACCTCAACTTATTGTATGCATTGTCTCAAAAAACACAAAATTGTGTAAAAAGTTATGTATTTTTGTTTGACTTAATTTTTTTGCTTTGATATATTTTTAATGAAACTGAGGTAAATCTTGGTTTCAAGTACATAAAAAACTGAATATTTTGGGATTCGCTTAAAAAGACCATCAAAGTTATAATTAGATGGCTTAGGTTGTCATTTCGAGCG